>JBGSQD010000043.1:0-19863 GCA_041738275.1 Geobacterales bacterium
GTATCTGCCTTGTACAGCGGTGGTGGTACTGCTGAAGGCGATATCTACCTTGTTATTGACATGGTTGCTGGTCGCATCAACGGTCATTCCTGGGCTGACCGTTACAACATGGCATTTGTAACATGCAACCGGCACACCATAGGTTGTTTCCACATGACCGGCATGACTTCCTGTAGTGGGTGTTGCGGCATGACATCCGGCGCACCCGAGAGTCCCGCCCCAGGTGGCGGTCTGGTTGGGAGCTGTGAATGGCGCCGTAGACTTGTTGCCCGGGCTGTGGCAGTAAAGGTTGGTGCAGGTTCCGTAAGCACCGTGGATCTGACTCGGAAGGTATGTAGTGCTGCCGCTGTTGTATGTTCCGACCGTCACGTTGATCGGTCGCCGGCTTACGCTGGTGGCATGGGCGAAATTCAGCGAAGATGCATAATTGACGTGACAGGTGGCGCAGGCAGCATGGTTGGAAAACTTGCCCATGGTTATAGATGAGTAGCGGCTGTGTGTCGAGTGCGACGCAGAGAGCGGAGTAGTGGAACCGTGGCACTGGCTGCATTTGTCGGTGTTGTTGAATACGGCGCTCCCCCAAGTGGGGGTGGTGGCCTCGAAGTGGCAATTGACATTGGTGCAAGTGGATAATGATGGGGATGGCGTCTGGGAGAATGCCGAAGTAGAATTGTTATAACGAGTGATCAAGGGAGAGTTGTTGATGTTGGAGGCTAGCTTGATCTTGCCGTCCCGGTGGGAGGATGTATACTCCCCGCTACCGGGATGACAAGGGGCGCACGAAAAAGCGGTTGCCGCCGACCCCATGTGGGGGCGGTGATTGCCCTTGAAACCTCCGGAGGAGGGATCCCGGTATGCTGCATCAAGAGGACGGTAATCAACGGGTGCTGAAGAACCGTGGCACTGGTAGCAGGCAATTGCGGCATCAGCAATTCCTGACAAACAGTGCAGGATCAGCAGGGTTACCATTGAAAAGGATTGTAAATGCAACTTATAACCGTTCCGCATGACACTCCAATTATGCATTGATTTATTCATATCTTAGCAAACACACATAAAAATCAAATTGAAAACCTGTTCACGAAAAACTGTCTTTTGTGAATTGTTCTTCACATATGATTTATCGTATCTTGCATTTACAGAAATATATTGGATTGTCTTGAGGCAAGATGCTGATAGTCTCTGGATTGCCTCATCGATGCGGGACCATGTTACAGCCTGAATTGGCCAACAATCAACTTGAGGTCTTGAGCCATGTCGGCCAGTTGTCTTGCCGCGCTTGCCGTGTCTTGGGAGCTGCGCGAGGTCTGTTGAACCACTCCGGTAATCTGCTGCATGTTGCCGCTGATTTCGCTGGTTGTCGAAGTCTGCTCCTCAGCTGCGGTAGCAATCTGGTTGATCTGGTTTGTTACCTCTGCAACCTGTACAAGAATTTCTTCAAGCGCTTTTCCTGAACGTGCCGCGTCCTCCGTGCCCTGACCAACCTCCTTGACACCGACCTCCATGGCTGCAACCGCTGACCCGGTTTCTTGCTGGATGGTTTTGATCATCTGGCTGATTTCGCGGGTGGCCCTGGTTGTGCGTTCCGCAAGCGCCCGGACCTCGTCGGCAACGACCGCGAATCCTCGTCCCTGCTCGCCGGCGCGGGCCGCTTCGATGGCGGCATTAAGGGCCAGCAGGTTGGTCTGGTCGGCAATATCCTCGATCGTGCCGATGATCTGACCGATCTGTTCGGAGCGCTTGCCGAGCGACTCCACTGTGGTGGCGCTTTCCTGGACCTTTACGGCAATGCGCTGGATACTCTGCACCGTGTGACTGACGATATCGGCGCCGTTCTTGGCGGTCTGCGTAGCACGATTGGCGTTATCAACCGCCATGACACAGTTCCGGGCGATTTCCGTGGATGTGGCGGTCATCTCTTCGCCCGCAGTGGCCACGGCAACCGACTGGGCCGCCACCTGCTCTGAGCCGGAGGCTATCAGGGAAGCCGCAGAATTTAGCTGGCTGGCGGCTGCCGACACCTCGACGGAATTCCTGGTGATCTTCTCAACGATGATTTTGAGGTTGTCGAGGAATTGGTTGAAGGCATGGGCGAGGATACCTGATTCATCCTCGCGCTCTATTTTGAGGCGCCGAGTCAGGTCACCACTGCCATTAGCCATCTCGGTCAGATTACCTGCCACGTAGCTCAGGGTATTGGTGATACCGCGGCTGATGGACCAGGCGAGAATCAGGTTTAGAAGTGCGAAGACGATCCCAAGTCCAAAAAGCGTCCATTTGATAGTTGCCACTTCTTTCTCCACATCATCCACATAGATGCCGCTCCCCAAGGTCCAGCCCCATGGCTCGAATTTCTTTACATAGGAGAGCTTGGTATATAGTTCAGTTGTCACCCCACCACCCTCTTTCGGTTTCGGCCAATCATATTTCACAAAACCGTGACCGGCCCGTTCCACGACCTCATTGAATGCAACGAACAGGTTTCTGCCATCAAGTTTCAGTCCCGGTCCACTGACTCCGTCAATCGCACAGGTAGCCTTGTTGAACTTGGTGTCATCGAGAATCTTGCCATTCAGCGCAGGTACGGTCGGATGCATGATCATCTTTGGAAATGGTTTTCCAAGATCATTGATCCAGAAATATTCCTTTTTTTCGTAGCGCATGTTTCCGATATCTTCCATGGCAATTTTCTTGGCGTCATCTAGGGTAATCTTGCCGGCTTTTACCTGTTTGTCGGCGTTCTCCATGACCCCCATGGCAATCTCAACGGCGTGCCTTGTGGCATCCTGCTTATCCTTCATGATCCTGTTTTCGATCAATGGTAACAGGTAAAAAAGCAGGCCAGCCAGCATAACGACCACACTGAAGATAGAGATGAACATAATTTTGTATTTTATTCGCCAATGCCTGAACGTCCTGAATTTCATGGTTTGTCTCCTTTTTATTATTACAAACTGTCAACCGGGGAGATTGGCACTGCAGCTGTAATATCAGGACTCCCGGAATGGTTGGTGGTTTGCCGCCATGGATGAATTCACTACCAGCATCTCCTCAAACTTGTCGGCAGGCAAGGCCTTGGCGAACAGAAAACCCTGGGCATAGTCGCAACCCGCGGAGGCCAGGATGTCCCGCTGTTTCGGGGTCTCGACACCTTCGGCGATAACCTTGATTCCAAGTTTATGGGCCATGGCGATAATGGCCTCGGATATTGCCCTTGCATTCTGGTTTGTTTCCATATCATGGATAAACGACTGGTCTATCTTCAGGTAATCGATGTCAAATTTCTGCAGATACGACATGGCCGAATAACCGGTGCCGAAGTCGTCAAGGCTTATCTGTATCCCCATGTCACGGAACCTGCGCAACTTGTCCGCGATTTCAGGCCGGTCATCGAGGAGCAGTCCCTCGGTGATCTCAATGGAAATGCAGCCGGCTGGAAGGTTGATTTCACTCAGGTAGTTTATCCAGCTCTGATGGGTGTTGCTGCTGAAGAATTGACGAGGTGATTTGTTGACACTTATCTGGATCAAACGCTCATTCCGGATGCAACAGTCGTTATTTTCCATAAGGGCCGAAGGGAGTTTCAATCCTTGATGCTCGTTAATGTCATGCCACCTCTTGGCAAAGCGCGCTGATTCCTTGAATACCCATTCACCAATCTCGTTGATGAGCCCGGTTTCTTCGGCGATGGAAATGAATTGAGCCGGTCCAACGTCTCCATGCACCGGATGTTGCCAACGCAGCAAGGCTTCAGCCTTGACGATTCGTCCGGATTCCAGGTCCACGATCGGTTGATAAAATACTTCAAGTTGCCCGGCGGCCAGCGCCAGACGCAGATCGTTGCTGAGCTGATGCCTCCTTTTCGCCGCCACCTGCATCATTCCGGTGAAATAGCTGAACCGGTTGCGACCATGTTCTTTGGCTACATACATTGCCTGGTCGGCATTTCTGAGCAAATCCTCGACATTATCCGCATCATTCGGATAAAGGGTTATGCCGATGCTGGCGGAGAGATAAACGGTTTCGTCACCAAGCTCAAATGGCTCGGCAAGTGCAAGGTTTATGGAGTGAGCGACCTGCTCCACACTGTTAAGGTCATTCAGACTGGAAAGGATGGTTGTGAACTCGTCTCCTCCCAGGCGTGCAACCGTATCGGATTCACGAACGCATTTGCTGATACGGCATGCAGCTTCGAACAGGAGTTGATCTCCGAAGTTGTGACCAAGAGTATCATTCACATCCTTGAACCGGTCGAGGTCAATGAAAAGCAAGGCAAGGTGGAGCTTGGCTCGCTTTGTCCTCTTAAGCTCCTGATGCAGCCGATCGCGGAACAGGCGGCGATTCGGAAGCATGGTCAACAAGTCATAATTAGCTTGTTGCCAGATTAATTCTTCGCTTTTCTTCTTTTCGGTGATATCGGAGAATAGAGCGAAACGCCTGTGGACCTTGCCATTTGAGTCATTAATGGTGTTGATGGAAACCCATTCGACAAAAAACTCGCCATTCTTGCGACGGTTCCAGATTTCGCCTTCCCAGTGCCCGGAACGTTCTAGAGATTTCTGCATTTCCTTGTAGAACTCCGCAGTATGACGTCCTGACTTGAGAATTGACGGAGTTAAGCCGATCACTTCTTTCCGGTCGTAGCCGGTAAGTCTGGTGAACCCGGGATTGACCGCAACAATATGGTTGCATGCATCAGTTACCATGATTGCCTCGCTGCTGGCTTCATAGACCGAGGAGGCAATCAGCAACTGTTCTTCAAGTGATTTCATACGTGTAATATCTGTGACGGTCCATATGTAACCGGAGACCTCACCTGAGGCTGTCATGAATGGAGCAGCCTGGGCAAGGACCCAATTAACATTCCCTTCCGGCTGTATAAATCGCAATTCCAGTTGTTCGGACTTCCGTGCCTGGGCGATATCTTTCCTGAACTGTATAACGGATTCCCTGTCGTCTGTATGAATCGCATTAATCCAGCCGGTTCCGAGGATGCTCTCCCAGGTTAATCCGGTTAGTTCCAGGCTGCGCTGGTTGGCATAGATACAGTTGCAGCATGGGTCGGTCTCAATGACACCAACAGGTGTGGCGGTCAGAAGCGCTTCAAAATGCTGCTGACTTGTTCGTACCGCTTCTTCGGCCAATTTGCGTTTTGTAACGTCGTGGGCTTCGGGCAGTAGGTAGGCAACGGAGCCGTCTGGGCCGAATATGGGTCTGAGTGTGAAATCCACGGAAATGATGCTGCCGTCGGCAATCCTGTGGGTTGCATCGAAACCGGTGGTTTTCCTGAGTTGCACGGCATTTTTAATGGCTATTCGCAGCAAATCCGATTGTCTGTTGTCGTGTGTCCACCAAGGCATTTCCCATATCGGTCTACCGATTACGGCATCGGAGTGGAGACCTGCGTTTCTCAGCATTGCGGCGTTTACCTTAATCACTGTACCATCGGGTTCAAGAAAACCGAGCAACACGCTGACCTGATCGAACACCGCCTGTAGTTTGGCTTCCGAATCGTGAAGCGCGGCGCACACAATTTCGTTTCGATCCCGAAGATCATCCAGATATTCCCCTTCAAGGAGCGACACGATATCGTGTTCGCTCAGTATTCCGGCAACAATCCCGTTATCGCGCGTCACAACGATATGGCGGAGCCTCTTCTCCAGCATTTTTGCCAACGCATCGGTGATCGATGCAGTCACATCAATTGTCACCACCGGAGTGGTCATGGCGCTTGAGATCGGAGTCGTCCTGATGTCGACCTGTCTGGCAAACAGGCGGGCAACATCGCGCTCGGTAAGTATCCCCACCGGTCGTCCGTCATCAACCACCACGACACAGGTGGTGCTGTTGCTGTCCATTTGGCGGGCAGCAATCTCCAGAGTGGCGGACCCATGCAGCGTTAGCGCCTCTGAGCTCATGACGGTTGCCAAATTACTGAATTTTGACAAAAAGTCGGTTCCGAGTTGACGCCTGAAGTCAGTTTCGCTGACTATGCCGACGACCTCACCGGCTAAACTTGTCACAACCAGATGACGAATGTTTTTCTGAACAAGCAGGTGATAGGCTTCCTTCCAGTCCATATCGCACGACGCGCTCAATACCGGGAAGCTCATGATCTTGCTGACCGGACAATCATCTACAATGCCACGGCTCCAGGCCCGCAGCAGGTCCTGCTCGGTGATTATGCCCAAAGGTCCTTCATTATCGGCAATAAGCACCGAGCTTATGGACGTCTCAGCCATCATGGCCGCGGCCCGGACAACTGTTTCATGCGGCGGCATGCTCATGACTTGCCGCGTCATGAGTTCTGAGAGTGTTTGAACTACCATTGTGATTCCTCCAACATTCAGCAATGTCTGGGTTTATGATTAAACGAGATAGTTTCCATCCGGAATGGGTCTTATTTGCCTTGCGGCCTCACTCTTCTGGCAGCCTTCGTTGTTTGATCAGTCAGGTTTTTCAGGACAACATCGGGTATGATTCCTGATTATGAGGGGGCAGCCTAGGTTACTGATACTGCATCCGTAATGGTCTGAGTATTTTCAGCGACCATTATTCTCGATAAATCCTTTAAATTGATCGGCTTGACAAGGACGTCGCTGATCCCTGATGCAGCGGCCCTATTGGAAAGCTGTGCTGAGGAATTTCCGGTCATCATGATGATTTTCAAGGCGGGGGAGATTCCCAGCGCCTCTTCGGCCAACTCAAGTCCATCTTTGCCGGGCATGATGTAATCGGTGAGCAGGAAGGAAAAACGACTGACTTTAAGAAGCGCAAGCGCCTCATCTGCATTTGAAGCGCTAGTAGCTCCGAATCCTTCCGCCCTGAAAAAATGTCTTAAAAGCTCAAGGTTATTTTTGTCGTCGTCCACGATAAGAATGCCAGAATCGTCCAAGTCTCCTTTATCTTTCAAATTGCTGTACTCCTCCCAAATCATTTACTTTCTCCTGTAACGTGAATATATTTCCACCCGGTTTCAGCCCAATAAACGCATAAACGGCCGCCTTTCGCCAACACAGATCAGCGGCCACAGCCCGCAACACGAAGCATGGCTAATAATTACAATCGCTTAAATTACTCTAAAATTAAATGGAATAATTCCCCACAAAACAGTTAAGCCGGTGAAGTTTTCTTCACTTCTGTCCTGTCTCTGCCTCAATTCACATATCGAAAATTACAGGAGGGAATTCGCAATTGATACATCACGGCATTGTGTTGGGTTCTTATTGGGAGGTATAAATACATGGCAAGGGTAGGGAGGAAGACTGTCGTGAAAAGATTGAGTTATCTTGATTGGCGGAAATGATCAGGAGGTCACGTAGTTCTCCAATAACTTGAGAAAATCTATGGCTCTCTCCCCTTCCTTTGTCAAAAAATAGGATTTTTCTTTATTCTGCTCAATAATTCCGGCCTCTTTCAACATCCTCATATGAAAAACAACCTTTGTATGGTCTTCTATGTCTAGTTCTCTCGTGATTTCCATCAAACGCATTTTACTTCTGGCATTGAGCAAATTAATGATGTTTCTTCTAATAGGGTTGGATAATGAACTCAGTGTATATTCGATGTTCAATTTTTTTATATCGGTTTCGAATCTGGATTCCTCAATCACTCGTTTGATAGTGGTAATGAGTTCTTTAATCTTGAATGGCTTGGATATATAGTCACTTGCTCCCTTTTTAATTGCGCTGACCGCATTTTCAATGGTAGCAAATGCGGTAATCATGATTACCCTCGTTCTCGGCCTGATCTTCTTCATTTCGGTGAGAATGTCCATACCGTCCCGGTTGGGCATGATCATATCGAGAAGAGCAATATCGTACTCTTTGGAAGCAAGCATCTCCAGCGCCTCACAACCTGAGACTGCCTCATCGGTGCAATAACCGGCTCCTCTCAATATTTCCGTAAGGTTTCCCCTCAATTCACCATCATCATCGACTATCAAGATTTTTTTCATAATCAGACCCTCAAGGGTAATTTAACGGTCACGATGGTCCCTGTATTTTCCGTGTTTGAAATATCGATACTGCCGTTATGCTGCATGACTATGCCATAGCAGATGGAAAGGCCCAGACCCATGCCGACGCCGACTTCCTTGGTGGTGAAGAACGGATCGAATACCCGCGCCAGGTGCTGCTCACGGATCCCGCTTCCTGTATCGGAAATTCTCACTTTAACATAATCGTCACGGCATGATGTGGCAATATTAATATTGCCTCCGCATGTCATCGCCTCGACCGCATTGTTAAGGATGTTAATAAATACCTGTTCCAGCTTCACGGGGTCGCCCGGTATTTCCGGAAGTTCCGCCAGGTCTTGATTGACTTTGATGTTCGTGAGTTTATGCTCCAAGGAGAGTAGTGCGCCATGCAGCGTGGAATTGATATCCACCGGTATGAATTCCAGTTCCCTTTGTCGAGAAAACTCCAGCAGTTCTTTGGCAATGGTAGATGCCCTGTCGACATTCTTTTCGATTGATTCAAGTTTATCCCAGAAATCTCCAGCCTGATTATTCTCCTCCAACTCCTGCTTCATAATCTGAATCCTCAGGGAGGCGTTGGTCAGCGGGTTGTTTATCTCATGGGCGATGCCGGCGGATAGGATGCCGACAGCCTCGAGTTTCTTGGCATTGAGAAGTTCCTCTTCAATCTTCCGTATCTCGGTAATATCACGGAACACGAGAACCGTTCCCAGGATTTCGTCGTTGTCACCCATTATGGGCGCGCCGCTTTCGGCAATTACCCGTTCCGTACCATCGCGGGAAATTAGCACCATGTGGTCGCTAAGGCCAGCCATCGTAGCGGTTTTGATAATTTTACCCATCGGGTATTTACAGCGTACTCGATTTTTTTCATTGATAATGTACAACACCTCTGAAAGAGGCGTGCCGACAGCCTCCTGCTTCGTCCAGCCGGTCAGGTTTTCTGCAACCTTATTCATCAATACAACGACATCGCCGGTATCGGTGGCTATAACCGCGTCACCGATTGAAGCCAGAGTCACTGTGAGGCGATTCTTCTCCGCGGCTAACTCCTTTTCAGCCAGCTTACGTTTGGTGATGTCCCTGCCGATTTCGATCCCGGCAATTACCCTGCCTGTGGCATCCATTATTGGAGAAGCCGTGACATCAACATATATCAATCCTCTATCGGTAATACCTGTCCTCTCTGCCTTATGCAGTTTGCCATCTGCAAAAGCCATTGCCATGGGACAAATATCACATACCTGTTCCCTGTGTTCATATGCCTGGTAACAATATTTTCCAACATGTTCTCCCAGCATCTCCTTATGGATTGTGTTTTGATAAATCACCCTGAAATCGGTATCCACTATGCTCAGAGGATCCCCTATACCCGCAATTATTGCCTCGGACTTGATTTTTTCGCTATTAATGGATTCGATCGTCTCAATCAACTGCGTCGCCATGGTATTAAATGTGTCAGCCAGCAGGCCGATTTCGTCGTTTGCGTCCGGTGTCGCACGACGGGACAGGTCCCCCTCGACAATTGCCTGCGCGGTGTCGGCCAGGGACTCTATCGGCTCGATAATTTTGCGGGTGACTACTAATCCGTAGGTTACGGCCCCGGCCAAGGCGATCACCAGAAGCAGGCCAATGATTGCCAAGATGCGAAAAGTCAGGTTCAAAGCCTCGGTAATTGGCCTCTCGGTTACAAGTAGGATTTCCTGGCTTCCGAGTTTTATCTTCTTGGAGTCAATCAGGGAACGCACGTCGTTCAGCCCCATCCGGATAACCACGCCGTCCGGCGATTTGAAATAAGTGCTTTTAAGTACCAATGATGGATTTCTATGAGCTATTATCTTTCCTGTCCGATCAAGGAGGAAAGCGTTACCTGCATTGCCGATGTGCAAATCCGCCACGAGATTCCATATCTTCTTCAGCCGGATTTCGGCAACGAGCACGCCATTGGTTGCTCCGCTGCGTATGTCGGTCATGGGTATTCCCATGACAATCGACGGTTCACCTGTCTTTGTATTGAAAAAAACTGCACTGTAATAGATTTCGCCATTGGTCATAGGGCTACGGAACTCATCAGCTCCGGACATTTCTCCGAGATTCTCAAGAGAATAGACCCTGGTTCGGGAGACACGGTCCCTGACTTTCCCCTTGCTGTCAAGAAGGATAATCTCGTTGTAAATATCATGCTCGAACCTGGTGTCGTATGAGCGTAATCTGGAAAGGATGGCGTGACGGGTTGGCTTGTCCTGCTCCAGCAGGTTATTTACCTTGGAAACCATGATCAATTCATCTTCAATGGCATGAAAAAAATCCTTGATCCTTTCCTGTGCCCTCGCAGATATCTCGTGCTGATGCAATAATGCTTGATTTATCTGAACGTTATAACTCTGCCAGGCAAGGACAACCCCTAGAAACAACAGGGGGAATATCGCCAGAACGACAAATTCCCTCTTCAAACGAGTCCTGATGCTGTTTTTTATTGTTCTCTTCGACATTTAATTACCTACCGCGCTATGTCATCTGCCTGTAAAAGAATTGAGTCCGGGATGCTTATGCCGATCGCCCGAGCAGTTCGCAAGTTCACACCCAAGTAGAATTCGGAGATCTCGACCGGTAATTCGGAAGGCGGCACCCCATCCAGAATCCTCTGCGCCAGCCTTGCTGCCTGCTCACCGGTGCTGAATGGTTTTTGACCATAAGATACCAACACTCCGGCACGATACTGCGAGGTGCCGGAAGAGAGAGGCAGCTTATGTTTTATTGCTGATGTGACAAACAAATCAACATTTGAGATGAGAAAAGAGGAATTAAGGAGCCAGATTGAATCCGCTTCACGGGGGATATTGTCAAGAGCTGCTTCCAGTTCGCGCTGGGACCTGACTTCTCTAAGCACCAGCTTGACATCAAGCAGTTCGTTTGCATCTTTCAGCTCTGCCAGGCTCTGTTCTGCTACTTCATCGCCAAATTTATACGGCACAAATAGATTTTTTGAACCTGGCACGGCAGCCTTATGCCATTCCAGGGCCTTTGCTATACTGCCTCCTGCCTGAATGCCGGTAAAATTGCCGCCAGGTTGTATAAGGCTTTCAACCAGCCCGGATTTAACCGGATAGAGAACTGGAGCGAAAACCACCGGTATTTTGGTACCCATTACGATCTCTTTGGCTTTCCTTGCCACCGGTGTGGTAACAACGAATACCAGATCAACGTTTTTTCTCACAAGGTCCTGTAATACAGCATCTATCTGGTCGCTACGGATAGTATCACTGTATAGGTAGGTTATGTTTTTGCCATCAATAAGCCTGGATTTGGCCAGACCTGATTTGAATCCTGCAACAATGGCCTCATGCGCCGGAACCGCATTCACAATCCCGATTTTATAAACCTTAGGGTTGTCACATCCTGTTAGCGCAAAAAGGATCAAAGTCGAAATTATCATCATAAAAGTTGCGGATATATGTCCTGAAGCCCTGTTTATCTTTTTCATCCTCACTCCATGGCTTGGGGGGTGCCGATTTTTCCTTCTTACGTAAAGCTAAGGGCTTTATAATAACAAGGCCATGTAGAGAAAGCAACGAAGCATGGTCTTTTCAAATATCAATAGCGGCAACAACACAACATGCTGAGTTAGATAATCCTGAAATTCAAAAAACCAAGGGGTCGCCGAAAAAATATACCATGCTCAATATACTGTTATTGTTAGGCTAATTGTTTTTTTAGGCTTGATTTAGTGGTGGTGATTTGCTATATTTTTAGCAGTCGGAGGCTTAGAGTGCTAAAGGCAATACTTATGTAAAAGGAGGTAAATCATGGTTGCCAATCTTCCCATTATAACTGACAGCCTGACTGCCTACATGGCTGAGATCAGAAAGTTCCCCATGCTGAGCGCTGAAGAGGAACGTCTTTATGCTGTCAAGTTCTACGAAGAAAAGGATCTTGAGGCCGCTCATACACTTATTACCTCAAACCTGCGTTTTGTCGTCAAGATTGCTTCGGAATACCGGCAATACGGTTTGAAGATGCTGGATATGATCCAGGAAGGGAATATCGGACTGATGATGGCTGTAAAAAAATTTGACCCATACCGGGGAATACGGCTTATCTCGTATGCCATCTGGTGGATCAGGGCCTACATCCAGAACTACATCGTTTCCATGTGGAGCCTGGTCAAGATAGGCACAACCCAGGCACAGCGGAAACTGTTCTACAAACTTAGCGAGACAAAAAACGCTCTGCGCAGAATGACAGGTAAAGATGACGATGTTGCAGCTGCGGCAAACATGCTCAATGTCTCGGATCATGATGTCCTGGAAATGGAACAGCGTCTGAAGGGCGAAGTTTCCCTGGATGCAGAACATGCTGAAGGCGATGGCCTGACAGTCCTGGAAACCATTGCGGATGAGCGGAAGAACCAGGAGGAATTGCTCGGCGAGTATGAGGAGGAAAATCTTTTGAAACAGCAGGTATCGAAAGCTGTGGAAGAATTGAATGATAAGGAGCGCTTCATCATTGATAACAGGGTGGCAAGCGATAACCCCATGACGCTTCAGGATATTGCCGATCATTTTGCCATATCTCGCGAGCGGGTGCGACAGATTGAGGAGCGGACCCTGGCAAAATTGCGGCAGAAATTGCTGCCGGTTTAATCTCCATCCTGACTCAGTTGTGTCAGGTCAGCGGATTTTATCAAGGATGCGCAACAGCCCATCAAGGATGGTTGCCGGGTGGGGCGGGCAGCCTGGTATGTAGAGATCGACGGGAACGAGGCTTTCCGCACCGTTGCAGACCTGGGGAGAATCGATGTAAGGTCCGCCGTTGATGGCGCAGGCGCCGCAGGCAACAACGATCTTTGGGGCGGGAATTGCCTCATAGGTGGTGAGCAGGGCCTGTTCCATATTTTTAGTTACCGGACCGGTTACCCAAAGACCATCCGCATGCCGTGGCGACGCCACAAACTGGATGCCGAAACGTCCCAGATCCCAGCCGATTGTTGACAGCACGTTGGAGTCTGCCTCACAGGCATTGCACCCCCCGGCGCTGACCTCCCGGAACTTGAGAGAACGGCCTAAAATCCGGCGCAAATCAGGAGCAAGCGGCTGGGCAAACTGGCGGTCGGCTCCGGGCTTTATGAGCAGATGCTCCCTTCGGGTAACGGCTAAGCGGTGATCATTGGTAAATTCGATATTTCCTGCCGGACACTCGGCGCAGAACAGGCATTTCCCCATATCAAGACAGCCGCCATTCGCTGCGGAAAAGGCACCATACGGGCAATCGGGCGATTCATCGGCTTGCTCTTCTGTTCGCGCCAGCGATGTTGCAACAGGGTAACCGCGCAACAGATCCGGCATCTTCAACGGTTTTGCCGGATAGGGCATGGTTTGATGCCCTTGCTTGATACGGGAAACAATTGCACGGAACATGATGGACTGTCCTTCCTCCCGGAGTTCCGGGTTGTAACGCAAATCAACGCGATTTGCCGTTTCTGTTTAGGAACCGTTACGAAATAACTGTTACATTTCCGGTTGTTTCGTTACGGCTCCTTATGCCGTTTTTGCCATATTTGTGTAACAGTAATTTTATTCCAACGGCTTACTATAGGTCGAACCCGCAATAGGAAAGGTTGAAGCTCTTGTTGCAGAGCGGAAAATCGGAAATCTGCTGCCCGCGCAGCGCCAAGGCGAGTCCCAGCCAGTTATGAAAAGAAGGATCGACGATCTTGTAACGGGCAAACCTGCCCAAATCGTCGGTGATTGCCGTGTGACAGATCTCCCCTCGCCACCCTTCGGTCAACGCCACGGCCAGATGCAGTCCGGCGCACGGCGTTTCTTTGGACCTGTGCCCCCCTCCGGGGATCTGCCGCAGCTGCTCCTCGATGAAGTCCATGGATTTCTGGGCTTCCTGCCATCTGATCATGGTCCGTGAGCAGACGTCGCCGTGGAATGCGGTGGCAACCGGCAGATGGGTCATGCGATAGATTCCGAACGGGTAATCATTGCGCACATCCCGCTTGATGCCGCAGGCCCGGGCCGGCGGACCCACCAACCCGAGTTCAAGTCCCTGTTTCTGCGTCAGTGTGCCTGTTCCCTCCAAACGCCCCATTACCGAAGGGGTGCTCCAGAGGAGTTCAATTGCATCGGTCAGGTCGCGTCGGGCATCTGCCAGGCGTTTTTGCAGGTCTTCACGCTGGTCAGCCGTGAGATCGAAGATCGTACCGCCCGGTGTAAGCAGTCCTCGACCAAACCGGCTGCCGCAAATTACAGCGGACATGTTGAGGAAATCTCCCCTGATGCGGCCGCAGAAGGAGGCTGTTGGAAGATAACCGACATCGCCTGCGATTGCACCCAGGTCGCCGGTATGGTTTGCCAGCCGCTCCAGTTCGAGCGCGATGCCGCGCAGCACTTCCGCGCGCGGCGGAACCTTGATCCTGCCCAGCGCCTCCATTACCATGCAGTAGGCCTGGCCATGACCGATAGTGGTGTCTCCGGCGATAGTCTCCATAACCTGCAGTGTGCGTGGGTGAGGCCCGCCCATGAGGGCTGCTTCTATTCCACGGTGCTGATAGCCGAGTGAAATCTCCAGATGAAAGACCTCTTCACCGTGACACTGGAAGCGGAAATGTCCCGGTTCTATGATCCCTGCATGTACCGGACCGACGGCAACTTCATGCACTTCATCCCCTGTTACCTGAAAGTAGTCCATGACCCCCACCCGGATAGGGTCGTCCGCAGGCCGGTTCCAGGCGTCGCGGCCCGGGACGAATGCGCGGTGGAACCTCACCGGTTTGAACCAGGGATGGTCATCAAAGACCAGTCCGCACTGTTCGGCAATCTCCCGCTCAAAAAGCTGCACCTGGGTACAGAGGGGTGCGATAGAGGGGAAGTGGTCTTCGCTGGTCTCCGTACGGGTCACGGCAAGTTGACCTTCAGCCTTGTTGGCCAGCACGCAGACCAGTGAAGTGACGTTCTCCCCCGGAATCCCGAAATACGAGACAACTCGCCATCCCCGGTCAGCGGCGTCGAGAATGGTCTGCAGGAACTGTGTGGAACCGGCAATCGGAATATCCGCCAGCGGAAGCGAAGAGCCGTTGTATATGGTACGCAGGGAGTCGCTCATGGCTGCACCCCCAGCATGGCGGCGCCGTCAATGAGCAGTGTGACCAGAAATTCCGGCGGCCATACCCCGAGCACCAGGATGATCATCATCATGAAGAGCGGCGGACCCACAGTCAACAGGCGGTCTTCATAGTCGCTCGGTGCAATATCGGTCGGCGGGGCGCCCATGACCATGGGCAACACCGTTAGGGCCATGCCGATAAAGACCACCACCAGGAAGAACAGAAATAGTCCCCCAACCCAATAATGGCCATCAATAAAGGCGCTGCTGACAATGGTGTACTCGCTGATGAACGGCGAGAAAGGCGGTGATCCGGTGATGGCGATAAAGCCGGCCAGAAACAGACCTCCCGACCATGGCAGGCGCGTCAGGGCCCCCTTGACCACGTCGGTCGTCTTGTTTGAATATGACCGGTGAATATTACCTGATGACAGGAACAGCACCCCTTTGGTCAGACCGTTATTCAACAGGTGAAAGAGCGCGCCGTACAGCGCACCCTTGCCGAGTCCAAGGCCGATGGCGAGAATACCCACATGCTCGACGCTTGAATAGGCGAGCATCCTTTTGAAGTCCGCCTGGCGGGCCATGAAAACGGCGGCAAAGGCCATGGAGACCAGTCCCATGCCGAGCAGGGCCTGCTTGAAAAACAGGATCTCGGTGCCGGATGCCAGGCAGATCTGGTAGACCCTCAGGATCGCCAGAAAGGCGCAGTTGACCAGGCCACCGGCAAGAAGAGCGCCCACCAGTCCCGGCGCTTCGCCATAGGCATCAGGTTTCCATGCATGCAGCGGCGCAAGCCCCATCTTCGTACCGTAGCCGACCAGGAGGAATATCGTCGCCGCATGCAGCCATGCCGGATTCAGATCGCGGGCCGAGGACATGAGAGGCGCCAGCAGCAGGGTTGCATCATGATGTGCGACATAGGTTGAATAGGCCAGAAACAGCAACCCGAGCAGGGCCAGGCCGATCCCCACGGAACAGAGAAGGAGGTACTTCCAGGTTGCTTCTATGGAACGGGCGTTGTGATTAAAGTAGATGAGCGGCGCCATGGAGACGGTGGTTGTCTCCAGAGCGACCCAGAGGAGTCCCAGGTGTTGGGTTATGGTCACGGTTCCCATGGCCGACAGGCAGACGAGCAGTCCCATGCAGAGGACCCGGTTGGAACGCTCCTGACGGTAGGAAAGATAACCGACCGCATAGAACGCGCAGACGGCAAACAGCAGGCTGATGCACAGCAGAACGATCTTCCCCAGCGGATCGAGCCATATCCATCCTCCAGGGGAGGGGGGGGGCGCATTTCCCAGCAATAGTGCCGTCAGGATGATATGGACCGTGGCGACTACGGGCAGGACAAGGGGGCGCAACCGGTTGTCCGGTATGATCCAGGCGCATAACGCCCCTATCAGGGGCAGCAGAACAAGGGCATTCAACATGCAGCTACTCCTCCTTGAGGGCTCGCAGGCGGGATGTATCAATGGACGAAAATTCCCGGCTGATATGGTTGATGACGATTCCCATGACAAATATCCCCACCAGAAGGTCGAGCAGTGCGCCGGCCTCTACCATGACCGGCATTGCCTCGGTCAACAACAGGCCGAACACGAAAATCCCGTTTTCCATGACCAGATATCCGATGACCTGGGAAATTGCCTTGCGTCGGGTCGTCAGGATCAAAAAACCGGTAAGCAATGTGGCGATGGATGCCGGTACAAAGAGCAAATCCTGATGTTCCGGAGCAAGGGGCAGTTTTTCCGCAAAAACAAAGGAAAATGCCGTGAATACGGCGCCGAGGAGCAGGGTCGGCACATAGCCGATGAATGGTTCCACTTCACGCCTGATATGGGCCTTGCGTACGGCGTCACTGATCAGATACGGGATGATAACGCCCTTCGCCAGTATCATGACGACAGTGATGGCGGCTAGATGGCCCGAAAATGGATGAATCAATCCGGGCAGAATACCTATGATAACCCCCTGGACAGCTACGGCCCGTATGGAAAAGATCAGCCGGCTCGTCCCGAGCATGACCAGATTTATCAGCATTACCAGTACGAGCAATTGATCGGCAAAAGCATTCATGTGGTTACCTCAATACCAGCATCATGGCAAACGCAGCCAGGATGGTGGCCCCGACCAGGAGCTGCGGGATACGAACCAGCTTCAATCTGGCCATTACCGACTCGACAATACCGATGATGATCGCCAGGGCAAGCATGGCAATAATGAAGATTGCCCAGTCCACCAGGGCGTTTCCTGTGGCAATGGGGAGTGCGACATTGACAAAGACCGCCCCCAGGATAAAGAGCTTGAGTGCCGCACCATAGAGGATGATCCCGAATGCCGGCCCACTGTGATCCAGCACCATGACTTCATGGATCATGGTCAATTCCAGGTGAGTATTGGGGTCGTCAAAGGGGATGCGGCAGTTTTCCGCCAACAGGGTGATGAAGAGCGCCCCTACCAGTAGCAGCATGCTGGCTCCGGAAGCAAACCAGATCGAGGGAGTCGGATGGGTCAGGATGTTCGAAAGGGTCAGCGACTTGCTCATCCGGGCAAGGGTAATCAGGGCAAAAAAGAGCGTCGGCTCGGCAAGACAGGAAAAAGTCACCTCACGGGCCGCTCCCATGCCTTCAAAGCTTGAGCCGGTATCAAGGGCGGCGATGGTTGTAAAGAAGCGTGCCAACCCGAAAAGATAGGCAAACAGAATCAGATCACCGCTGAAGGATATGGGCGCTGCATGGCGGCCCAGCGGTATCAAAGTGGCGGCGATGAGCGTTGCCGAAAGCGTCACCACGGGACCGGCCCGAAAGACCCAGGTTGTGGTTTCGCTGAAGACCGACCCCTTGCGGAACAGTTTGATCAGATCATAATAGGGCTGGAAATATGGCGCCCCGACCCGTCCGGCAAATGCCGCCTTGGTCTTGCCGATCACCCCCAACAGAAGGGGTGGGAAGAACAACGCCACTGCGCAATGGATGATGATATCAGTCATAAGGTGCCATCCTCACTGCAATTAGTCAGGTATTAAGGCTGAAGGCTGAAGACTGAAGGGAAAACAAGGCAAAATCGTTGATTAATGCTTCAGCCTTCTACCTTCAACCTTTCTTTAATGCGTCCAGATCATCAGGACGAACAGGGTGACGAAAATATATAACACATAGATGTGAAGCTGGCCATGCTGCACTCTCCTGAGATAGGAAAATCCCAGGCCGACCATCTGAAAGACCGGTGTCAGAATCCGGTCAAGCACGGTTTCGGTAATTGTGTACTGAAAACGCGCTTCCGCCCGGGGAATAACCGCCTCAAGTGTCGGCCTCAGACGGTCTGGGGCAACGATTGCCCCTAACATGCTCACCACCATCTCACTAAAGGATGTGCCGGTATATTGCATTCTGGGTGTTGGTTCAAGATAGCCGCATCCCCAGGTTGCCCCCTCTGTGCGGGGTAGCCTGCGCAGCCGCAGCAGGTACGCGGTGCCGATAGCCAGTACCAGGATGACGAGCAGGATATTGGCAATCGTGAGCGGCACAAGAGGCACCTGGCTGGTAACCTGGGCAATGGCCGGAGCGGCCAGATCGCCATAAAACCCGACCGCCGGTGTAACCAGCCGCACCAGCAGCAAAGGAGCCATACCGGCAACCAGACAGCCCAGCCCCAGCAGAACCATCGGACCGGTCATCGCCCTGGTTGCTTCATGGCAGTGAGCAGCTGAGGATGATCGGGGAGCGCCCAGAAAGATGATCCCGTAGAGCTTGACGAAGGTAATGATCGCCAGTCCGCCGACCAATGCCAGTACCGGCGCCACCAGGGCCGCCAGCGGCAGCGGGGATACTATGCCATCGGTGATGGCGCCGACGTATAGAAACAGTTCACCTACGAAACCGTTGAGCGGAGGCAGCCCGCAGATGGCAAGGGAGCCGACCAGAAAGAGCGCGGACGTAACCGGCATACGCCGGGAAAGGCCACCCATCCGGTCGATCTCGCGGGTTCCGACATGGTGTATCAATACCCCGCTCCCCATAAAGAGGAGCGATTTGAACAAGGCATGGTTGATGATGTGGATAAAAGCCCCGAAGAGGCCGCATACAACGAGGTAAGGCGCATGCAGTTGCACACCGACAAGTGCCAGCCCGATGCCGATGAATATGATGCCGATATTTTCGATGCTGCTGCAGGCCAGCAGGCGTTTCAGGTCGCGTTGCCCGGCTGCCAGGGCAATGCCGTTTATCGCCGACCAGACGCCAAGCAGGAGAAGAAGCCAGCCCACCCAGGCCGGCAACCCGTCAAAAAAAGACAACGTCCGCAGAATGCCATACACACCCATCTTCAGCATTACACCGGACATCATGGCTGAAACATGGCTGGGGGCGTTGGCATGGGCGCCTGGCAGCCAGAAGTGCAAGGGCATGAGACCAGCCTTGCCCCCAAAACCGATCAGGGCGGTTATGATAACTATTAATGTAACCGGTACTGCCTGGGAAAGTGTATGTGATGGTGGGAACGCGAAGGTGCCGATTGTTTCGCGCAACAGCGAAAACATGACAAACAGCGCCATGGTTCCGGTGTGGGTGGCAATGAGGTAGACGGTACCGCTCCGCTGCACCTCGGAACTGCGTTGTTCCGTTGTTGACAGGAAGAATCCGGACAGTGCCATGACCTCCCATGCCATGAGAAACAGAACCCCGTGGCGGGCCATGACCACAATGACCATTGCTGCGGCGAAAAGCCCGAGAAACAGCGTAAGCTTTCCTGCATTGGCCTGCTCCCTGGCC
>JBGSQD010000164.1:0-3654 GCA_041738275.1 Geobacterales bacterium
AATTTGCTGTTGCTGCTCATGTTTACATATACCCCCGGCATTGCCTACTCCATGATCGCAGGACTCATCCCCCATCTCCTTGTCAATTCCTTTGCCGCCTCGCTGGTTGCCCTCTTGCCCTCATTTGCACTTGATCAGGATGTTGCATGAAAGAGCAGCGTTTTGTTCGCGAGATTATGGCCTCGAAACGGAGGATCCTGCTGCTGTCCTTTGTCGTCGGCGCAATCTTCCTTTTTTTGCTGCTGCGTTTGTGGCACCTCCAGATTCTCAGTGCCGATGATTACCGCAGCAGGTCGGAGAACAACCGGTTGCGTTTTGTACCGGTGGCCGCCTCCCGTGGGGCGATCATGGACCGCAACGGCAAGATGTTGGTAAGCAACCGACCTTCCTTCAGCCTTGCAGTGGTTCCCCAGGAAGTTAAGGACAAGGAAGCGCTGCTGGATCAGCTTGCTGCACTGCTGACTCTTGATCGCGCTGAAATGGCTGAACGCTGGGAAAAAAATAAAGGGCGCGCCAGATATTACCCCATTGTGCTGGCTTCCAATATCAGCAGGGACCAGGTGGAGATTGTTGAGGAGAACCGCCTCCGCCTGCCGGGGGTGGAAATCGAGATGAAGCCGGTGCGAGAGTATTACAGCGGGGTTCTGGCCGCGCACCTGTTGGGTTACATTGGCGAGGTTTCCGAGGATGAACTGGACGACAAGGGTTACGAGGACTACAATCCGGGAGATTACATCGGTAAAAACGGCATAGAACGGGGTTGGGAGCAGGAACTGCACGGCAGTGACGGTGGCCGGCAGTTGGAGGTGGATGCCCGTGGTCGTGTCTTGCGGACTGTTTCCGAGACATACCCCGCGGTAGGCAACAGTGTGGTGCTGACCATTGATCTGAATGTTCAGCAACAGGCGGAGCGGGCCTTTGGAGATCAAGCGGGCGCTGCCGTTGCCATGGACGTAAATACCGGTGAAATTCTGGCATTTGTCAGCAATCCCGGTTTTGACCCGGCACTGTTCAGCGGAAAACTGCCGGCGGAAAAATGGCAAGAATATCTGGATGACAAACGTCACCCCCTGGAAAACAAAGCGCTTACCGGTCAGTACCCTCCCGGTTCGATCTTCAAGATCATCACTGCCCTGGCGGGTCTTGAAGATGGCAAAATCAATGAATCCACTTCTGTGAACTGCAACGGTTCTTATGACTTGGGAACCTCAACCTTCAAGTGCTGGAATAAACGCGGCCATGGAACTACCAGTCTGAAAAAGTCGCTGCGAGAATCTTGCGACGTTTATTATTACCAGTTGGGTGAACAGCTGGGGGTGGACCGTATTGCGGCAACGGCGAAAAAATTCATGCTTGGTTCTCCCCTAGGTATTGGACTTAACAACGAGAAGAGTGGCATGATCCCCTCTGCGGAATGGAAACAGAAACGGTTCGGCAAGCGCTGGTATCATGGCGAAACCCTGCCGGTGGCCATCGGCCAGGGGTACGTGCTGATGACACCCATTCAGATGGCCTCCATGATTGCCACCGTGGCCAACGAGGGCACGATCTACCGGCCGCACTTGGTGAAACGTATCGTGGATGCCGATGGCAAGCTGCTCAAGGAGTTCAAGCCCGAAGCCCTTGGGTCAACCGGGATATCGGTGGACAAGTTCCGGCTGATCAAGCAAGGATTGTATTCTGTGGTGAACGATGCCGGTGGAACCGGAGCCGCGGCGCGTCTCGGTGATATCAAGGTTGCCGGCAAGACCGGTACATCACAGGTCGTCAAGCTGCGTTCCAGCAAACAGAGCACACCCTACCAATTCCGCGATCACGCCCTGTTCGTGGCCTTTGCTCCCTATGACAAACCGGAGATCGCCGTGGCAGTGGTGATTGAGCATGGTGAGCATGGCGGATCCGCGGCGGCTCCCATTGCAGGCCGAATATTGAGGGCGTGGTTCGACACCAAAAAACCACCCCCAAAGGCGGTAATCCGCAAAAGTGCCGACGAAGGAGAAGATAGCGACGCGGATGAGGATGTGAATGAGACGCAGCCGAGCAGTCAGCCAGTGGTGAAGGAGGGAGCTGCCAATGATTGACCGCAGGTTGCTGACCAATATAGACTGGATGCTGACCGGGCTGGTTGTGGCTATCTGTCTGCTAGGTATTCTTAATATTTACAGCGCTACAACACCCTATAAGATTGTTGGCGCACCCTATTACATCAAGCAGGTCTACTGGATGCTGTTCGGCATGTTCATTGCTCTGCTGGCCTGCAGCATCGACTACCATATCCTGGAGGATTTTTCCTACTGGTTCTACGGCTTCCTGATACTGTTGCTGGTTGCCGTTCTGGTTGTGGGCAGGCGTTCCATGGGGGCCACACGCTGGTTGAATCTGGGGTTGTTCAATATTCAACCCTCCGAGTTGATGAAGATCGTCATCATCATCACCTTTGCCCGCTTCTTCAATAACTTTCATGCCATTGGCGGCCTGTCGGTAAAGGATATGTTTTTTCCGCTGGGAATCCTGCTGGTGCCGACGATCCTGATCATGAAGCAGCCGGATCTGGGGACCGCCATCCTTGTCCTGCTGATTGCCCTCTCCATGACGGTCTACGTAGGGTTGCGCTGGACTGCGATCGTGACCTTCATTCTTGTAACCATTCCAATTGCCTGGCTGGCCTGGGCAAAGTTGCTGCATCCCTACCAGAAAAACCGCATTCTCGACTTCCTCAACCCGGAACGCTCCCGCCTTGGGAGCGGTTATAACATCATCCAGAGCAAGATCGCCGTGGGTTCCGGTGGCCTCATAGGCAAGGGTTTTGTCAAAGGTACACAGTCCCAGCTCCGATTTTTGCCGGAACAGCATACTGATTTCGCTTTTTCCGTGTTTGCCGAGGAGTGGGGTTTTATCGGCTGTCTGGTACTGATTGTACTGTACCTGTCGCTTGTGGTGTGGGGGCTCAATATTGCACGGCGTTGCAACGACCGTTTCGGCGGACTGCTGGCCATGGGTGTTACGGCCATGCTCTTCTGGCATATCGTCATAAATATGGGGATGGTAATGGGCCTGTTCCCTGTGGTGGGTGTGCCCCTGCCGTTTTTT
This sequence comes from Geobacterales bacterium, assembly GCA_041738275.1. Taxonomy (GTDB): domain Bacteria; phylum Desulfobacterota; class Desulfuromonadia; order Geobacterales; family Pseudopelobacteraceae; genus JACPFJ01. The sequence continues at coordinate 3,091 of JBGSQD010000164.1, forward strand.
TCCTACGGGGGCACCTCCATGATCACCTCCATGGTTGGAATAGGTATTCTTCAGAATATCAGCATGCGCAGGTTCATGTTCTGATTTATTGCAACAGTTCCTTAAGCAGTTCTGCCAATTCTTGCTCAATCAGCGGGATCTGGTTGCGCATCGCCTGGAGGTTTGAGTCTCTGCCGGCAATCTCGGCATGATGGGCAAGCTCACTCAGTGCTGTTGCTCCAATATTGGCTGATACAGATTTGAGTGAGTGGACGTGGCGGGTAGCAACCAGGATCTCTCCTGAATCGATAGCGTCCTTAAGACGTCTGACTATTTCAGGCGCGTCATCCTGGAAGATCTCGCAAATCTCATCATACAATTCATGATCATTATCGATACGATCCAGTACCGCTTGTCTGTCGAGTGCCATAGTGAGCCTGTGGAATAAGCTTGAATTGATTTTTGTGATATGCCGATTACATTGAATTATATAAAAGATTTTCCAATCAAATGCAATCTATGCCTGCCTCTTGCCGAAATCCGACAAAATTAAAGCCGAAAGAGCAGAATTGCCCCATTTTTCAA
>JBGSQD010000165.1:0-11032 GCA_041738275.1 Geobacterales bacterium
AAGGGGCGCTTCTTACCAAATATGCTGCTCTCTACTTCAATCGAGCCTCAAACTCAACCATCTACGCCTCTTCAATTTCAGCCCCTGTCGCGGGTCTATACACCCCGGTTCTGATTCTCGCTGGCAGCAACTCACTGCTCAGTCTGCTTTTGATCTGGTATGCCGTTGGCTTCCTAGATTTCAGAATCAGCATATAGCCATTCGGTGGGATTATCATGTTAGGAAGCTTGTACGTCATTTCTGTTTCGCAATCTTGCCCACGGGTGCAATATAAACACAGAACTCTTCTTCGCCATCCACTCCTAGCAGCACATCGGCCAGAGTTTGATCGTATGCTGCTATGGCACAGGTGCCAGCACCAATGGCCTCGCATGCAAGGTAAAGGTTCTGGCAGACATGACCGGCATCCAGGGCGATAACCTTATATGATGCTTCTGCATAGCGCCATTCAGTTCGTTCTGGAATAGCCGTCCACAAAAAGGTGACTGCAGCCTGCCCGGTAAAGCTTTGACCTCTGGTTGCCGCTGTGAGGTGACTGGGCAGACTTTCAACTGCTTTCACAAAAATCAGGGAGTGATCAAGCGGGAGGTATCGGTATATGCCGTTTTCAAGTCCCTCTACCCTTAAAACGGCAAGATACGTTTCAAACGGGTGGCGGCATCCTGCAGAAGGCACCGTGCGTAAGACTGCCGCTTCATGGAGTTCTTCGCGGACTCCCTGTGTCGCCCAGAGAAGAAAGGCCAGTTCATCCAGAGACAACGGTTCAGTTGTAAAGCGGCGATGGCTCTCACGGTTGGCTATGGCGGTTTGTAGATCGCATGCCGGAATTGACCATGTTTCCTGATTGGGTAACGGAATTTTTCTGCTGTCAGGTGGGACTGGTTTCTGAACCGGTGGTGGGCGCGATCCCTCTGACTGGGCGGTGGTCCCAAAATTCACAACTTCCCGGATTCTGTCAGTCAGAAAGTATCTACCGCTCTTCGTTGTAATGGACGGGTTGTTCTTCATAGGAGTTCCTGAACTCAAGTTTGTTATTCATCTCACCAACTCGTCTACTGCGAAACCCTGACTCATTAATCTTTCAAGGATTCCTTTATAAACGGAGTCATCCATTACCGACTGGCGTGCCAATATCCAAAGATACCGACGGTTCGGCGCTCCGACCACGGCATATTCATATTCCTTGCCGATCTCAACAATCCAGTAATCACCTCGGAACGGCCAGAAAAAACTTACTTTGAGACGCGAATTACCTTCAGGATCAACCGACCAGGCACGACCCTTTGCTTCGCGCAGACACCCATCCTTCTCATTCAATTTTATCTCATATCAAAACAAACCAGCTAAGCCTAATAATATATGACATTGTATTGACGCATGAAGCTGTTTTTTTATTAAATGTTTTATGATCTAACATCTGCAATGAAACATGACAATTTCTTGGAAGGAGTTATGAATCGTTTAGTTTACACTCTTTCTGACCGATCTCAGCAAGCAATTATTAGCTGTTTCATTAATGTGGGAACTATGCTAAATAAAAAAACAATGAAAACTTTATCAATCATTTTAATAATTGCCTATCTCTTTCTGCCTGTTCTCTGTTTCGGACACCCGTGTGAAGAAATTTTTGCAAATGTCGAGCATAGTTCGGTTGTATCAATTGATTTTGGAGAATGTCCGATCAATCACGATACAGACAACTGCGAAATAAGCTGTTGCTGTGCCAGTTACATCCCACAATCTATATTTAGTGAAATCAAATATGTTGAACTGACTTCAACAATTCTGCTTTACAAATCCTGTATTTCACTACCTCGAATATTTGAAAGGATATTTGTCCCCCCTCAGAACTTTTCCTGATTTTATCCACCCCATTGAATCTTAAAGTAACAACGCAAAATTACATAATGAGTTGCCATGATAGTTCTGCTCAGTCCGGATATAATAATCCCGATTGCGTTGGTTATTTTTGACACCTGAACTGGCTGGACTCGTTGACTGTTGCACACTTCGTTAGAGCTAATCCAATTGTCAGCAAACAATCACAAGAGCAACTAAACCATAAGTAATTATATGAAATGACTACGTATGCAAAGGATGTAGTCATTTAAATCGCCGAACGCCAGTAAGAATAAATATATAGGTGCCCCGAATGCGTGGTGCATGTTTTCGGTCGAGGAGACTATGCAATCACGTCATATTGGAAGGTTTATGTTGGTGAAATCAAGGCATTATAATTGCAAAGATCAATTCATGCCATTCATTAAAATGCGGAAAATGAAATTGTATTTGCGAAGCTGTTTCATATTCGCATTGCTCCTGGTGATATGGGTGCCGACCGCAACTGCCGCTCTTCAGTGCAATGACTGTCATGGTACGTCAAAGCCAGCAGACTTACGTCCGCTTGACGCCTCTTTTCGCAATCCTTCCGGAGGCGGTTTTCCGGGAAATCACCGCACCCATCTCGACGCTCCGTCTACTTCCAGCGCCTGCAACATCTGCCACCCTGACAGCAGCAGTTACGATGCATCCCACCGTGACGGCAAGATAAAAATATCGTCACACGCCAACAATTCGCCGAACATAACGTATTATCCGGCATATAATAACAATACAACCGCCTGGGCCCAGACTGCGACTCCCACGTTGGGCACCTGCTCAAATGTCAACTGCCACTTTGAGACCGTCACGCCGGTATGGGGGGAGAGCCCGACCTTGACTAGCTGCACAACATGCCACGGCGTTCCTCCCGACGGAACTCCCGCTGATTACAGCGGCGGCGCCGCTGGCAGTCACAGGCATCACGATGCTTATTATCCAGGAGTCGACAACTGCATAAAGTGCCATTCAGATCATACAACTGAACCAGCTCCCTTTGCTCATGCCACAAGCATCGGAAAGAGAGCTATTTATGTACAGCCAAGAGATCCCCAGAATAACATATACGGTTCCTTCTCCGCCGGTACCAATGACTACCTTCCCAGCCAGGTTGGCAGTCACACTTATGGCACCTGTAAAAGCACCTATTGCCATTCCACAGTCCAGGCGGACGGTGGTACTGGTCAACCGGTTTACGGTTCACCAAAGTGGGGAACCCCTTCAGACTCATGCAACCTTAGCTGCCACAGAGTTGGCTTTCACAACTCGGTTGCCGCCGATGGTTCCCCTGTCAATTCCCGCATAAATACCGGAAGCCACACCAAGCATCTGGCATACCCCACCAACAGTGTCGGCTCGTGTTCCTCCTGCCATCTCTGGACCCCTTCCTATTTAAATGGCGGATGTATGGGGGCGTCATGTCATCCAGGCCCTCACGGCGGAGGGCCCCTGGTTCCGCCCGAAACCTATACCAAGCATGCCAACGGTATGATTGACATCTCTTTTAATCCGGGATATGCAGCCAGCGCCACCTATAACGCTATTGCAACTCCCATGTCGAAAGCACCGCGCACCGGCTATAGCGCCTGTTCCAACGTTTACTGCCACTCTAACGGCACATCGGTAGCGACCGGAACCGTGCCTGACAACACTTCACCAGCTTGGGGAACAGGCACAATGACATGCAGCGGCTGCCACGGCAATCCACCCGCATACAATAACGGCAGTCCCAAGGCGAACAGCCACGCAAAACACGCGGGACTCGGCTATGGCTGCAACGCTTGTCACGCCGGCACGACTACTAACGGCACGACCATTGATAGTACAACTCTACACGTCAACAAGAGCTATGATCTCTCTCCGGGTACCGGGATTACATTCACATACGTTTTTGCTGTTACGGGTGGAACCTGCAGCAACATAAGCTGCCACAATAACGGCACCGCTGTCTGGGGGGCAACCTTGACCTGCGGGGATTGTCATGCCGTGTCACCGGGCGGGGACTAATTTATATATTTGAGCAGTTTGTCCGGAAGATAAGGTGGGATTTTATGCGGAAAAGATATACTCGATTGTTACTGCTCATAGTCTGTTTGGCATTGCCGGTAGTGGCCTACGCCTGGTCGCTGAATACATGGGTGAGGAGCGGCGGCGGGAGCTTGCAGGTACGCACTGACACCCCCCAAACGTCAGTTAACGGCTCCGTTTTTAGAAGCTATACCTCGCATCAGAATTTCCCGGTAACCTTAAGGGCATACACTGGTTATAAGATCTCGACTGTCACAATCAACGGCACAGCATCCAGTCCCGCTACCCCCACCAGCCAGTTGGATTACATGATGGGACTGCTTGCATACCCTTCCACTGCTTCGCAATCCATTTGGGTTAACTTTACCTTGTGGACGACTGCCATAACCGTCAACTCTGGCGATTCCGGAGGGAGCGTGTCACCCACCGGGACCCTCAGTCTGCAATTAGGCACGACCAAGAGTTATATCTTTACCCCCAGTTCCGGGAAACAGGTCATTGCCATAGATGGCCTGCCGGCATCGGGATTCACGCTTTCACCGGCCACCTTGCCTGCCAGTCTCAATACCCCGGTCACTCTTACCCTCACCATCCCGGAGAATCCCCTGACGATAACCGGGTATTTCCTCGGAGTGGTCGCCAATGCCGGCGCAGTCCAAACCGTTCTGCCAGGCAGCAGCGTCACTCTTGACGGATCTGATAGCAGCATCAAGTACGGCGGCGGGTCCCTGACCTACGCCTGGAGCCAGACCAGTGGCCCTGCGGTGACACTCAGTGCAACTAATGTCGCACAGCCGACCTTCATTGCATCCGTCATCGGCAACTACAACTTTCAACTGACAGTTAGTAATGGTACGTATTCAAACAGTGCAAACACCTCTGTGGGAGTTGTTAGTTCATCCCTTACTGAAGCCTTCAATTCTTGCCAGTTCTGTCATCAGGCAAACGGTATGGGTGCTGCCAGCAATGTTTTCGGTAACTGGTCGTCGTCATCTCACAAGAATCAGTTTGTTATGTGCTACAATTGCCATGTCGGTGCGAACACAGGAGGGCATCCCGGTTTCCTGACAGGTGGACAGGTCAATGAAACGACCTTTACCTATAACTCCGGCGGCGCCAACTTCTGCTTTACCTGCCACCACAAGGGGAACAACCTGCACTACAATACGGAGGCGCAACTTGCTAATATCTGCGTATCCTGCCATAACCCCAACGTCCACAACCCTGCCGCCACCATGTCGCTTGCCTTGGGCACCCAGCACTTCAACGGCTATACCTCGATTGTCAATCCAAATTTCCGGGCAGCCTACGTTACCCCTAACACCCAGTGCGCCAACTGCCATATGACCACGGCAAACATGCCTAATGCCTCTGACCCGGCATTGCTGTCTCAACGACTGGACTGGGCTGTTTCTGGTCATGCCAATACCAGCGGGCAGTCCTGGCTTGCATACGACTTCAAGACTCTTGCAGGTTGCGTCCAATGCCATACCACAACAGGTTTCATCGCCTATTCAACCGCAAAGATTACCAGCGCCTGGGGAACAACCTCAAAAACCAGAGATGTTCTAGCGTGCAATGGCTGCCATACGGATATCAGCACCGGGGCGTTGCGGACGAGTCTTCCCATCCAGCCGTATGTGGACGACACCTATGTTAATCCGAATGTTGGTAATACCTCCAACCTCTGCCTGAAATGTCACTCCGGAACGCAGAACGGCCGGAGCATCAAGGCCAATGTTGTTGCAAACGCCGACTTCACCAATCTGGCTTTCATCGGTTCCCATTCTGCGGCCGCTGCTGGAATTCTTTTCAAATCCATCGGCTACGAGTTTACCGGTCAGGACTACAGTAACAAATGGCACTTCAAACATGATCAGATCGGCATCAACAACTACACCGCATATGGTTATGATACCGGCAGCGATGGTCCCTGTGTCGGTTGCCACATGAGTTCAGCGAATAAACATACATTCTCGCCACTGACCAAGGCTGGCAGTGTTATCACTGCAATCACCAGTCCGTCGTGCGCAGGTTGTCACACCGGGCCGGCCTATTTGGATGCTGGCAGGATGAACAGTCGTGAGACAAAATTTGCTGCAACATTGCTTGCCTTGCAAAAAGTCCTTGAGACCAAAAACATCTACTATGCAGCGGCATCGCCATATTTTTTCAAGAGTTCCAGCAACACAGACCCCGGCAATGCCGTCTCAAATTGGGGTAATGCCGACACTATGGGTGCTGCATTCAATTTCAATCTGCTTCAGCATGAACCTGGTGCCTATGCCCACAACATGATTTACTCCAAGAGGCTGATCTATGACTCGATCGACTTTCTGGATAACGGTATGTTTGATAATTCAGTAAGTGTCACCATAAACAACCAGTCTGGTCTTAATGCCACTCAGAAGACGACTGCCATCGGTTATCTGACACCGACCGGAACCAGACCATAGTTAATATATTACTATCAAAGCAAGGACTGGCACAAGACACCACCCACTTAGCGGCAACAAAAGCTATTCCTCCTCGGATGAGATGGAATCGTTTCAGATATTTATCAGATATCGTTTAATTCATAATTGTCATATGTCAGGACATCGGTTACAGGTTGAGAGTCTGGAGGGGCGTTTTCCTATGCCGACAGAGGCTGTGCCAAGAATTTTGTAAAATAGAATTTCAGGTTTTTAAACTATTCGTCCAGCATTTCCCTTATCTTCTCCAGCAGTTCAGCGGGTTGTACCGGCTTCATGATCAGTTCAATTCCATCTTCTGATACTCCCCGACTCTTTATGAAATCTGCAGTATATGCGGGGCTTCCGGTGATTATCGCGATACCTTGTCGGAACGCCGCTTTCGACATGTACCGATCTGGGGTATCGATGTAAATCTAGCTTACACTCCGTGTCGTGTCAGTTGTTCAGAGTGTGGCGGCATCCATGTTGAACTGATGCCTTGGGCTGCTGGCAAGAAGCGGCTCACCAGAGCTCTTGCTGTCACCATTGCTACATGGGCACAACAACTGACCTGGCAGCAGGTTGCCAGACAGTTTGGCTGTTCCTGGGGTACGGTAGCAACAGCGGTTGCCTATGTGGTCGCTTTTGGGTTGGCTCACCGTGATCTCTCTGGGATATCCGGGGGAAAGGCCAGTGGTTTCAAAGTCGATGACGATGGTGGTGTAGTTTCCCATAAAAAGACCTTATTGGAGGTGGATTTAAGTAACCAACATTGGCACAGTCGATCTAATCGTTGGTGATATACTTATCAGAGCAGATGTATTACCAGAAAAAGACCAATCATAGCGATGCCGATAGCGAATTTGCCAGATATTCCAATGGCCAGTCCCACTACCCTTCCAAAACCGGCTCGACTTGCCTCATCCAGACTGCGCTGCAGCGAAAGTTCTCCTGTCACAACCCCCACAAACGGGCCGAGCTGAAAATAACTGGTTTCTTATGGTGATAGTACCCCTCCTATCAAAGATATCAGATTGTGCCATACTTCCGATTGAAATCCTCGTCACTCATGATCAGGAGCAGGATGCCTTCAATGACACCAAGTACGGACGGAATGAATGTCCAACATAAGAGCAGGTAAATGACGCCCATGCCGACACTTCCCAGATAGAACTTATGGAATCCGAAACCACCCAGAAAAAAAGCGAACAAAACTGCCGCCAACTTGCTTTTGCCGTTTGGGGCGACTGCGCCAAGGTTCGAAAACGGGGAGGCCTGGCGCACACCGCATTTGGGGCAGATCTCAGCTTTTACCTTGATGATAGATCCGCATTCCGAACAATACTTTTCGTCCAGACCTTTTTGGATTGTTTCGGTCATAATTTACTCCGTTAAAATGGTTAGTTAAAACAAGTCACATTTTGATTATTACAAAGCGAGGATTGCGCCCAAAAAAATGCAGATTAAAGCTGCCCACCATAAAACCTTTTCAATGGAGCCAGCAACGACCTTATCACCAAAGCTCTTGAATTCCTTAACGCCATATCTGTTAATACGATTGAAACGACGCTTCTTGATCCAAAAAGCAAGACAACCTCCGGTAAGCAACAGGACAAATGAATAGAGAAGTTTCATGCTAATGCCACCGCACAAACAGACTGTTATATTTCAAAGTCAGCATTGATTCACACGAAGATCACAGTTGATTTGAGTAGTTAACACTTGAGTCTCAAGCCAGTTACACTATTCCAAATGGCTTTTATCGCTCCCAAATGCATCTTGTTCGACCTTTACTACGTCGATACTTTTTTTAGATTTAATACGATCCACTGCTTTTTCACCATGTTCCCTCATAGAATCGTAAACATCAGAGGCAAGATCAGCTACCTTCTCACTTTTTTCCTTCATTACATCGTATGTTTCTGAGGCAAGTTCTGCTGAACTGGCCACCGCTTTGGAGGTTGTGGCCTTGAGGGTATCCAATCCATCAGAGACTTTGTCAACGAGCTTATGAGTCACATCTCCCAGTGATTTACCAAACACAGCGGCGGCAGAGCTGATATAATTTTTGATTTCTGCAAGATTATCTGAATTCCATATTTCCTTTGTTTTATCGATAAGGAAACGAATTACAGACTTAATCAATTCGATCCCGATCTCAAGTCCGTGACTAAGTTTTTCTAGCATTTCGTTCTTTTCTTGATCAGATAATGCATTCCATCCGTAATAGATCGCACCAACCGCAGCGCAAGTCATGGCAATTGGATTTGTAAGCGTTGCAGCAGTCGCTACAGTGGTGATAGCTGCTAAACCATTGCCGAGAATAAGCTGCCCAACTGCGATGACAACGACAGAAGTAATATAGCCCATTCCGAACCCATATTTTGCCATCTCAAAAATCCTGCCGGTACGAGACACCGTAGGATTATCAGACGTCTTCATATCTTCAATGTGTTCATCAAGATAGTCATTAATATCCTTGGAAATCCCATAAAGTGTTTTGATACCAGCAACCATAACACTTGAAGCAATTTTAAAACCTTCGGCACCGAACATCGGTAAGGCGGCTACAACCATGACTTTCTCCTTAGTGTTTTTGATGTATTGCATTATTAGCTGTTTTAAATTATGTAGTTAGCGGACTGTCGCTATTGGATTGGTCCGGATTATGATGATAAAATCAGTCATCTTTCTTCATTAAGTTTTTATATATCGATAGTGCCCGCCCCATCATTTTTATTGGGAAGACTGGCCATCGGGTTTTGAAACATCGCCGTGAACACCCGAATGAGAGCCCAGAAAAAAAGCAGCGGAATCACCAGAGTTTGTAGCAGAAACACCACAATAACCTTAATTATATGTTCGACCAGTTTTGTAGCCCCCTCTCGCAAGGCCTTGATACGCGCTGCCACATCGAGATTTGTCGATACCCATGTCTTAAGTCGATTCCATATTCCTGCCTCAGGGTTGGAAGCCTCTTGGGATACAGGGCTTGATTTTAATTCGCCTGCCGTTGTGCTAAGTACGGACTGACTTGAGTTGTATTCATCAGCCATGAATTGCTGGAATACTGCATCACTTCCGACCATGACAACCGGCACCGAGAATCTTACGAGCATCAGAATAACGGCAAGTCTGGAAAGCCAGAGCGGGGATGGTCGTCCTTTCCAGTAATGCCAGATCCAATAGAGCGTTACGCCAGTTACAGCCAAAGATGACCATATGTTTGCGCCGATGATAAGCAGCACCTTCATTGCCCCGAAGATGACAGTAGCTGCAAGCATCAAATCCGCAAATTTATCGACAACATCACCTATCGGATGCAATAATTGTCCCGGAGCAAATTTCATTCCAACACCAACGGGTTCCACAGATACTTCTGTACCTTGAGCAAACGAGATCACAGCGCCTAATACTCGTGCAGTTCCAAAACTGAAGATTGCCCTCTTGAAACCGTCATCAACTCGTTGCGTAGCAATCGTATCCAGATTCGGAATACTTCGTTCAAAATTTTGATGGGTAAACGTATTCAGATGATTTGCCCATGCACAGTAAAATATTGCGGTCATGCTGACAAACAATGTAATCAACTTCAGCTTTGAGGCCAGCATTTTTGTTCCCCTTTTAAGGTTTGGACTTTTACTTGACGACTATCCCATGCCTGCCGCAACATATCATCTTTTCTTCATGAAATAATCAAACAAAAAGCCAAATACAATTACCGATACAACAAAACCTATGATGTCCTCAAACATACGAACCTCTCTTTATTCTTGTAGGGGCAGGCTGATATTGGGAAACATTGTGCTAATCACCAGCTGCCCATCAAGCCGTCCGGCTACTCTAACGTGACCCATTAAGCGTAACAGTCCTGCCAAGCAACGGATAATGCATGATCATTTTCATTGAAACCAGATCGCCAGCCGGGGTAATTATCTGTTCCATCGCTGCTGAATTCCCCGAGGAATAGAGTAACGTCACTGAAACCTTTGCATTACCGTTGCCGCCATCGGAAACCTGATAGGTGGTCGTCTGATTTTCGGTAACTCCATTAATGAATGAGGTTAATGTCGGTCCTGTGGCTACGTCTCCTATCTCGTAGAATAATGGTGCTGTAAAGCTATTGGTCTGGGTGGCGTATCCGCTTGCCGAACCTGAATAAATAGCCTTGTAGAGTGACCGATCAGCCTTGTAATAGCTTGTAACGTTGGATGAAGCTGTTGCCGCGCCTGAAAGCGTGAGGCTGACCTGTTGCGATATTTTGGTGACATTCTGCCCTTCGAAAATGGTTTGTCCTTCTCCTTGCAATGACCATCTTCCTGTCCAGGTTCCTCCGGTATTGTCACTTCCTGTCAGGTTAAAAGTTATCGTCTCCGTAGAGGCAAGCGGCAACAGTTTCGCCGTGCTGTATGTGGTTGTGTTCTCTGCTGCCGGTGTTACAGTAGCTACGTCACCTTCACCTCCTCCGCATCCAGCTATGATCAATGATGCCGTCAATACCAATATTAGTCTTTTCATGATGTTCTCCAGTGGTTGCTAGATTCTGCTGAAATATCAGCAGTGCTGAATGGTTTCCGGCCGGAAACGTATAGTGTTTTCTTGATAATAAGTGTCTAAACAGTTAACTGCCAACCAGCTCCAGATACGCACGCAACTCCTTCTCCATCTCC
>JBGSQD010000190.1:0-25089 GCA_041738275.1 Geobacterales bacterium
TATCGGAATGATGCCTCGCCATGAAGGTACTGAAGGCTGCTTGGCAATTTGACGCCGTTTCTCCCATACCAGATAGAGCACAACCAGCGGAATAAGCCCGCTGGAACTGTAATCCTCGCGAGTCCAGTCAACATTAACCAGTCTGTTGAGCGCACCTTTGTAAAGAAGAAAAAGTACCGTTACATATAAGAAACCTCTGATCAAAGCATACAGACGATTTTGAGTCACCATTGTCACGGTACCGGTCTCCTGAATAAACCATTATTTTGTGCTGACCGATAGCTCACTAACGGCTTTAGCCATCTGCTCCATCTCGGAGATTTTTTCCCCGAGCCACTGGTGGAGATTTTTTGCATTGGCGTAGTTCAAAACAATGCCGCAGGGGACATAGCGAACCAGGCTGCTGTTCAGATTTTCAGGATCTACAGCCTTAACTTCTCCGATAGCACCCGCATCGGTTATGGCGTGGGTCATCTCGTTGGGAAGAGGTTGCCGCTCAAGATAGAAGTTGGCAATCAGTTCGCCGCGTGGTGAAATACCGCCGTGAGCCCCGTTCACATATACCGGGTTGTAATCGTAGGTGAAGATGTACTTGAATGTGAAAGATGGATCGTTGCTGTCATGTGACATAATGATGGTTCCCTTTCGTGGTTGAATGTTGTTGAAGTCTAATTCTGTGAGAGGATCTGCCAGACGCGTTCGGAAGCCTTGCCGTCCCAGAGTGGGGGGATTGATGCCTGTTCCTGTTTGGCAAGGCTCCGGGTGTAAGCCGAAATTATTCCCTCCCGACTTGTCCCTGCAAGCACGTTGGTGCCTGCCGTCACAGTGATGGGGCGCTCAGTGTTATCCCGTATTGTGACGCATGGCACTCCAAGAGCTGTGGTTTCTTCTTGAAGTCCCCCGCTGTCGGTAAGCACCGCCGTTGCATCCTTCCAGAGAAAGAGGGATTCTCGAAATCCGAGCGGCGGCAGAAGGTGCACCCGCTCTGAAAAACGGACCCCAAAGGCATCGATCATCTGGCGGGTTCTCGGGTGAACCGGAAAAAATATCTGCTGTTCAGTTGCGAGTTCATTCATCGCAGTTGCAATTTCATTGAAAGTCTCGCGGCAGTCAACGTTGGAGGGTCGATGGAGTGTGAGAAAGAGGTAGCTATCGGCACGATTCTTACGTTCATACGTGTCGAAGCTTTCAACATCCACGCCGGAAAGACGATCACGTTGATACAGGAGATTGTCAACCATGACGTGTCCCACATTATGGATTCGTTCACTCGGCTTGCCTTCAACTTTCAGATTCTCGGCGCCGCTCTCTTCAGTTACAAAGAACCAGTCAGAGATAGCATCGGTAACCATCCTGTTGATCTCTTCCGGCATAGCCAGATCAAAGCTTCGCAAGCCTGCCTCCACGTGTGCAACCGTGATCTGAAGCTTTTTTGCAACGATGCTGCAGGCTAGTGTCGAGTTTACATCCCCCACCACGAGCACAAGGTCGGGCCGTTCTTCGAGACAGACTTGTTCGAAGGTAACCATGATTCTGGCGGTCTGTGCAGCGTGTGAACCTGAACCACATTCCAGGGAATGGGCCGGTGCAGGAATGCCCAACTCCTCAAAAAAACCGTGGGACATCTGATGGTCGTAATGCTGACCGGTATGGACAATTTGACATTTCACTTGATCATGAGCCAGAGAAGCGCGATAGATAGGGGCTATTTTCATGAAATTCGGCCGGGCTCCGGCGATAAGCAGGACTTTCATAGTTCACCTCTTGATGAAAATATTCAGTGCAAGAACTCAAAGGCCCGGAAGGGGTCACCAATCCGGGCCATAGTACCATGTTAGTTTTGAGGTTGCGTTACAGTGAGGTAAATGTTTGATGAACAAATACAGCTCATTGAAATAACAAGTCTATTTTTCTGCGAAACACCTGGAAGGCAAATATCGGCAGAACTCGTTGACGTGCTATGCGTTTTGGCTCCGATACCAGGCGGTAGAACCATTCAAGATTCAAGTTGCACCAAAATTTTGGGGCGCGCTTCACCGTACCGGCGATAGTGTCGAGAGTACCACCTATCCCCTGACAGACTCTTACGGAATGAAGTTGGTCTGCGTACTTCGCAAACCAGTTTTCCTGTCGTGGTGAACCGAGTGCAAGAAACAGGATCTGGGCGCCGGATGCGTTAATCTGTTCAATCAACTTCGGAGTGTCTTCGGGAGAAACATATCCGTTGGCGCGTCCGGCAATTTTAAGGGAAGGGTAGCGATTCTGCAAAGTTTCCATAGCCTTGGCATTTACTTCCTCCTTAGCTCCATAGAAGAATACCCGATACCCTTTTTGGGCTGATAAGCGGCAGATTTCTTCCATAAACTCAACGCCTGGAACACGAGACAGTTTGACTCTATAGAGGATTCGGGCGGCCATCACTACACCGATACCATCCGGAATTAACAGATCGGCCTCGCTGAATACCTTGTGGAGGTTCGGATCACGAGGTACGGAGAAGTTTTTCTCCGGGTTGACGGCAAAGACGCTATGGGGTCGGTCGCCTTTTTCGACAAAGTGTTCAACCTTTTCAAGTGCGCCTCTCATTTCAACCGGATCGACCCAAATATTCAGTATTTTTAGACGGTTATCATGCTGCGACATAGTTTGCCTCCTCTTAGGTAAGTAAAAAAAAACACCCGAACCGAACAAAGGCTTGCCTTTGCTAGCGATTCGGGTGTCCTGGTCCCTGAAGTATTCAGGTCAGCGAAATGCCCTTTTTATTTAAATTACCGCACGGTGTATATATTTGGCATGTACTCTAACATATGAATGTTACGTCTTCGTGGAGTGTAGTTAACAATTAGGTAAATTTTATGTCTACTCACAAATAGTTATCCGGGTTTCGAACTTTACCTCTGATGGCGCACCGCTCTTAATGGCCTGAAGAACGGGGGACGGCATATTTACGTTATATGCGGGAGAAAACCATCCCAGTGGGGGATTCTCTTCCCCCTTATGAATACTGAAACTGCCATTTGACAGTTTAAACATCATTTTATGGCCATTGCATTCAGCCAGCCAGCTATTATCATGTTTCATTACAGAGACTGCTGGATGGAAATGATAATTGATCTCAAAGGTATGTAGACCACTTCCAAGAAAATGATCAGAGATTACCCAGGAACCATCCGGAGTATTCTTGATTGACCTGAAGTGGCGCACCTGTCTGGCCAGCCTGCAATACCCATCGTGACTCGCCTCTATCAGCAGGTTGGATTCTGCTTTGACTACCCGCCCCAAGTTACTGGAGAATGCTTCTGCCCAGATGAAGCCGGTCGCCTGAACGGCCTGGTCCAATCCGTCGACGGTCACCGTATTATGTGCTCTGGTGCCTTTGAAGTAACGACGGAAGGAGGGTATTCCGTTATAGCGGTAGGTACCGCAATCGACCAAAAATGGGGTCCCACAAATAGACAGGGTTACAGAGAGCGCGTCAGCATGGCCGTGGTTGTACAGGGGGGACATCCCTAATGGCCCATGATCAAAGGTCAGGAGCGTATCTCCTTTACCCCTCACAACAGTATAGCCTGATGTACTGAAGGTTCTGTGCGAGTGTTGTTGATCTTCCATCACCATGAAGTGTCGTTTCGGGAAAAGACCTGGCGCAATGGCGTGCCCGTCGTCGCTGTCACCTATGGCCGGCAATCCTTCGACACCCTGATAAGCATGCAGAAAATTTTCACCTGCCTGAAGGCGCTCTTTAAAAGCTGTACAATCATGGAGACAATTACTTTCCAGAAGATCAACTACCAGCCAGTATTGATCAAGTACGAACCGGTGATAGGCAAATGATTGCTCCGCAGGCCCCCCATCATTCAGAATCTGGTGATGGAGTTCCTGATGCAGCAGGTTTATGGCTCGTTTAAGCCAGCGTCTACCATCTGCATGCCGCCTGTAAACAGCCCCGGCGAATACCAGGCCAACGCATTCGCACACCGTGTGATTACCAAGAGATGAGTAAAGCGAAAGTCGCCGCTCAATCCACCACGCATGATCATAGATCGCTTCCAATAAGAGCTGGCGGTCGTTGCGAGTCAGACAATCGAGATGTTTCAAGGTAAAGAAAAATGCAGTTATCCTCAGGCCGCACTCCATGGCCGACAGGTAGTGGGGGCCAGACAGGAACGGATTGTCGGTAAGCCACTTCATAACTGTATTATGGGCATACTCACTAACGTCAGCTCTACTTACCGATTCACTGTCTTTCTGAAGCAGCCAGGCCACCATCAGTGTGAGATGCTGCAATCGTGCCGGTTCCCACAGCGACCGTATATCACAAGCCAACTCGCCGGGTCTGATGTCTCCATGATAGATGTTTTGTAATCGGCCTTCACACTCATGTATCAGTGCCTGGTCAGTATTCAGACAAAACCGGAATCCCTCCAGCAGTGTCCGTATTGTTTCAGCGTCCACTGGCCCGCATATTTCAGGTGCGACCAGCGTCTGCAACTCAGCGGCCTCTAATGGCGGTTGCTGAAGGGCCTTCTTTCCTTTCAAAAACATGCGCCTGGTCTTCTTTTCACCCACAAGGAGTCTTGCCCGATAAAACAGCTCCTGAGGTGAAGAATTCTTAAGCCTTGCATGTATAAAACGGAGCGAACTCATAAAAACGTTAGTGTTTTACGAAACAGGTTGCAACACATGGTAGAATAATGGGCCATGACTACTCAACATCCTTTATGGACTTTGCAATCAAATCCGGAACAATTTCCCTGTTTCCGACCAGTATCCGTATTTTGCCGGTTTTACTGCTCCGGACGACCATTGTGGGGGTCGATGTGACCTTGAACTTTTCGGAAAGTTTCTGGAAAAATGTCATCTGCTGGGTTACATCCATGAAGGATAGTTGCTTGTAGACAATCTTCAGTGGGGCTATGGCCGCCATAATGGCGTCGTTGGATGGATTCCTGGTCTTTTGTGCCACGGCAAAAAGGGTTTTACGCAACTGAAGGTATTTCCCCTTTTCGTTGACTGCGAAAGAGAGATGATATGGTACGAAATTGGCAGCTTCGGGGTGGATAATCTTATCTACGAAAGTGATCTTTGCCTTTTTCGACAGGGTAGGATACATGGATTCCATAACCCCTTCCACACTGGCACAGCCAGGGCAGAGCCAATCCGAAAATAGATATATTTCCAGCTTGCTGCGCTGGTTGCCAAAGGACAGATTGAGCTGGTCTGCCAAAGCATCAGATTTCTTAATGCCGGAAAAGGTTGCCATGAAACTGATCAGGGCAACAACAAACATCATTAATGTTTTGTAAATGGTCTTAGGAATCATGCTGGATTTCTCCTCGTGGCATAAGAAAAAAACTACGATATTTATTAATAACAAGAGGTAAATAAGTGCAGCGATCCCGAGGCAGATCGGACACCAGGCTTTGATGACGTTTTTCTGGAGCAGGATCATATTGATTTCTGCACCTGCTGCGCCTGCCAGAAGGAGGTTGTACAGCAATCCGTTACACGAAACCCGGCTTGTTAGTGAAACCAGCACTACGGCCAGGGTAAAGAAGGCAATGCCGACCGCAGGGAAAGAAAGTCCAAGCAGGCGATATTGATGAGTCTCGTCGCATCCTCCGAAATTACACAGATCGGTAGCGGAGATGATCGAGAGAACAAGTCCGATCGTCAGGAACGTCAGAACTACGAGGCGATATCGAATAGCCATAATACAGCCCCTGATTGTGATTTTACCGGATTGCCTCGGGCCATCAGGAATGCAAGGGCAAGGGCCGCAATAGTGGCAAGAGGCAGTGGAAGCCCCGGGACCGGTTCAGCTGGTGACGTGGTTACTGATAATGAATGCATCGCGTTATTATTGGTAATCACAGGGTCTAAGGTGGTTGCAGAAACCTGGGCTGTGTTCAGATAAAGTCCCGGCAGGGTGAAATGAAGTATTATCCGGGCAGTGACAATCCCATAAGAGGGCATTGTTCCGAATGAACAATTGACTGTTCCGGATGCTTCAGAGCAACCGACCGAGATAGAATCAATGATTGAACCTGAGGGTAAGGTATTAACGATAGTCACCCCTGTTGCGGGAGAAGGGCCGTTGTTGGTGGCTACAAGATCATAGGAAACGGTTTCGCCTGTGAATACAGGGATGCTTGGTCCTGCCATCCCAAGGGCCAGATCAGCCTGTTGATCAAGCGACCAGTTGAGTTGCAGCTGCCCGGTGGCGCCGTTTAATCCGTCAACAGCTATCTGGTATGTCGTGCCGGCCTGGGCCAAAAACGTCACGCCGCTGGTATTGCCGGCAGATCCGTCATTGTCGTTAGCCGCTATGTTGGCGAGATCGTTTATGGCTATTCCGGTGTACACCGCCAGCAGGGTATCGAAATTGCTGCTGTGGGAATCAATCGAAGCAATACCGGTGACGGGCGCTGTCCAGCTCCACCATACGGATTTGCCGCCAGGGTTGTTAGCGTGGTTTGGCTCACCGTACTCCTTGGTGGCATTCAGGTTGATCGCAGTGATCTGGCCCGTTTCACCGGCAATTAGCGAGAGATTTGCAAACATGTCGTTGATCGGTGGGCTGATTGCTGCCTGCAGGCTAAGGCGCGGCTTGGTGATATTGTTGCGGCTGTCAGTGATTGAAACACCATTTGACGTCAAGCGCGCGACTGTCTGGTCCAGTGTGTCAGTTGGATAAGCCGCATTCATTACTGCCACCGCACCGGTGACATGCGGTGCAGCCTGAGATGTTCCGGCCATCTGAATATTGGCAGCTGTGATGAAGGCGCCCGGGGCAAGTATGGTCAGGAAGTATGCGCTGTTGGAAAAACAGGGAATTTTGTCCGCTCCTGTGGAACTGTCGGTACAGCCGGAACTCCAGGTATAAGGCCCACCCCAGTTGGTATCGTAAACCGCCCCAACCGAGACGACTCCCGGGGTACATGCGGGACTGGACATTCCGTCAGTCAGTGCTGAATTGCCTGATGATGAAACCGGAACGATTCCGGCTGCCCGGGCATTGTTTATCGGGGTCAGAAAGGGGTTGGTACGCAATTTGTCGCACGGTGATGTATAGTATCCACCATCGCCCAGGCTCATGTTCAAGGTCACGATATTATAAGCGTTCTTGTTGGCGATGGCCCAGTTGATACCGGCGATTATCCAGTCGTTGTCAGAAACACCATCGGAAAAGGCGTTGATCGCGGCAATTTGAGCACCGGAGGCAACGCCGGCAGCGATGCCGGCAACATTGGTTCCATGCCCTTTGGGGTCGGTGTTAAGAGTAATATTATTGCCTGTGACATCTACGGAGGCAATAACCTTGCAGCCGACAGGGACACCCGGTGCGCTGCAGGAACCGAATGCTGCAAGGTTATAATTGATTCCGGTGTCGATGACAGCAACGGTTGTGCCGCTGCCGTTCATTCCTGCATTGGCGGTAGCAGGCTGTTTGATGAATGGCAGGCTGTAGGCAAGGTGCGGGTAGATGGGGGTGTTTTCGTAGGCGGCAATTACACCCGGATGCTGAAGGTATCTCTTCAGGGCGGCTCCGGAATGGAAGCGCTTTAACGCCATCGGAAGGTGCGAATAATCGGACAATGTTTCCGTTTCATCCCGTGCAAATCCGGTGTCAACGTCATCTTTCAGGGTGCGGTACCTGCGTGCCTTGAAAGCGAGTATAGACTCATCGTCATGTTTCAATGCCCTGTCTTGGCGCATTTCCCTGCTTTCCTTTTCCACATCCTGGTCATCATAAAGGACGATTATATCCTGCGGGATACTTGCATCAAGACGTTTGACAATTGTGTCTGGAACACCGGACAGATCGAAGGCACCAGCATGCTGAGCACAGATCAGCATGAAGATGCTTGTCAGGACGCAAAAACAAAGAATCTGCTTGAATCCTCCAGCGGATGTTTCCACCACGGCTCCTCTGTCTATAATAGAAAACGGCACCGGCGATTTCTCCCCGATACATGTCCTTACCCTGTGCGGCTTGTCTGACACGGCCTATATTCGATTTGGCGAGTCTTGATCTTACAGGTAAACGGTAAATACAATACCATCCTGATATTACGAACATGTGAAAAGTATGAAATATTCAGGTTACTTTTTCCGCAACACGGATTTGTGCCATCTGTGTTACAGGATGGTAAATGTTTGTGATAGAGTTGAATCCAGTCAAGATTGGCTTGATAATCGGCTGTGCCCCATTTACAATTCGGCAAATGACCAATCCGACAGATATTATATCCGGACTTCAGCGTCTCCTACCTGCCTCGGGCGCTCGAAATGCTTTTCTCGCCAACCTGCTCATCGGAAGCGCTCTGGCGCTGCTGGTATACTTTGTTGAGCAGACCGGCATGGTCGAGCATCTGCTCAACCGTCTTCTCTTCATGCTCCTTGCGGCAATCGGCGAAGTCCTCCATTACAGCCAGTTCTTTTCGTTTACCCTGGAAGGAGTTGTTCTGGACGTCGCCTCCGTAGTTGTCGCTGTTGCTATCTGGACCTGGTTCAGGACGTTAAGGACCAGGATTCTTTTAAATCTGCTTGTCCTGGCTGCACTGTTACCGCTGACAAAGCTCATGTATGACCGGAACGGCATTCTGCTTAGCGGGGTGCCCATAGTGCTGGTTATCATCGTCGCCATCCTTCTGGATGCAGCGACCGACATGGTCAGGAACCGTTTCCGTCGGCGCATAGCCGAGGAAAAGCAGGAAGCCGAGTACAGTGTCATCCGCCACCTGGCGCACAATGTCAAACCAGGGTTGCAGATAGTCCGCTCCCCACTGCTTGCGCTTCGGGATCTCCTCGACAAGCGTGGTATTCTCTCAGCGGAACTCTCCCGGCGGCTCGACGGATCAACCGAGACTGTCGGAGAAGCTTTGGACAACGCCATTGCCAGTCTGGGTCAGATCAATGGCATCATCGACAACACACGTCAACTGGTGACCCACGAGATTAGCAGTGATATGTTCAGGGTGGTGGAATTGAAGGAACTGCTGGAGCGGGAGGTATTTCCGCTCCATGCCGGAAAGTTTGCCATGGTCGTGGATGGCGGCCCAGTGAAGGTTTCGCTGCACCGGGAATCTTTTGTTGAAGCGATCAACAACCTGCTGCGAAATGCAAAAACACACGGTTTTCCGAATTCGGCTGCATCTGACGAGATCAGTTTCACTCTGCGTCAGACGCGAAAGCGGATCATTATTGACTACACTAACAACGGCAAGCCTTTCCCCGCCAACTTGAGCGCCCAGGAATTTCTCTCGTTCGGTGCAAAGGGAGCGGACAGTCCCGGCGAAGGGTTGGGAGGGGCCTGGATCGGCAAGGTGATTGAGGCGCATGGCGGCGGATTCGAGATCATCCGGGATGGGCATCCGGTTCACTTCCGGATAACACTGCTAAAAAGGCGGAACTGATGAAACTAACGGGAATGGCACTGGAACGAATGCTGATTATCGACGACAACCGCCCATATGTGGAGTCGCTACACCGTGATGCCCAGCGATATGGCATTACCCTGATCCACGCCGGGAGTCTGGAAGAGGGGCGCGAGATATACGAGCGGCTCGAAAACTGGTCCCTGTCCGGAATCATCCTTGATGTCAAGTGCCTGAAGGAGCGTAATCAGCAGGTGCCAGACAACAGCTTCCTTACTGCTGCCGTACGCTATTTCAGTGAAAAGGCAACCCACCTACCGATGGTGGTCCTCACCGGAGAACCCGCCCAGTTCCGCAGCCTCAGCGAGTTGTATGCCGGTACACTGCGGGTCTTCTCCAAGGGGCGCGACGAAGCCGGGATGCTTGCTTTCCTGAGGGAGGAAGGCGGCAAACTCGACTATGTGAGGATCGCCGGAGCCTATCCCGAAGTCTTTGCCGTGGTCAGGACCTATCTGGGGAATGCTGCCGAGCAGGAGCTCTTCAACTGCCTGCGCGACATGACCAGCAGCGAAGCATCGACCATAAAGAACACACTCGGCTGCCTGCGCCGCCTTCAGGAACGTATTTACATAACCATCAGCCGGACTGACGATAAGCTCCTGCCGACCCAGTATGTTGCGGGAGAGATCAACCTGGTGGCCTGTTACAAACATCTGGTGGAGAAGGGTGTTGTCGAGCGATACCGGATTGTTGATCGTTTTGCCGAGCTGATCTACAAGATAACCAGCGACAGCGGCGCCCACACCCCCTACGCCGATCCCAAGTATCCACCCACCTCATACACTGTACAGACAGTTGTCTTTGCCCTGCTGGATTTGATTCTGTGGTTCGGCGGGACCATGGACGAAATAGGGTAATTGTAATCAGAATCAGTTATCAATATAGGTCACCCAATATATCCCTAACACGGATAAACAGGATAATACATTTACTCCCTCAATCCGTTTCCAGCTGTAATCAGGCCTTTCTTCCTTATGCGGTATGTCCCATATCGTTGCCATAGCTGTTATTGGTTAACCGCTCCATAGCCTGCCGCATCATTTCTGATATGCTTAATTTCTTACGCAACGCAATTTTTTGCAGTACCTGGCGTTCTTTATCACTGACTCTCATCGAAATGACATTGTAGCGCGGTGTAACTTTGGTTTTTTTCATGACGTATCTCCACGTTTTATTCGAAAAAAATCAATGAATAAATAGACTTAACAGCAGGCTATTGACTCAATCGATTCCTTCTCCATGAGTAAATATAGCAGGCTATTATTGAAGCTACGTGGAGAAGAGGTAACTTTTTGGTTAAATGTGTGGTTTCGGACTGTTATGGATTGATACTGAGTGCATATACGCCATTGTTAAAGGTTCCGGCATACAGGGTCTGGCGATCGATAGCCAAAGAAAGGACTGTAGTGTTGGCGGGCAGGCCGCTGTTGACAGCGATCCAGGAACCGTAACTGCCGCCGATGGTGGACTTGAAGACACCAAAATTTGTCCCGGCAAAAATGGTTTGAGTGACCGGGTCGATAATCAGAGCATAGCAGGTCAGGGCACTGCTGACAGCGTTCCAGGATTCTCCGCTGTTGGTGGACTTGAAAATACCGGCCTGATTTGTCCCGGCATAAAGGGCCTGGCTGACCGGGTCGATGGTCAGGGCGTTGACGGTGTAGTTTGCCATCAAACCACTGAAGAGAGCGGTCCAGGAATCGCCGCCATTGGTGGTTTTGAATACGCCGTTGTTATAGGTGCCGGCATAAAGGGTCAAGGGGCTGGCCGGGGAGGGCGCCAGTGTGTTGATTGTTAAGTTGGCAAGTGAAGAATAGTTGGCCATCTTCGGTCTGTTCGACACGGCTCCCTGGACCGAAATCCAGGAAGCAGAGCTGCTGTATGATCTGTATACCCCCCGGCTGGTTGTTCCTGCAAAGACGTTCCAGGACGTGGCCGGCGTGATTGCCAGGGTTTTGATCATAGTGTTTGCCAGAGAATTGCTGCGGCCATCAGAGTTGCCGGACTCAACGTTGTTGATCGATTTCCATGATCCGCCGCCGTCAATGGTCTTGTACACGCCGCTATAAGTCCCGGCGTAGATAGTCTGCCTGCTCTGATCCGTCGGGTCAATCGCCAGCGAATAGACAATCGTGCTGGAAAGCCCTTTGTTAACCGCGCTCCAGTCGGCGCCGCTGTAGGATTTGAAAATGCCTTTGCTATCTGTCCCGGCGTAGAGGATCTTGCCGACCGGGTCGATCACCAGTGAATTGACCTTTGTGCCGGGCAGGCCGCTGCCGGCCGCTCTCCAGACAGGGGAAGCGGCAGTGGTTGTCGATGGTATGTTTTCTGTGGTAAATGTCCCGTTGCTTAATATCGGTGCATTCGTATTCCTGTTGGTTATCGTCACTGCTCCGTTGCTGATGTCGATTATTATTGCGTCACACATCCTGTCCAGTCCCGGATGGTTGGCGCTGTTGCTTGCATCGGATATCGGGTTGACGGTCTCAATTCCGTATGCTTGCAAGAGGGGTTGCAATTTTGTCTGCATTTCCTGGATTGCCTTGGCAAGTCCGGATGCAATCAGTTGCATGTCAGTCGAAGGAGGAGCGTAGTAGAGCGCAGAAAGATCCTTGTTGTTCGATGCGTCGCTTACCACAAGATGGGACAACGGGTTGATGTTTGCAATCCCGGCGTCAGCTGCAAAGGAATAGAGAATATGGTTATTCGCGTTGGTTGCATTTGTACCTGCAACAGCCTTGAGAATGTAGGGTTTTGTAAGCCCGGTCACGTCGATTGAATAAGAACCGTCCTGGTTGACCGCTTTGGATATCTCTTTTACCGGTTCAGAAGAGTCCTTGAGATAGACAGTTCCGGACAGGGGCGAACCTGCAGAAACAACGCCGCTGACAGTTGTAACCGGAGCAGCAACGGAATTAGTGGTGTCAGAGCTTCCCCCGTTCTTACTCCCGCCACATGCGGCCAACATCATCGCAACAAGCCCAGTCAAACAACAATAAATAACCTGTTTCATCTTCTACACCTCTAATACCAATTTCTGATGAAGCAAGGCCCTGTGAAAAAAGTCCACCTGTTTCAAGTGGACTTTTTTCCGGATGCCTCTCAGCCATAATGCAACCAGCTTCTGCTGTACTGATTAATGCATTTATCATTTCACCGTGACATTTACCCCACTTATGGTGGCAGAGTTACCATCGACCGCCATGATGTTTCTTACACTGAAGGCATTGGCCGCTGGAGCGGACCAGCCGGTCAGGATGTCGCAGGTAAAGGTCGCCAGATTCCCGGTACCGATACCGGCACCGGTACCGGTACCCAGAACAAACGTCAACACACTGCTGGAACCGGAATATGACGCCACGAAATATGGATTGACGGCTGCGGTGGAAGCGGACAAGGTAATTATTTCCGGAAGGACCTCACCGGTAGCTGCATCTTCTGTCCTTACGGTCAAGCCGGGAGGAAGGACAACTTCAAACTGGATCCCCTTGATGGCGTTTGCGGCAAAGCTTCCCTCGATAGCCAGGGTGAATGTGGCTGGAATTTTCCCGTTGATTTTGGAAATGTTGGTAGCGGATGGATCATTTACACCGGTGGTATTGTTGTTATTGTTCATGAAAGCGGCAACGGCGTTCTGAAAAATTGTGGCGGTCTGGCTGTTCATTCCACTGAAACTGATGCCACCGGCAACGTTCGAAAGTGTGGCAGAAAGCGACTCACCCCTTGTCAAGGCAAGTTGTGAAAGGACAGCAAGCGCCAGGGTATAGTCTTTCTGACTCTGGGTTGCCGAACTGACTGCCGTTGCCGTAGGAGCAACAGGCTGTGTCTTGATTATATCGACCTTGAAGATATCGGAAATCAGTTTATTGCCCGCATTGATCGCTGATGGGGTGAGAACCCCGGCTTTTTGCACGGCAAGTTCGGTAAGTGGTGTTATCGCGACATTGATTGTGCCGGATGCATTTGAAAGCGCTGCCCGCATTGGCGAATCAGCAGTAATGTTTCTGGGCTGTCCGGTCGCCTCGTCGGTATAGCTGCCAATAACCTCGGCAATAACCGGTCCGGCATATTTGCCGATATTTATCGTGTAAATACCATTGTTGATTGTCGCGCTCTTCAACAGGCTGCCTTTGCTGCCGTCGGCGTTCAGGGCGTAGACGCTGATAGTGCCGATCTTCAAGGGTCCTTTCGAGGCCATTCCCGAAATTAAGGTGTCGGTCGTGGTGTTTGTAGTGTCTGTTGACGTGTCTGTGCCGGTGTTGTTTGAGGCGCTTGTGCCGCCGCTGCCGCCGCCGCAAGCAGCCAGCATGAGCAGAATAAGCGCCGCCGTTGTTAGAAATTTAAATATTTTCATATTAATGCTCCTCGTATGGATATCAAATAATTCCTAGACCCTGCTGCCAATGTGGTGATTACCAGTTCACCAGGCCGACCGTTTTTTGCAGAATCGCCACCACATCGGCGATGTTAATCTTGCCATACGCAGCGCCGATCGGCGCTGCCGCTATCTGTCCGGCAGTCGGTGTTATCAGGCCGGCGGTAATTCTCATTGCCACCAGGGCATCGGCAATGGTAACCAAGCCATCGCTGTTCAGATCGCCTTTCACAGCCGGTGCGGCAATGAAGCTGGCAGTGACAGTGCAGTTGCTTATGATGGCGCCGGTGGTGTAAGTGTTACCGATCAAACTGCCGTTGCAGCCGGTAACGCTGGCTATCTGGTATCCGGAGTCCGGTTGTACTGTAAAACTAGCGGTTTTGTAGAGTTCGGTCTTGCCGTCTACACCGTTGCCGGTCGCTGGAGTGATACTGCCGTGGGGGACGTCAGAGGGAGTGACGGTGATGTCGGTGGTGACGGTGAACATTATCGGCGGAACAGCCGGCACGACACTGTTGGATGACGCCGAGGCCGGGCTGGTAAACAAGGCAGAATTTTTTGCTGTTACGGTAAAGGTATAAGCCGTGCCGTTGGTCAAGCCGGTCACGATTATCGGACTGGCAGTGCCTGTAGCAGTTTTTGTTTTATCCTCAACAGAGGTGACGGTATAGAGGGTAATGGGACTTCCGCCATTGGAAGCAGGTACAGCGAAGGTGACAGTAGCAATCCTATTGCCACCCACGGCGGTTACCCCGGTTGGGACGCCGGGTGCGCCGATCGGCGTCACGCTGTTGGATGCAGTTGAGGCGGGTCCTGTCAGAAGATCTGAATTTGTTGCTATTACGGTAAAGGTATATGCCGTGCCGTTGGTCAGGCCGGTCACTTTTATCGGACTGTCAGTCCCGGAAGCAAATTTTGTTGCGTCCTGTACAGAGGTGACAGTGTAGCTGGTAATGGGGCCGCTGCCGGTTGAAGCCGGTGCGGTGAAGGCGACAGTCGCATCGGCGTTGCCCGCTGTGGCCGTGCCGATGACCGGAGCGCCGGGTGCGACCTTAATATTGTTCGGGGTCACGCTGTTGGAGGCATTCGAGGAGGGGCCTGTCAGTAGATCTGCATTTGTTGCTTTTACGGTAAATGTATAAGCCGTGCCATTGATCAGTCCAATCACGGTTATCGGACTGGTTGTCCCTGAAGCGGTTATCCCGCCTGGGCTGGAGGTGACGGTGTAGCTGGTAATGGGGCTGCCGCCGGTGGAGCTAGGTGCGGTGAAGGCGACAGTAGCCTGAGTGTTGCCCGCCGTGGCTGTGCCGATGACAGGAGCCCCCGGTGCGGTTGGGGCTGCCGGGGTCACTGCTGGGCTGGTGGGCGCCGAGGCCAGGCTTGTCAAATTTGCTTCATTTGTTGCTGTTACGGTAAAAGTATAGGCAGTGCCGTTGAGCAGTCCGATCACGGTTATCGGACTGGCGGCGCCTGAAGCGGTTATCCCGCCTGGGCTGGAGGTGACGGTGTAGCTGGTTATGGGGCTGCCGCCGGTGGAGCTCGGTGCGGTGAAGGCGACAGTCGCCTCGGTGTTACCCGACGTGGCGCTGACGTTAGTTGGCGCGCCGGGTGCGGTTGGGGGGGCTGGTGTACTGGTCGGCGTCACGGAGTTGGAGGGATCTGATGCGGGGCCTGTCAAACCGGCTTCATTTGTTGCTTTTACTGTAAAAGTGTAGGCAGTGCCATTGGTCAGGCCGGACACGGTTATCGGACTGGCAGTTCCTGTAGAGGTTAAGTTACTGTCCTGAACAGCGGTTACGGTGTAGCTGGCAATATCGCTGCCGCCGTTTGATTCAGGTGGGGCGAAGGTAACCTTCGCCTTACCGTCACCCGTTGCCTCGGCTGTAATAGTGAGCGGCTTACCCGGTGCGATAGCTGCCGCAGGAGGAGCCGAGATGGTGGTTGAGCCGTCGGCATTGGTGGTGATGGTGGCGACCGCAACACCGGTTCTACCGGCGATGTCAGCCGTAAGCGCCTTTGCATTGCTCCAGTAGTAAAGGGTCTGGGTATTATTGGTTGCCAATGTGGCGATGCTCAACTCGGTTGCTGCACGGGCAGCAACGCCGGTGATGGTGTTGGCGAGCCAACCCTGTGTCGAGGAGAGTTTGTTTTTATAGGAGTTATTGTGCGATGCCAGGCCGGTATAATCAGTGCCTCCCTGAGTGTTGAAGAGATTATACATAACTGTTGTACCGGAATTTATGGATGTCAGACCGAGGGAACCGCCGATAACGAGGGGGGCGGTGGTTGTGCTGTTGCTGGCCCAGAGGCCGAAGTTGGCTCTGTCAAGGGCAAAATAGACCACATACCCGGTGCTGAGTGAGCCGAAGGAACCGTCAATAGTAGTAGTTGGAGTACTGGCAGGGGTGGTAGAGTTTACCAGATCTGATATCTTGCCCAGGTCGGTGGCGATTTCAGCTCCGTTGCGGTCGTAATACACGCGGATCAGTTCAAGGTCCTGAAAGGTTGCAAAAGCGCTGCCAGCCATGCTCAGGGCAAGAGTGACGGCAACGATTATGGTAACAAGTCTTTTGAACATTTCTGATTCTCCTTAGATCTCTCGGAACTTAGCCCAGATAAACTGGATAAGTGCGTTAACGAAGTTTTTTCTGCCCAAAAAGCGCAGAAAATAACTTCTAACTTACTAAAGTGTTACCGAAATAATGTTGCTCGGGGCGCTTTCGGCATCGCCAACCGCGGTAACAACATAATAATAGGTTTGACCAGGCTGAAGGCCCGAGTGGGTGTAATACGCCTTGGTACTGTCATCGCTGTTTTTCTTTGTTCCTTTGGCCATCAATTCTTCCGGGGTCGCAGCATCCGTTGTCGAAAAAAAGACGTTGTAGGTCACGCCACTGATGCCGGAGGTGTCCTTGCTCCAGGAAAGCGATACCTGCTGGGAACCCTGGGTTGCAGTGACACCGCTCGGGACCACCGGTGTTCTCAGCGCCGGGGTGACCGCTACTACAGTGCCGGGTGTAAAGCGCCCCTGGAGTGGGACGCCATTGGCGTCTGTTACGGCTGCGACAAGCTGGAGGTAGTACATGCTGCCGTTATTGAGACCGGAAAGCTTGAAGGTATAGACTCCGCTTGGATCCTTGGTAAGAACCTTGGCGGCATTGTCGATCTGTCCTTTAATATTTTTAAGAACACCATTGAGGACATCCGGTGTATCGGACCAGTACAGAATGTAGTAGGGCGTAAGTGCAGTGGGGTCGGATTCCGACAGCTCGAGAGGCGCAACATCGCTCCAGGTAATGATGGCCGACACGTTGCGGGGCTCGGCGGACATATTGGCCGGAGAGGCAAAAGAGGCCAGTGTCAGTTTTACAGGATCGGTTTTGCCGGCGGCAACAGCTGCCTGCGGCCTTGCCGCTACGATCGGGCTGAAGCCGCTTTCCTTGCCGGAGATAACAGAGGTGACGGCATAATAATAGGTGGTTCCGTTGGTGAGAGAGGTGTCGGTGTAGGTTGAGGTGTCTATTTTAACCGCCGCAGTGGTAAAGAGGTATTTATATTCGATGATGTCCTTGACCGTAAAACTGTTTTTGGTGGTGGAGCGATAAAGGTTATAACTCACGCTTCCTGTTTTGGGCGGAGTCGGCCCCATGAATTCCAGGATAGCTTCGGTGTCCAGGGCGGTCACCTTGAGGCCGAAGGGAGGAGTGGGGAGCACCGCCTGTGGTGTTGCGGAAACAGGACGGCTTGCAACACCTTCTCCGGCAGCGTTAACCTCTGTGACAACATAATAATATCGCTGTCCGTTAATCACGTTGGTATGGTCAAAGGATTGCCCCTCATATCTTGTGGCGATCCGGTTGCTCTCCTTCATGATGTCGGTCGGATCGGTGGAACAGTAGATGTTGTAGGTCGGCAATGCGGCGGACAACGCCGAATTGATGTCAGTCGGCGAAGAACCGGCTGCCTTGTCCCAGTTGATGTTGATCTTTCCGTCGTAGGATCTGACGGAAACATTTGTCCATGTTGCTGTCTTGCTGGTAGGTGAGGTGATTATCGTCGTTGAAGGTGACGATCCAGAGTCTGATCCGCCACACGCGGAGAGGCATAACGTTGCCATGCCCGCCAACAGCAAATACCGTATTGCAATCCCGTATCTTCCCATCTGATTGTTCTCCTGTTGGATTGTATTTAACTCTTCATTTTACCGGGAGCAGAAGCCTGAAGCCGATGCCATCCCTGCGGGTAGTTGGTGACAGGTATTCACGATAGCTGGTTCGAAGCTGTCCGCTGACACTGTCGCTGGCGCCGCCCCGCAGAATACGGTTGATGCCGAATGGGTCTCCCTGTGGATTCATTCGCGGACTTTGCCGGTAATAATAGGGAGCATAGCGGTCCTGTACCCATTCCATGGCATTGCCGCTCATATCGAATAATCCCAGATTGTTGGCCTTTTTACTGCCTGCCGGCAGGGGTGTCCCGGCACAGGAAAGCTTGCCGCAGGCATAATCGACCAGCGCGTTTTCATCGCTTGTTCCGGAGTACATCTGCTGTGTGCCACCGCTGCGGGCGGCGTATTCCCACTCAGCCTCGGTTGGAAGGCGGTATTTCAGGCCCGAGAGGGCATTAAGACGTTTTATGAATTCTTGGACCTCGTACCAGATTACTCCGCAGGCCGGGTAATCCGCGCCGCGGATAAACCGCAAAGGGATTTCATCCCCCATCACTTCTTTCCATTGGGCCTCGGTAACCTCGAAGATTCCGATTCTGAAATCATCGACACAGACCTCATGCACCGGTTTCTCGTCATAGCCGCCAACACCGGACTGGTCTCCCATTCCATAGCAACCGCCCTTGACAAAAGCGGTGCGTATGTCCGGCGCCACTGCACTGCCGCGGGCCACCCCGGACAGCAGCAAAATGACAAACAGCAGGAAGAACGCCATCGGCACGTACTGCTGTGAAACTCTGTTGGCATGTTTCATGGTGCCACCGGTCAGTTCTGCTGAAGCTGCGCTCTCCGCACGATCGGGAGTCCGACGAGACCGGAGGCAAACAATAGTACCGCTGCCGGTAATGGGACCGGGTTGACAGGAGTATCAGGCACAGGCGTGAGGGTTGGCGTAATCGTATTATTTTGGGAGAAGGGCCCCAATCCCGATGTGGAAGAGTCCGCGCTCGATGCAGAAGAACCTGCGCTTGCAACAGACACATGGGCCGAGCCAGCTTGCTCTCCCCTACCCATATGGACTACAGCCGATAGTGAGAAATTGTGCGCTTCAGCAGATCGAACGGGTGGTGCTGCCAGCATAGACGTTAATCCGACCGGCTGTTGGGCACCCTCACCTTCAAAATGTCCCTCCATTATGCTGAAGGAAGGTTGAGCGGCACTGGCGTGCTGTTTCAGAATAGATCCGAACAGATCGGAATGGTTCCCGCCGCCGAGCAGGTGGTCGAGTCTCTGTGATGCAGTGCCGTTTGAAACGGTCTCGATGGACAAGTTGCCCGGTCCGTCGTCACTGGAATTGGCCGCAGTCGCAGGCACGGCGCAAAGTGCTGCGAGCAGCAAAGATAGTGATAGTGTGCGCAGGTGATTCATAAGCCTGTCTCCTTTATTACCCTATGAGTTGAGTTTATGTTCGTCTGGCGGGTGATATTCGCAACGGGGGCAATATAGCAGCTTATTATTACAGCAGTGCTGAGACCGGGTAACGATTATCAAACAATTGCAATTCTAATTAAGGTAGACCGGTAGTGGGTGTTGATTCAGGAATAATGGGCATCGCCATCGATTCAAAATTCCTCAAGTTCTACAATTACGCAATTTCTGTAGCCAGAATGTTGCAATTACAATTACATATAAAGCCAACTTGCTGTAATTGTTGGCATATACATTATTTGTCGCAGTAACCACATCTTTTCAATTCCTTAACACCGATTCAACATTAGTTATGTATAGTTCATTACAACAGAAATGAAGGAAGTTTGAAATTCTTTAGGGAACTTTGCTGACCTGAACAGGCACCGGAAAGCCCGCTACGAGATATTCCTTCGTAGCGGGCTTTCCGGATATTAACCGTTTTGTCATCCGGTCGCGAGACTGGTAATAATTATTCAGAGGGATCGGATTCAATACCAGTCTCCATGTCTCAACTGAAAAGAGGGGAATAGACGTGCAGAGTTACAAGCAAATAATGAGAGACCAGAAAATCCCAGGCATGTCTCAAGTGAAAACCTGCAATAGGTTCCATGTGGAATCATGCAGGACCAGGCATTTGGTGGATGATTTCTATCTTTGCCAAACCAGCCGGGCTGATTGCGAAAATGCGTTCTCATTCGGGATGAGCTACCTGTGCAGTTCTTCTGAACGCCATGATTTTTCCAGACAGCCGGGATAACCCGTTAAACCAGATTCCATCCGGAAACCCCGGGTGAGAAATAATGTGAGAGTTTCAGTGATTAGTCAATTCCCGCCATCTAAGATCAAGGCCATGTTGCCAATGGGGATTACGACTTTCAGCTGAAAACTATCCGTACCGGAGTTGCGACTCCGGTACGGATACAATCCGGCGTGTCTTGATATGACTGCTCTAAGAAATTGATACATCGCCATCATCCAACTGACCAGCTTTCATACCAGGTTCCACAGGAAGGAAGGATTATCAACATGAAGAAGACCATCGTTGCGCTAGTGGCCATTACGACATCCATTTTCACGGTAGTGGCCGTCACGGCAGCCGTTTTCGCGGTAGTGACTGTCACTGCAGCCATAGTAGCTGTTAGGCGTGCGATACGTAATATTTTTCCTGTGCCGCACGTTCCCTGTCACAAATACGATTGATTGACGTTGCCCGGTTTACATTTATCTGAATACCGCCTGAGACGGACAGAATCGGGAGCTGCCCTGCCGTTAAAGAAATCACAGGCATTGTAATAGCGGAGATCCTCCAGCCAGAGTTGAAAAAATATCGGATCACGAAAAGCTTTTTTGACCAGGCTAAGAGGCGAACTGAACAGATCAAGCAGAGGTCCGGTCATTTCGGAAGGATCACGGAAACACTCCCATTCACATTCCCGGCACACCCCGCTGTTCCGCCCTGCGCCAGGCGGCAGATCATTCAATGCTCCCAGATTTTCCGTGCCCCGGTAGCCGCAGGGGTAGGTATCACCGTCCTTAGAATTAATGAAGAAATAATCCAGGCCGCCTCGACAGGGGTAAGAACTCTCAATCTCCCCTGAGAGCTGCCGGGCAATGGCATGCAGCGAACAACGGGGCGTAAAGATTCTCAAATCGCCTCGAAAATGCGGGATGGTTGCGAGCAGCGAGCGGAAAAGGATATTTTTCTCATCATTCGAAAAATTGACGATATCATCTGCGGAGGTCGCGGCATAGACCGCATCCAGTGACTGGTTTGCGCCGGCGCTCATGGGGTAGCAGGCATTGGCAATGGTGAAGCCGAGGGAGCTTACGAAACGATAGAAGTCTTCAAACGCTTTCCGGCTGTCGATCTCACTGAATCCGGGAGAAAGCGGCGCTTTTCCCATGTTGCGGTTAATGCCTAAGTTTGCCGATGGGTAGATGCCATGTTCATGGAAAATCGGCAAAGCCCTTTCAATACCCTTGATCAGGCCGGTAAATCCGCGCATTGCATCATGTCTGGCCGGATCGGCGGAATCTATGCTGATCCAGAAGTTATGCAGTGATGTGTCAGCCAACTTGCGGGCTATCCCGGCGATTCGCCTTTGATTGTTGCTGCCATGGTCTGCAAGCAGAAAACCGTTGGTGCCGGTGCGAATGTATCGGATGCCGGCCTTTCCGGCATGACGGATCAATTCTACAATATCGTCGAGGAACATGAGCGGTTCTCCGCCTGTAAAGGAGATGGCGGATATGCCCCTGGCAGCAGCGGAATCAATGATTACCTTGGCCTGTTTTACCCCAAGCACGCTCCTTGGTAAATCTGATGTCCGGCGCATGCCGCATTGCGGGCAGGTCGCGTTGCAGTGGTCAGTGTATTGCACCACCACCTGGCCCGGTGTGCGCCCCCGGAGGAATGCCATGAGCAGTTCACTTCTCGTTTGAGCCATTGTTTTTTATCATCCGGAGTATGGATTTTCGATTTTCATCTGACCATGCTAGCACAGTAACTGTGTAATCAGAGTTAACATTAGGTAACGATCAGATGAATATTTATCGCAAATTAACTTTGACCAAATAGTGTTACCTACAATTTACATACCTGTCATACAACCGACAATTGTATTTGCTAGAATCGGTTCCAGAATGGAAATAAAAGGCAGGGGCATGGAATATGACGATGGCCGGACATCTGCCGTTTGGAGGCGAATGATATGAAAAAAGGGTACCAGTGCCCTCGTTGTGGCAATAGAGAAACTGAAAGCATGCTTGTGGAGCGAGACGGATGTGAATTGGTTGCTGTCTTCCTGATTCCGCAAAAAATCCTCAGAAGACCTGATGTCAGGATTTCCTGTTCGGACTGCGGGTGGCTGGCAGATGCCGAGCAATTCCGTACCTGCCGGCAGACTGAGTTATGCTTATCACTGTAAACGATCCATGACCTATATTTTAAACGTCGCTGTTTCTCACCATTACTTTGGCGTTCAACCCTATGGCTCGATCAATTGCCGCCGGAAGATAACAATAGTGGAAGTATGAGCATGAAAATGGTGGATAAATATACTACCCCGGCCTGGCTCCGCTTCACATTGCTCTTCACCCTGTTTCTGCTGGCTGCGCTCTGGCTGGAGCCTCACCTGACGCCGCTCTGCACTGCTACCGCTGTCCAGGTGGGCGCGCTTCTTAGCCTGGCCGGAGGTGCTCCCCAAGTACAGGGCGATCTGATCACCCTGTCAGGATTTACCGTGCGAATCGTCACAGAATGTACACCGCTGTATGCCTGCCTGCTGTATTGCTCATTTGTCCTGGCACAACCTGCTTCATGGCAGCGCACCCTGACGGGACTGCTATTGGGAGTGGCGGTAATAACCGCTGCCAACCTCCTGCGGATCACTCTTGTCACTGCTGCCGGCTCTGTTGTCGCACCGATCCTGTTTGACATTCTCCACGTTTACCTTGGCCAGGTTGCCATGCTGATGCTGGTGGTTGCGGCCGCCCTGTCCTGGCTGCGCTGGAGCGCCGGCGCTCCGGCGCCGTTTCCTTTTTTGTTGCGTGCAGCTTTCATTGCCACGGCACTTTTTGTTCCATGGGTTTTGGTGAACCGCTCGTATGTCGAATTTCTCGATAGTATGGTAGCTCTCCTCTTCTCCCTGCTTTATCCCGGCTATCAGCTTCTGACGCCACGTCCCTTGGCCATCTACAACCACACCTTTGCGGTTCCTCTGTTTATGGCCCTGGTCCTGGCAGGGCGCAGCGCCTGGACATGGCGACGGATGAATGCGGCAATCTGCGGAATCAGCCTGATAGCGGTCTGGCACGCCCTGTTCCGGATCACCCACGTGGTCTGGACCGCCCTGGATGTGCCGGAAATAGCACCGCTTCATCAGGCCATCTATCTCTTGGGACAGTTCATGCTGCCCTTTTTGCTCTGGTTTTGGCTGTACCATCGCGCCAGCCATAATGACGAGGTGCGGTCGGCATTTCCGGTGCATTCTTCACTCCTTGCCCTGTTGCTGGTCCTGGGCTGGTCCTCCCCGGCGCTTGCCCTGTCGCCGGTCGTGTCGGTGCAATATAACGGACGAGGTGGTTTTTCCATCAAGGCCAACAATCTTGTGCATGTCAAAGAGGCTGAGATCCGCATTGACTACCGTAGTGATGATGAGGCGCCTCCCCAGGTGAGCGGGGCAGGTCTGGGGACGCAGGCCGAAATCAACGTGCAGGCCGACAACCCCG
This sequence comes from Geobacterales bacterium, assembly GCA_041738275.1. GTDB lineage: Bacteria > Desulfobacterota > Desulfuromonadia > Geobacterales > Pseudopelobacteraceae > JACPFJ01. The sequence continues at coordinate 23,684 of JBGSQD010000190.1, forward strand.
GATCGTTTACCATTCGGCTTAAGAGCAGCAAGCCGTTGAGTGGTAATGTTTTGCTGGCGACAGCACAAATACGGGGTGCAGTCACCTTTCTCACGGCCTGGATGAGGAATGAAAAAGGGATGACGGAGACGCCCGCTGTATTGATCAATAATCCGACCGATGAACAACTGGAAGCTATGAAAGCCAAGCGACCGTCAACGCCACCTTCTGCGGCCACCGTTCCTGCGCGGATTGTCGCCAGACCTCCGGCGCAGGCTGTGTCTGCTGCATCAGTCACGGCTTCACCCGACACTGCGTCTGGAGTCGCAGACAGTGTCAGGAAACCTGAAACTGAATATACCCCACGAACCATTACGTTCAGCCGCCGCAAGAGTGTGCTGGACTCCTTTCACGCATATACCGGCGGACACACCCCGGACGCCATGGCCCGTCTGTTCGAGGTCAGCGATGAAATGTTCATTCAGCAACCCACTGTGCTGCTGTCGGACGGAGTTGCCTCTCTAAGGCTTGAAGTCCGCGCGGGTGACCAGAGCAGCGGAAGGGCGCCGCAGTTCTTCATATCGGGCGGTAATTGCACCGCTCTCGAGATCAACGATGGAGGGGCCTGGGTGCTTGAGATCGTACCTGAGAAGGGGAGCCTGGCAACTTCGGTTACGGTCTTGACGGGAGGGGAGATGATAGAGTATCCCCTGGCTGTAGCCCCTCCGTTGGAACTATTTGATGCAAGCCTGGCAGGGGAGGCCGAAAAGGAATATGTCACAACTGCCAACAGATTGGCCTTGCGTTCGAACTGACCGGCAACCGGCTCAGGAAACCTGGGCCTTTATGATTGAAAGCGAATCCAGCAACAGCTGTTCGACCTCGGCCGCAGGCAGCGGTTTGCTGAAGAGAAAGCCCTGCATCTCATCACACCCCAGATCATTCAGAGTTTTCATCTGGAATGCAGTTTCAACCCCCTCCGCCACCAGGTGCAGCCCGAACCCACGCGCTATGCCGATAATTGCATGGATAATGGGGGATACAGGTTTTCTCTCAACCAGATCACAGACAAATGACTGGTCAATCTTGATGGTGTTAATCGGGAATCGGCGCAGATAGTTGAGTGAAGAATAGCGGGTGCCGAAGTCATCGATCGAGATACGTACCCCATGTTCCCGCAATATCCGCATTTTATCGATAACACCGGAAACATCATTCAATAACAGATTTTCGGTGATTTCAATCTCCAGAACATTGGCAGGAAGGCTAAACCTGGTAATATTCCGCACAATTCGTTCGACTATGTCTGAGCAGTCAAATTCCTGCGGCGATACATTGACTGAAATACGCAGATCATCCATTCCCATTCTACGCCAGCTGGCCATTTGACTGCACGCCTCATTCAGCACCCAGTCGGTAATGTCGGA
>JBGSQD010000090.1:0-11765 GCA_041738275.1 Geobacterales bacterium
CCATCCATCCCCGGCATCCAGATATCCAGCAAAATCAGATCAGGCTGGTCCTGGCGGGCGGATTCCAGAGCCTCTACTCCGTTAGCCGCGGTTACCACCTGGTACCCCTCATCCTCAAGGATACCTGTCAGGGAAATCCTGATATCCTTTTCGTCATCCACTACAAGTATTGTCTGAGACATGCATTACCTCTCTATAAATAAAAAACTTCAAACCATCTCACTCATCCCTTGTCAGGTCAGGATAAGGACTGTCACAACGGCAGATTATAAAAGGCCCGTTACCCGGCAGGCAGCTCGACTACGAAACAAGCTCCCCGCGGTTCATTATCCCTGACTCGCACAAAACCATTATGATCAGAGATAATGCTGCTGACAATGGCCAATCCAAGGCCGGTACCTGTCTTCTTTGTGGAAAAATACGGTTCGAACAACCTCGATTTATCCTCAGGCGGAATTCCAGGCCCGTTGTCTGCGATAATGATCGATGCCATCTTGAGTTCAGTGTCATAACTGCTGCTGATCTCGATAATCCCCTGTTCATCCATTGCCGCAACTGAATTTTCGAGAATATTGATCAGCACCCGCTTGATCTGGTCTCGATCGATCTTGAGCTGGGGCAAACGATCATCGGAAGTAAAGTTGAACCGCACACCCCGGTGTGCTTCCTGATAAAGGGTCAAGGTCTCGCGGATCAATGCATTGATGTTATTGGGCTCCGGCTGAATGGCAGGCATACGTGCAAAATTAGAGAATTCATTTACCAAGGTTTTCAACTCGTCTACCGATTTTATGATCATCTCGGTACACTCGTCAAAGATCTTCTCATCGTCACTGAAACGGGAGAGATAGCGCTTGCGCAGACGCTGGGCCGAAAGCTGGATCGGTGTAAGCGGATTCTTGATCTCATGGGCGATGCGACGGGCAACCTCGCGCCAGGCGGCCATGCGCTGGGCCTTCATAACCTGTGTCAGGTCATCAAGCACCAGCACGGTTCCCATGATGTCTCCGGTCTCGTCCCGCAGCAAGGTGAGATGGAGATGCAGAGCCAGCCGGCTGCCATGCACATCGAGGAAAATCTGGCGGTTAATGGTATCCTGTTTGGACATCACCAAGTCTTTCAGGCTTTCCTTGACGATATCCAGATGAGAATCACGCAGGACCTCACGGAAGTTCTTGCCCAGGACAGAACCGGGATTAATGCTGAGCAGCTTTTCTGCAGACATGTTAATAGTAGTGATGGTACCTTCGCTGTCAACAGAGATAACACCGGCAGCAACATTGCGCAGAACAATCTCCATATACCGACGACGACGCTCACTTTCCTGATTGATACGGAAGAGTTCTTCGTTGGATGTATTAAGCGCCAGCTGTTTTTTGCGCAGATCATCGGTCATCCTGTTGAAGGACTGAACCAGCATGCCGATTTCATCGGCTGCAAAGGTTTCGATTTGGACCCCGAGGTTGCCGTCAGCGACCGCCCTGGTTGCATCGACCAGCTCCTGCAACGGTTTTGTCATGCTGTTGGCCAGATAGACCCCCATCCAATAAGCAAAGAACACGATTACCGTCGTAATCAGGAACAGGGTTATGATATATCCGGTCCGGATCGGGTTTTTCAATATCTTCAGCTGGCGGAATTCGTGGTATGATTCGGTAATCTCCTTCATCTTGTTGACCAGAGAATTGGGAACATAATAATTAACTACAACCACCCCGACGACATCCTTCTCGTTCCAGGTTGAGTATACCGGCACAATACCTCGGATCAGATCAGCCTTACCAGCCTGATTGACACGGGTCAGCTCCTTACCGGACAGCCCGCGATTGATATCCTCAGAGGCCGGATTGGTGAATTCGCCTTTGGGTACATCAGGATTTGAGGCCCTTACCAACTCCTCGCGCTGGGCCGAATAAACCTCGACGACCCCCAGATTATACTCCTTTTGTTTCTGTCGAATAAGCGACTTCAGGCGTGGCAGATTATCCTGATTCAGCAATTTCTGGGTTTTTATGAATTCACTGATCTGGCGGCCATAGTAAAGAGAGTTTGAAGCCGAGTTTTTGTAATAGATCTGGGCGACTTCCAAAGATTCGCTCAGAGATGTTTCAACCTGGGTGTTAAACCAATTATGTACGGTGTTGTTGATAAAACCAGCGGCAGCAAAAAAAAGCAGCATGGTGGGAACCAGCGAGAGACCAACAAAGGAAAGAACCAGCTTAGTTCTTAATCTGGTGGCAAAGGGATTGGACCGGCTCTCCACGAAGAGCTTCACCACATTGCGGCATACCAGGTAAACCAGCAAGATCACCAGCAGGACAACAAAGTTGATGACCCCGAATATTGCGATGTTGCTCCCCATGGGCGCATCGGCGCTCAATTGGGTCAGATGAATCTCTGTTTTGGTAAGGAAAATGATTAGAATAATCGCCAGAACAATAAAAAACGCCTCGCGAATCCTCTTTTTACGTTCTTCAACCGGAAGCCTGATATCCATCAGCACCTGCCCTTAAACAAAAAAACAGAATTCAATACCATCTACATCCTCCCCGAGCGGATAATGGCATACACCAACCAGAGGCCGATCAATCCGGCCACGGTATAGCCAAGAAAGGCCATTACCGGGAAACCAAGCAGCTGTGGCCCCTTATTGGTCTGCATAATTATGGAAGAACCGATGATCAGGGCCGCCAGTATCATACTGGAGGAGAGCCGGTTGATTGATCGGTCAAAATCAGCGGTGAACTTATCCAGGCCGCGATGTTCCAGATCAATCTTGAATTTATTCCGGTTTACGCGATTAACGATCTCTTTCAGGTCACGGGGGAGATTGCGGGCAAGGTTCAAATACGAAAGCAGGATTGTGTTGATGTCGCGGGAAATACGCTTGGGAGAAAACTTGTGGCGCAGGGCCTTTTCCATGAATGGGCGAAGGTGATCCACCATATTGAAGTCCGGATCAAGATTGCGCCCCATCCCCTCAATGATGATCATGGATTTGGTCAGCAGCATCAGGTCAGGCTGGATACGGATATTGTACAGGGTGATGATCTCTATGAACTCCATCAGCATACGTCCCACCTCGATCTCCTGAAGTGGAATCTCGTAGTAACTGTCTATGAAATTGGCCAGATCTCGCTTGAGTGATCGCACATTGATGGTGTCGGAAATATCCCCGGCAAACAGCAGCAGCGAAACGACCTCATCCATGTCGCGTTTGACAATGGCAAACAGGATATCACTGAGAAAGTTCTTGAGTTCATCATCAAGCCTCCCCACAATGCCATAATCCAGGAGACAAATCACATTACCCGGCATAATCATGACATTGCCGGGATGTGGATCACCATGAAAAAAACCGTGGTTAAGCACCATCTCCAGGAAGGCATCAGCACCACGACGGGCAATCAGCTTTCGATCAAGCCCGGACTGCTCAATGGAATCCAGATCAGATACTTTAATCCCTTCAACATATTCAAGCGTCAGTACCCCACGGGAAGTCGTGCCCCAGAAGACCTTGGGGAAATACATCCACTGGGTTCCCTTGAAATTGTCCCGAAATTTCTCAATGGTATGGCCCTCGCGGGTAAAATTCATCTCACGTCTAATGGAACGGGCAAACTCGCGCACCACAGCAACCGGATCATATATCTCAACGCCGGTCATATGCCGTTCAGCCAGGTGGGCAAGACCCATCAAGCCGCTGATATCAGACTCCACCAACTCAACGACACCAGGCCGGCGCACCTTGATGACCACATCTTCGCCTGAGGCCAAACAAGCGCGATGGACCTGGGCAATAGAAGCTGCTGCCAACGAGACCGGGTCAATCTCCGCATAAAATGTTTCGGTTGCTCCACCTAGCTCTTTTTCGATCTGAGTCTTCAGTTCTAAAAACGAGATGCTTGGCACATTGTCCTGCAGCTTTTCAAATTCATGAACAAAAGCTGCCGGCACAATATCCGGCCGAGTAGACAGCAGCTGTCCAAGCTTGATAAATGTCGGCCCAAGCTCCTCCAATGCGAGTCGCATACGTTCCGCTGCCGTAAGTCGAGCAATGGCGTCGTTATCATGACGAAACATGCGTTTGCTTCGCGCAACCATATCGCTAAGTCCCAGCATTTCCAGAACATGATCAAAACCGTAGGTGCTGAGAACGCGAACTATGTTCAGATAACGTCTGATACTGCGGATATTTCTATTTAATTTAAGGAATGAGAGCATGAAGGATTAGTTGCCTTGCTTGGATTCCAACTCCTCCACTCGCTTGGAAAGTCGATCAAACTCCTCGCGGGACACTAAACCGAGGCGGTCAACCGTCTTCTGCACCTCAAACTCGGCCATTTCCCGCACCTTCTCCTTGGTATCCTTTGCAATAACCTGAATGCGATCAACAAAGAGCTTGCCTTCCTCCTCGCTGATTTTATATTTGTCCTTCATCTCAGCCACCAACTCTTCAGCCTTTTTCTGGGTAATAGCCGCAACTCCGATCGCTGTCAACACTGCCTTTTCAAGGAATTCCAACATAGACTGCCTCCTGTAACCATAGTATCAACCTGTAACAGCAACAATCATACCACATGCCAATAGTGATGCAAATCTGATTGTTGCATTTTTGCCGCAATTGCCTATCTCAAATGAGTATGGTAGGGTGAAATCATCAGTATTACATATGCGGGAGACAACATGCGCATCAATGATGCATCATCATTGCTCGATTTAAAGCGTAATACAAAAAGCACATCGCCACTATTGCATGGGAACAAATCCCTCTTTGCAACAGAAATCGGCCAGAAGCAAGCAGAACTGAATTCCTATGAGCAGGAAATTGAAGATTTGCGGGAGGAAATTGATCTCGCTGGAGAAAAGCTTGAGAAGGAACCTACTTTATCTAACTTCAAATATTTTCGGGATCAGCTGAGCAAGCTTGCCAAACGAATCACCAAAGAAGCTTATCACCTGGAAAAGATTGGCGGAACTCCCCATAATCCAAGATACTTTGAAATCATAACTATAATAAATGTTGAGGCTGACCGACTTTACAATCTGATTATCAAAGAAAACAAGGACAACTTGGCAATTACGGCAAAAGTTATCGGTATAAAAGGCATGGTTGTAGACCTCATAACGTAAGCTGTGAATCTGTTTAGTACTTCAACCGAAGCCCACTAAACAAAAAAGGCAAGGGAATAAATCCCTTGCCATTAATCTTGTAAAATGATTTTGAAACCGCAGTTAATCTGCTTTAGCCTCACACACTTCAGCAGAATTATCTACCAGTGCATCGTCCTCAGCAACATCAGGAGCCACGACAGCTTCAACAACAGGAGCAGGCTTGGGAGTTAATGATGATTTGACCGGTTTCTGCTTAACTTTCTTTTGTGGCATCTCTTCTTCGACTAGTTCGATCAAAGAGATTGGTGCGGTATCACCTTGGCGTATTCCGAGTTTAATGATACGTGTATAACCACCTGAACGGTCTTTATAACGTGGAGCAATTGTGGAAAAAAGCTTGGTAACCACTGACTTCTCACGGATATAAGAAGCTGCAAGACGCATGGCATGCAGATCACCACGCTTGCCCAACGTGATCATTTTTTCTGCTACCGAGCGAATCTCTTTTGCCTTGGCATCGGTAGTGGTTATTTTTTCATGACTGAGCAGCGAGGTGACCATATTCCGGAACATCGCCTCACGATGACTGGTTTTCCTGCCAAGTCTCCTGCCCGTATTATTGTGACGCATAACTCATTTCCTTTCTGAAGCTGATAACTGTCAGAGGTATTACTCTTCTTCCTTCTGTTCACCGCGTAACCGACTCATTATTTCTTGATCAGGGAATCCCTCTAGCTTCATGCCAAAAGTAAGGCCCATCTCGCTAAGTATATCCTTGATTTCATTTAAAGACTTACGGCCAAAATTTTGTGTTTTCAGCATCTCAGCTTCAGTTTTAGACACAAGCTCGCCAATAAGTTTAATACCGGCATTTTTCAAGCAATTTGCGGATCGAACTGACAATTCAAGTTCTTCAACAGTACGATAAAGGTTCTCGTTAATCTTGTCTTTATCTTCCTGCGTCTCTTCCAACTGTTGCGGTTCAGACTCCTCATCAAAATTAATGAAGATGGACAGCTGTTCCTTCATGATTTTTGCAGCATAGGAAATTGCATCTTCTGGCTTAGCACTTCCATCAGTCCAAACTTCAATCGTCAGTTTGTCGTAATCAGTCATCTGACCAACACGGGCATTGGACACTGCGAAGTTAACTTTTTTGATCGGAGAATAAATTGCATCGATAGGAATTGTTCCCACCGGCGCTTTTTCGTCCCTGTTACGGTCAGCAGAAATATACCCTTTACCCATTTTAACAGTCAGTTCAATTTCCAGGTTTGCATCTTTACCACATGTAGCTATGTGGTGATCAGGATTCATAACTTCTACGTTATGTCCTACAAGGATATCTCCAGCCTTGACTATGCCTTCACCCTTATGTGCAATGCGAATAATGGCCTGATCAGATGAATGCAACTTAAGTCGCACACCCTTAAGATTTAGGATGATATCAGTTGCATCTTCAGTAACGCCCTGAATAGCAGAGAATTCATGAAGCACACCCTTGATGCGAACCGAAGTAATAGCTGCACCTTGAAGAGATGAGAGCAATATCCTCCTGATTGAATTGCCAAGAGTTGTACCAAATCCACGTTCAAAGGGTTCTGCATAAAACTTACCATAAGTATCTAATAATGTTTCTTTTTCAACCTGTAGCTGTTTTGGCCTAATAAGATCACGCCAATTTTTATACATTCCAACCTCCTCCGGGGTATTATCCGGTTCTGGATGTTACGGGCAAAAGATGCCTGAAAACCCGGGAATTACTTCGAGTAGAGTTCGACGATCAGCTGCTCTTGAATCGGAGTTGTGATGTCTTCACGAACAGGCAGTCCTTTGAGACTTCCTTTGAAGGTGTCACGGTCAAGCTCAAGCCACTGAGGAATTCCACGTCGAACAACCGCTTCCAGCGAATCATTAATGGAGGCAACTTTTCTGCTCTTTTCACGCAATTCTATAACATCACCAGATTTGAGTTGTATTGAAGGAATGTTTACTTTCCTGCCATTAAGAGTAAAGTGGCCATGACGAACAAGTTGGCGAGATTCTATTCTAGAGGAAGCAAATCCAAGTCGGTACACAACGTTATCAAGACGACGCTCAAGAAGAGAAAGAAGATTCTCACCAGTAACTCCCTTTAAGCGATCTGCTTCAGCAAAATAACTACGGAATTGTTTTTCCAACAAACCATAGATACGTCTAACTTTTTGCTTTTCACGTAACTGAACGCCATATGAAGAGATTTTAACGCGAGCTTGGCCGTGTTGACCTGGTGGGTAGTTACGTCGCTTGATCGCGCATTTATCGGTGTAGCACCGATCACCCTTCAAATACAATTCCATGTTTTCCCTTCTGCACAGACGGCATGAAGGACCTGTATATCGAGCCAATGAAAACCTCCTTTATTGGTAAAAAAATTAAACTCTTCTTCTCTTAGGAGGACGGCATCCATTGTGAGGAATTGGAGTCACATCCTTGATAAAACTCACATTAAAACCTGCAGCCTGAAGTGCCCTAAGTGCTGATTCCCGGCCGGAACCGGGGCCCTTCACATAAACTTCGACGTTCCTTAATCCATGTTCCTGAGCCTTTTTAGCGCAGTCTTCTGCTGCAATTTGGGCAGCAAATGGCGTGCTTTTGCGTGAACCTTTGAAACCCTTTGCACCTGCAGTTGACCAGGCAATTACATTGCCTGCTGCATCGGTAATCGTAATAATGGTATTGTTAAAAGTCGCCTGTATATGGGCAACACCATTAGTAATATTTTTGCGTTCTTTCTTTTTCCGGACGACTTTCTTAGCTGGACTTGCCATTCGTGTTCTCCAAAGCTAAATAGGATTATTTCTTTTTACCTGCAACGGTGCGTGCAGGACCTTTGCGGGTACGAGAATTTGTCTTGGTACGCTGTCCCCTGACCGGAAGACCTTTTCTGTGACGAAGGCCACGATAGCAGCCAAGATCCATGAGCCTTTTAATGTTCATTGATACTTCACGGCGCAGGTCACCTTCAACCTTACAGTTGCGATCAATCTCATCGCGAAGGCGAGAGACTTCAGCCTCAGTAAGTTTTTCAGTACGAGTATCCGGATCGATCTTAGATTCTGTAAGAATTAATTCAGCTGTCGATCGGCCAATACCGAAAATATAGGTGAGGGCGATGACTATCCTCTTGTTCTTTGGTAAATCAATACCTGCAATTCGTGCCAATTGAAAGTCCTCCTTTAATTACTCATCCCTGACGCTGTGAATGCTTGGGGATGTCACAGATTACACGGACAACACCCTTACGCTTGATGATCTTGCATTTGTCACAAATTTTTTTCACAGATGCTCTAACTTTCATTTATCTCTCCTCACACGCGTCTATAAACGTGTCAAAATAACCGGTCCTGAATCTGTAATGGCAACAGTATGTTCAAAATGAGCAGAAAGTCCGCCATCACAGGTTAAAACAGTCCATCCATCTTCTAAAACTCTTACATCATGACCAATTTGATTTATCATTGGCTCAATAGCCAGAACCATTCCCGGCTTGAGCAGGACACCTTTGCCAGGCACTCCAAAATTGGGCACCTGAGGATCCTCATGAAGACATCTTCCTATACCGTGGCCTACAAAATCTCGTACAACAGAAAAGCCTTTTGATTCGACAAAAGATTGAATCGCATATGATATATCAAACAATCTGCCACCAGGAACTGCCTTCTTTATTCCCTCATACAAAGATTGTTCAGTTACTTCAATGAGCTTTTTTGCCAAATCAGATACGTCCCCTACAGGAACCGTTATTGCTGCGTCACCATAAAACTCATCGTAAAATATGCCAAAATCTAAACTTAAAACATCACCGCAATTTAGTGGGATAGACGTTGGCATCCCATGAACGACTTGATCATTTGGGGAACAACACAACGCATTAGGATAATTATGATAACCTTTAAAAGCTGCCTTAGCTTTACGCTTCTTGACCTCGTAGTTTGCGATGTCCTCTAAATCCTGCGTGGTCACTCCTGGCTTAACCTGCTCTTTAAGCAAAGCAAGTATTTCAGCAACCATCTTACAAGAAATCTTCATTCTTTCGATCTCACGAAGAGATTTAAGAATGATCACATGGACACCCTTCAAGAAAAACGCTGATCTGCTGCTGTATTTCTTTTATCGTTCCCGATCCATCAACGTGTCGCAGCAGACCGGACTTATCATAATAATCTTTTAGCGGAGCTGTCTGCTGTCCATAAACTTTGAGCCTATGTAAAATTGTAGTTTCTTGATCATCTTCACGCTGAACCAATGAATTACCGCACAAATCACAAAGATCAGGTCTCGCTGGCGGATCATATGTTATATGATACCCCTTACCACAAACAGAGCATGTACGCCTTCCAGACAACCGATGAACTATAAGTGCGTCATCAATATCAAGTGACACCACTGCATCTATTTCGCGACCGATTTCTGATAACATTTTATCAAGAGCATCGGCCTGCGGCATTGTCCTCGGAAAACCATCCAGAACAAAACCGGAATCGCAATCAGGTTGTGCAAGACGTTCTCTTACAATACCCAGAACAACTTCATCCGAGACAAGACCACCTGACTCCATGATCTCTTTTGCCTTTAAGCCAAGCGGTGTTTGAGCCTTAACCGCGGTCCGAAGCATGTCTCCTGTTGACACCTGAGGAATACCAAAGCGCTCAACAATAAACTGAGCTTGCGTACCTTTGCCGGCACCTGGAGGTCCAAAAAGAATCAGATTCATATTACTTCCTGCCCCTAATTCTCACACCTTTTAAAAAACCCTCATAATTACGGGTAATTAAATGAGATTCAATCTGGGCAACCGTGTCCATGCCAACACCTACCGCAATCAATAATGCTGTCCCGCCAAAAAAGAACGGCAAATTAAATTTACCGATAAGAATTGATGGGAGGACGCAGACAACTGAAATATAAATAGCACCAGCAAAAGTCAGCCGTGTTAGAACACTGTCCATAAAATCAGACGTTTCCTTACCCGGCCTGATCCCTGGAATGTATCCACCATGCTTCTTAATATTTTCAGCGACATCAATAGGATTAAATGTTACAGCCGTGTAGAAGTAGCAGAAAAACACGATAAAGACAACATAAAAAACATTATATGCCCAATTGCCTGGCGATAAACTTTTTGCTGCCTGCTGAACCCACGGAATATTTATGAAATTAGCAATTGTTGCCGGAAACATAATTATCGAGGAAGCAAAAATAGGCGGTATTACGCCAGCCATGTTTACCTTGAGTGGCAGATGAGATGACTGAGCATTGAATGTCTTTAGACCAACAACTCTCTTGGCGTAGTGAATAGGAAGTCGACGCTGTCCTCGTTCAACAAAAACAATACCGGCAACAACTGCAAACATCAACGCCAGAACAAATATTATTACGAACAAAGATATCTGACCGGCATTAAGTAACTTTATGGTATTGCCAACCGCTGTCGGTATCCCAACCACGATACCTGCGAAAATGATAAGGGATATGCCATTACCGATCCCTTTTTCAGACATTTGTTCACCAAGCCACATAATAAATGCAGTGCCGGCCGTAAGAGTAAGAACCGTCATGAGCCTGAACGACCATCCTGCGTTAGGAACCACCAGCTCTCCAGCAGGCCCTCGCATACTTTCAAGGCCGATAGCAATGCCGAGTCCCTGAACAACGCTCAGAACAATCGTACCATATCGAGTATACTGGATAATCTTCTTACGACCTGATTCACCTTCCTTGGAAAGCTTTTCTATTGCAGGAACTACAACCGTAAGCAACTGGAAAATGATGGACGAAGAAATATAAGGCATAATGCCCAGCGCAAAAACGCTGAGCCGCTCAAGCGCTCCGCCAGAAAACATGTCAAAAAGGCCTAGGAGTGTTCCCTGGGCCTGCTTGAAAAAATGAGACAGCGCTATGCGATCTATACCCGGAGTTGGAATATGGCATCCAATACGGTACACAGCAAGCATACCCAATGAAAACAATACCCTTCTCTTGAGTTCAGGAATCTTGAAGATATTCTTAAGTGCTTCAAGCACTAGATTTTCTCCTCAACAGTTCCGCCAGCTGCAATAATTTTATCTTTTGCAGATTGACTAAACTTGGTAGCTGAAACCATAAGTGATTTTGCAATATCGCCATTACCAAGAATTTTAACTTTTGCATTCGAACTATTAACCAGCCCCGTAGCAATAAGGGTTTCTAAATTAACAGTAGCGCCCGCCTCGAACACCTCAAGCTGCTTGAGATTTACAATAGCATATTCAATTCGCTCATAAGGCGTAAAACCACGCTTGGGGAGACGTCGCTGCAAAGGCATTTGACCACCTTCAAAACCAGCTTTTATACTGCCACCAGAACGTGCTTTCTGTCCCTTATGTCCTTTAGTAGCGGTTTTACCGTGCCCAGAACCGGTACCACGTCCGATACGTTTTCTTTTTTTTGTCGAACCCATTGCAGGTCTGAGTGTATTTAAATCCATTATATCCACCCTTTTTACTATGCGATATGTAGCATATGGTTAATCTTCGCGATCATTCCCCGTATTTCGGGAGTATCTTGAAGTTCAATCGTCTTATTAAGCTTATTCAATCCAAGACCAGCAACAATGTCACGGTGTTTTT
>JBGSQD010000265.1:0-43879 GCA_041738275.1 Geobacterales bacterium
CGAAGTTTCGTGCCGCGTCCGTAGGTGCGGGCGGCATCCATGACCTGGCCCGCCAGCTCGCGGGTCGGAGTCAGGACGAGAATGCGCGGTCCCTTGCCCGGTACAGCAGATGGTACAGTGAGGCGCTCCAGGGCAGGCAGCACAAAGGCGGCTGTCTTGCCGGTGCCGGTCTGGGCAGTGGCGATCAGGTCTTTGCCGGCCATGACCAGCGGGATGGCCTGTTCCTGGATGGGGGTTGGGGTGGTGTAGCCACAGGCGATAATCGCCTTGAGGATGGTCGGGTTGAGGCTGAGTTCTTCAAATGTCATGCGTTTTCCTTTTCTGAGCGGTGTCGAGGTTAAAGCGCACGCAGGCCGTGGGATCAAACGGATGATCCACGAGACAGGAACGGCAGTGCCGCGTGTGCAGGCTGTGCACTACCGCGCAACGTCATCAATAACTGACGTTGAAATTTGCTTGCGCGGTAGTAATCTTCGCCTGCCAAACGTTCTGCCGTGTTTCAATAAGGAGGATTGAATCAGGGGTCGGTAAGCGATGATCAAAAGAAAAACGACGGACACCATGCCGTCGTCTTGTGTGACAGTCTATCCGTAACCATAGTGGCGATTGCGCAAGAACGCAAGCTTTAATTTTGCTGCCCTGGTGGCAAGATGGTTTTGCAAGCCCCATGGTGCGGGCTGTTATGGGAAAATAACTATTGAACTTTGCTCTCAAAACCCGTAAAGTCAACGACGCTTTTCAGTACTGTATACGTATCTGCGAAAGGAAATTGCGAATATGATCAATAAGGCGATTGGCGTCATCGGCGGCAGCGGACTCTACGATATGGAAGGGCTGGAGGATATTGCGCGGGTCCGGGTGGAGACCCCCTTTGGTGATCCGTCAGATGAATACGTCACCGGTGTGCTGAACGGAGTGAGGATGGTTTTTCTGCCTCGTCACGGGCGCGGGCACCGTTTTCTGCCCTCCGAGGTGAACTATCGCGCCAATATCTTTGGCATGAAGAAACTCGGGGTGGAGCAGATCATCTCCGTTTCCGCAGTGGGAAGTCTCAAGGAGGAGATTGCGCCGGGGCACATCATGATACCGGATCAGTTTATTGACCGCACCAAGGGAGTTCGCAGGGACACCTTCTTCGGCGATGGCATCGTGGCCCATGTGGGCTTTGCCGACCCGGTCTGCCATGCCCTGTCGGCTACCCTGTACGAAGCGGCCCGCAAGGTCGGGGCAACCACGCACAAGGGCGGCACCTATGTCTGTATGGAGGGGCCGGCATTTTCGACCCGTTCCGAATCATTAATGTATCGCGGACTGGAGGCATCAATAATCGGCATGACCAACCTGACCGAGGCCAAACTGGCCCGTGAGGCGGAAATCTGCTATGGCATCATTGCCCTGTCAACAGATTATGATTGCTGGCACGACTCCCACGAGGATGTAACGGTTGATGCGATTATCCAGATCATCCACCAGAACGTGGCCATGGCCAAGAACATCATTCGCCAGGCTGTCGTTGATATCAGCCTGGACAGGACCTGCAGCTGCGGCAGCGCCCTGCAGTATGCCGTGATTACCGACAGGTCGGTAATTCCCCAGGGTACAAGGCAGAAGCTGGATCTGATTGTCGGAAAATACCTCTAAACAGGAGCAAATAACAATATGGGTATCGTAGTTGTCGGCACCGTGGCCTTTGACACGGTAGAAACCCCCTTTGGCAGGGGAGAAAATGTTCTGGGCGGTTCAGCCACCTATTTCTCCACCTCTGCCAGTTTTTTTACCGAGGTCTCACTGGTGGCGGTGGTGGGAGAGGATTTCCCCGAGGAGCATGTCCAGTTCCTCCGCTCCCGCGATATCGATACCGCGGGCCTGCAGCGCATCCCAGGCAAGACCTTCCACTGGAGCGGTCGATACGGCTATGACCTGAACGAAGCCCAGACCCTGGACACGCAGCTGAACGTGCTGATGGAGTTTCGCCCCGATCTTCCCGAATCCTACCGTGATGCCGAGTATCTCTTTCTGGCCAACATCGACCCGGATCTGCAGATGGAGGTGCTGGATCAGGTGCGTCAGCCGAAACTGGTGGCCTGCGACACCATGAATTTCTGGATCTCTTCCAAGCCCGAGTCGCTCCGCAAGGTGCTGCAGAAGGTCGATATCGTTGTGATCAACGAAGGTGAGGCCCGTCAGTTTACCGGTGAGGCCAATCTGGTCAAGGCGGCCCGCCAGATTATCGCCCTGGGGTGCAAGCGGCTGGTGGTCAAACGGGGCGAATATGGCGTGCTGATGTTCACTCGGGATACGGTTTTTGCTGCCCCGGCCTATCCGCTGGAGGAGGTCTTCGATCCAACAGGCGCGGGCGACACCTTTGCCGGCGGCTTTATGGGCTACCTGGCCAATACCGGTGACCTGAGCGAAGATGGCATTCGCCAGGCAATCGTTTTCGGTTCGGTGATGGCGTCCTTCAATGTGGAGGATTTCAGTTTAGACCGCATGAAACGCCTGGAATACCGGGAGATCGAGGCCCGCTACAAGAATTTCAAAGCGCTAACGAATTTCCGTGATATAGTCCAACTTTAAGCCTTGGCTTGATTGGCATTGGCCAGCGTATTTGTTAGTTGTTGCCTGTTTTCACGAGAGGTATCCCCGCCTTGTTAACAGGATAAGTGCGTTAACTAAAATATTTCCTGCAACAAACCGCAGAAAATATTTTCTAACTTACTAGCGGGATGTTCAGGAAACCTTGCATGAAACATTTCTTTGCCTTCTTTATGCTGCTGGTACTGGTTGGCTGTGCCACTTCTCATGATCAGCAGTCGGGCGAAAATTATCCGGCCGCCTACTATTACCAGATGGGACTTTCCTATATTGGTGAGCGCAATTACACCGGCGCCTTGGTGTCACTGACCGAGGCTGAGAAGCTTGATCCCGATAACCCTGAAGTGCTGTACAATCTGGGGCTGGCCTACATTGGGAAAAAACGTCCTGATCTGGCCGAACAAAGATTTCAGCGCGCACTGATACTCAAGCCGTCTTACTCCGCGGCCCGCAATGACCTGGGAGTGGCCTATCTGGAACTGAAGCGCTGGGACGATGCCATTTCGCAGTTCAAGATCGTCAAGAACGACCTGTTCTACGATAATGGTGATAGCGCCGCCATTAACCTGGGGTTGGCATATCTGGGCAAAGGCGACTATCCCAGGGCGCTGGAGGAGCTGCGTGCGGTGGCGGCCGGCAATCCCCGAAACCCGATCGTTCGCCTCTCCCTCGGCCGGGTCTGGTTTGCCATGGACAAGACCGAACTGGCCATTGGGGAATACCGCAAGGCGCTTGAGATTTTCGCCGATTATGCCGCCGCTCATTATCATCTTGGTCTGGCCCAGCTCAAGCTGAATAATCTGGAAGCGGCCAAATCCTCCTTTAAAGAGGTTCTCCGCATCATGCCGGATTCCGATCTGGGGCTTTCATCCCTTCGGTATCTGGAACTGCTCAAGTAAGCGAGGCTTGTTTGTCCGAGACCGTCACGAACAATATCGATTCATCCGCGAGTTCGCCTGGGGCCATCCTCAAGCGCTGCCGGGAATATCACGGCATCTCGCTTGAGGAGGCGGCCGAGGCAACCAAGGTCGGCGCAAATTACCTCAAGGCCCTGGAAGAGGATCAGACCAAGGAATTTGCCAGTCTGGCATACCTTAAGGGTTTTTTGCGGATTTACGCCAATTATCTGGGGCTTAACCCGGACGACATAATGCGGCTCTACGAGAAGATGTCTGCCCAGGGTGGCGCGCGTGCAGTGGGCCAATCTGCTGGAGAGGGAAAACAAGAGAAAGTTCGCAGGCGATTCTCATGGCGGAAACTCGCATTGCCCGCATGCCTGCTTATGCTGCTGATCATAACCGCAGCCGTCATTAATCGCTCCGCAAAGTCATCGCTTCAACAGGCCGCTCCCAAGCCGGCAACAGACCCGCAAGTTACCCAGGCTGTCATGCCACCACTTTCCAGTGCCCGTCCGGCAGCCCCTGTACAAAAAGCCGAACCGGCCGTCCCTCCGGCTGATACTGCCAGGAAAGAATCGGCTCCTCCCGAGCAACTCAGCGCCCGGAAGCAGTTGGTCGACCTTCCCAAAGGTTTTGTTGTCAGGATGAAGGTCACTCAAAATGGAACGCTTGCCGTCACTATTGATGGGGCATCGCCACAGGACTACGATCTGGCGGTTGGTGATGTCATTGAATGGAAAGCCGAGAAGAATATTACCCTGGATGTATCCAATGCCGGAGGAGTGGAAGTAGAGTTGAATGGCATGCCGCTCAGCTCTTTCGGCCCTGTCGGCAAACCGGCCTATATCGTGCTTGACGCGGATGGCATCAAACAATAGTCTCAGGAGGTTGAGAACAGTGGTAAGGAGAGCAATATGACGATAGCAACACGTTGTCGCAAGTGCGGTAAAGTCATGACCAGCCAGCGCATCGATAACTACCGGGTGAAGATGACCTGCTCCTGCGGTTTTTCCGATTACCGCACGGTTATGGAGAAGGTCAAGACCGTCAACCCGTTCTACCACAAAGCCAATTTCACCCCCTACATGGAAAGCGAAAAGGGGAAAATGGTGTTGACCATGCAGCGGGCAAACCGTGAGCATCTGGAAATTATCTCCCTGGAAGAGATCAGCATGCTGGTTTCTTCTGATTTTGAACTGACAGAGGTACTCCAGTCAGTGGCCGGCAAGCTGGCCAAACAGCTCAATGCCAGCGTTTGCAACATATACCTGCTGGAGGGCGAGGAACTGGTTCTGAAGGCCACCTATGGCTTCGAACAAGAGAAGATCGGAAAGATCCGTTTGAAGATCGGCGAGGGGATTACCGGGACCGTGGCCAGGGAGATGCAGCCCCTGAATCTCAGTAAGGCCTCCCAGGATCCGCGCTATAAGGTTTTTCCCGAGCTGAACGAGGAGAAGTACAACTCCATGCTCTCCTTTCCGATCACCGACAAGAAGGACGTGTTCGGGGTTATTAATCTGCAGACCACCTCCATGCGGAGTTTTCCGGAAGATGAGATCTATTTTGTTTCGATTATTGCCAACCTGATCCTGTCAGCCATAAAGCTCCGTCAGAAAGTTGCTTCCAGTAAAATGGCTGCGAAAGCGTCTCCTGCACCTTGACACCCATATGCTCCGTGCTACACTTTATTAAAATTTAATTGACTTAAGGCAGGAGCGCCCTGTGTCAGAACAAAAGAAGCGAATACTGGTTGTTGACGACGAGGAAAATGCCTGCATTGCCCTTTCCAAGATCCTAGCCCATGAAGGGTACGAAGTCGCATCAGCCGGAAATGGTTACGAAGCGCTCAACTATCTGCGGAGCAATGAGGTGGATCTGATCATCACCGATATCAATATGCCGGAGATGGATGGTCTTGCGTTCCTGCGGGATTTAAACCGCAGCCATCCAGCCAGCAATGTAATCATGATAACTGCGTACGGAGAGGTGGAATCATATATCGAGGCCATGAACCTGGGCGCTTTTGAATACATCAACAAGCCGGTCAAGGTGGATGAACTGAAGAAGATTATTGACAAGCTTTTTCGGGAAACCTGATAAGGATAAGTGGCGTGTTATAGGTATAGTCTGCTAATATATATGTATGAGGAGACATGACATGAAACCGTTCGACAGGATATTGACAGCTATTGATTTCTCGGAAAATTCAGATTACGCCTTTGATTATGCCCTGACGCTGGCGAAGCAGTTCAACTCCGAGCTGACGATCATGCATGTCATCAATGAACCGGTTGATCTGCGCGGATTTTATGTCCCCCACATATCTTTTGAACAGCTGGAAAAAGAGATCGAGGATGGCGCCACCAAGATGATGGAGAAGTTTTGTCAAGCCCGATTGGATGGCTTCAGCGCTTATAAAACCGCCATTGTAACCGGCATACCTTACGAGGAAATTATCAGGAAAGCTGAGGAAACCAACACATCCCTGATTGTGTTGGGCACCCATGGCCGGACCGGCCTCGACCATCTCATCTTCGGCAGCACCGCCGAACGTGTTGTTCGCAGTGCAGCCTGCCCAGTGCTTACCATCCGCATGCCTGCCGCACAGTAAGCATGAATGCTGCCTGCCTTTGCAGCTTACTTCACTATGCGAGATAGCCTACCCGATATCAAGGCAAAGATCGTTGTCATTGATGACGACCGCAACATCCTGGAGTTGACAGCACTGATTCTTTCCAGGCGCGGTTATCAGGTTTTTACGGCAACCACTGCCCGCGACGGAATGGAGATCATTGCTGCCCAGGCCCCGGAACTGGCATTGCTTGACTACATGATGCCGGAAATGGATGGCTTGAGCGCACTGCGGGAGATCAGGTCCCGTTTCCCGGCCACCTATGTCGTGATGTTTACCGGCAAGGGGAGCGAGGAAGTTGCTGTAGAGTTGATGAAAAACGGCGCGGCCGAGTATCTTCTCAAGCCCTTTAACAACCGTGAGCTGTCGGATCGCCTTGATAACGTACTGCGCATCCGCGAGATCGAACTTCACAACAAGGCGCTCCAAAAAGAGCATGAACGGCTCCTGAAGGAAATTGAAAAATGGAACCAGGATCTGCAAAAAAGGGTCCGCGATAAGACAGAAGCTCTCCAAAAGGCCCAGTCGGAGATTGCACAGTCGGAAAAACTGGCAACTCTGGGCTACCTCTCGGCCGGCATGGCCCACGAGATCCGTAATCCCCTCAACTCCATCGCCCTCTTTATTCAGCTCATGAATCACAGCACCTTTGACCCTGAACAGTTGGACTATCAGGTCAAGATCCTCAAGGAAATCGACCGGATAGACTCCATTATCCGCAAGCTGCTGGACGCTTCGCGCCGCACCCGCACGATCTCCTGTAACGTGCAGATCGACCAGGTGGTTGATAACGCCCTGGAGGTCTTCCTGCCGCAGATAGAGGCCGGTAAAATCAAGGTGGAACGTCGTTACCACGGTGTGCCACCCCCCATCAAGGCTGATCCGGGTGAATTGGAACAGATCTTCACCAACCTGTTTCTGAACGCCCTGGATGAAATGCCTTATGGTGGACACCTGGAGATTGAGATCACAGCCGAAAGCGGCAAGGTGATGGTACTGGTGGGGGATAGCGGCAATGGAATATCCCATGAGGCGCTGCCGAACATCTTTGATCCTTTTTTTACCACCAAAAGCCGTGGCACCGGCATGGGGCTGCCGGTTGTTCAACGAATTGCCCGTATGTATGAAGGGGATATCATGGTGGAAAAGACCTCGCACGAGGGGACGGTCTTTCGCGTCGAATTTCCAACCTGTGACTGAGCCTGGACTATTCTCCCTTTTCTTTTGCATCTGAAATAGTGTAGTATCCCGCCTTACGAGACCATCATGAACGATTCACGCGTAAAAATCCTTGTTATCGACGACGATCCTTTTTTCCAGAAGGTGCTTGCCGATACCTTCAACGATAACGGCTTTATTGTTTATTGTGCCAATGACGGAATAGAGGGGGTCAAGGCCTATCTGGAGAAGCATCCCGATGTTGTTATCTCCGATCTGGTCATGCCGCGCATGGGCGGAGTCTCCACCTGCATGGAGATCAGCCGTCTGGCCGGCGACAATCCGCCGGTGATAGTCCTGTTAACCTCAATGTTTCAAGAATCTCCCCACGAGCACGAAGCACCCGAGATGGGGGCCAAGGTGCATATCCCAAAATCCACCAAGCCGGTGGATATCGTTATTATCGTCGAACAGCTCCTGGCGCGGAAAGCGTTTCAGCAGACCTGATCCGTAATGTCGTTCATCTACCGCAATCTTTCCCTCACCCCCAGTGAAGAAGAAGATATTCTGCCGTCACTGGTGGCCGCCCAGATTGGTTTGGCTGCTGCCGACCTGCGGGATTTCCGGATTATCCGCAAGGGTATCGATGCCCGCCGCAAGCCAAGGGTCAAGGTGATCTATACGGTTTCCTTTACGGTCAAGGATGAGAAGGAACTTCGCGCACGGATCAACGCCTGTCCGGGCCTGGAATGGCAGGTGGCGCCGCAGCCGGTGCTGTTTGCGCAGGTCCGTTCCCAGGCCAGGATCGTCATTGTCGGCAGCGGCCCGGCAGGCCTGTTCACAGCCCTGCGTCTTGCCGAATACGGTCTGACCGCCACGATAATCGAACGTGGCCAGCCGGTGGAACAACGTGCCTTGGATGTGCAGCAATTCTGGAAGAACGGCGTACTTGCCCCGGAAAGCAATGTCCAGTTCGGCGAGGGGGGTGCGGGAACCTTTTCCGACGGCAAACTGACCTGCCGCTCCAGGGACCAGCTGGTCCCCTGGGTGCTGGAGCGCCTGGCAAACTTTGGCGCACCGTCCGAGATCCGTTATCTGGCAAAACCGCACATCGGCACCGACCGGTTGCGACTTGTGGTCAGCTCCATCCGTAACCACCTGCTGGAAAAAGGGTTCCGAATCCGTTTCGGCAGCCGCCTGAGTGACCTTGAGATCCGGGAGGGGAGGATCACCTCCATCGTTGTCAACGGCACGGAAGAGCTAGCCTGCGATCTGTTGATTCTGGCTACCGGCCATAGCGCCCGGGATACCTACGAACTGCTGGAGCATCGCGGTGTGCCGCTGGAGCGGAAGGCATTTGCCATGGGATTGCGGGTGGAACACCCCCAGGGGCTGATCGATCGCATCCAGTATGGGGCACCGCGGCATCCTGCCCTTCCTACAGCGGACTATGCCGTTGCGTGGAATAACCACGACAGTGGCCGAAGCGCCTATTCATTCTGCATGTGCCCCGGCGGAGTGGTGGTTGCCGGCGCCTCCGAGGAAGGGGGCGTGGTCACCAACGGCATGAGCGGACAGCTGCGCAACTCGCCTTTTGCCAACAGCGCCCTGGTGGTAAACGTGGCTGTCGAGGACTTCGGCGGGAGCGACCCATTGGCCGGCATCAGGTTCCAGCGGCACTGGGAACGCCAGGCGTTCATTGCCGGCGGCGGCGGTTACCAAGCCCCGGCACAGAATCTGCTGGCGTTCATGCGCATGCCGGGCAAGGGACCGGCCAGCACCACGTATCGTCCCGGAATCAGCGAGGCAGACCTGGATACGGTCCTGCCGGCATTCGTCACCTCGACACTCCGTGAAGGGATCGTTGACTTCAACAAAAAACTGCGGGGCTTCGTGTCCAGGGAGGCCACCCTGATAGGCATTGAATCGCGCACCTCGGCCCCGGTACGGATTCTGCGGAATGCCCAGTTCGAGTCTACAGGGCTGCAAGGCCTGTACCCGGCCGGCGAAGGCGCCGGATATGCCGGCGGAATCATGAGCTCCGCCATTGACGGCATCAAGATCGCCGATACGATTGCGGCGCGGCTGGGTCATTCCCCCCTTTGAAAAATGGGAGTAGTTGCCGGCGCGTAACCCCCTAAATCCCCCTTTTCAAAGGGGCACACCAAAAGGAGTCTAACGTGGCAAAACAGTTCGTAGCCGATATCAAGGACCGCGATTCGGTCAATGCAGTTTTTCTGGTCAAGGACAAGATCATGGCCATGGCCAAGAACGGCAAGCCATATATGAACCTGCGCTTCATGGATAAAAGCGGCGAAATAGAGGGCAAGGTCTGGGACAACACGGATGTGCTGGACAAGCTTTTTGACAAGGATGATTTTGTGCAGATCCGCGGCAAGGCATCGGTCTACATGAACAAGATGCAGGTCGTGGTGGCCGAAATCAGCAAGATTCCAGAGGAACAGGTCAACCTGGCCGACTTTCTCCCTGAATCACCCCGTGACAGCGCCGAGATGCAACGTGAGTTGCAAGAGGTGGTCGCTGCCATGTCCAACCCGTATCTGAGGGGGTTGATGGAGGCCTTTCTGTCCGATGCGTCCTTTATGGGGCAATACTGCATGGCCCCGGCCGCCAAGGGGATGCACCATGTCTACCTGGGGGGGCTGCTGGAACATTCCCTGGCCCTGGTCAAACTGGCCAAGGCCATTGTACCGCTCTACTGCGGCATCAACGAAGACCTGCTGATCGCAGGCGCCCTGCTCCATGACGTGGGCAAGATTCATGAGATGAGCTATGAACGCGCCTTCGACTACACGGATGCCGGCAAGCTGCTGGGGCACATCACCATCGGCGTGGAGCTGGTGGAGGATAAGATCCGCCAGGTGGACGGCTTTCCCCGGGAGCTGGCCATACTGCTGAAACACATGCTGCTTTCCCATCACGGCCAGTACGAATACGGCTCGCCCAAACGCCCCAAGACCATTGAGGCGACCATCCTGAACTACCTGGACGACATGGATTCCAAGATTAACGGCATCCGCGCCCATATTGCCAAGGAGAGCGCCAGCAGCTCACGCTGGACAGCCCATCACCGGCTGTACGACCGCTATTTTTTCAAATGCAACGGCATGGACGAGGAGCAGGAGGTGGGGTGCGTGCAGGACGAAAGCTGTAAGCCGCCAGGGGAAGAAAAGCCTGCGGAAGTGACAGCGGCAAAGCAGGAACGCAAGGACTTCGGCAATCAACCCTTCAAGAAGCTGGAGAATCTGGATCTGTTTTAAGTGTATTGTTCATACCTCCGAGGTTTTGACCCAAATTACGGGCTTGAATAAAACCTCGGAGGCCTCAAAGTTTCACCAACCCCCGCAAAACCCCCAAATTCACCGCATCCATCTCGTCATTATCCCCCTTGGGGGTCTCCAGGATCTTGGGTATCTTGGCAAAACGCGGATCATTGAGGATGAACCGGAACGGGTTCAGCCCCAGCGATCCCTGGCCGATATGCTCGTGCCGGTCAACGCGGGAGCCGAGACCCTTCTTGGAATCGTTGAAGTGGAAGCACTCCAGCCGCTCCAGCCCGATCAACCGGTCGAACTGTTCCATGGTATCGGCGTACCCCTCTTCCGTGGCGGTGTCGTAACCGGCGGCAAAGGTGTGGCAGGTGTCGAAACATACCCCGAATTTCTCCGGAAATTTTGAACTGTTGATGATCGTTTGCAACTCCTCGAAGGTTCTTCCCAGATTTGTTCCCTGGCCGGCGGTCGTCTCTATCAGCACCTTGCCTTCAAACTGCGGCACCTCATGGAACAGCTGATCAAAGGCCTCTACCACCCGTGCCAGCCCGGTCTCTGGGGTATCCGTCAGGTGCGAGCCGGGATGCATGACGATCTTGGCAATGCCGAGGCGGGCGCAGGTTTCCAGTTCGTCACGGAAGGCGGCCAGGCTCTTGTCCCTGGTATCCCCCGGCGGGGCAGCCAGGTTGATCAGGTAGATATCGTGGGAAACCACCTCATGCAGGCCGGATTCGGCCATTTTCTGCCGGAAAAGCGCGGTATCGGCATCACTGACCGGTTTGCCCTTCCACTGGTTGGCGTTGCGGGTAAAGATCTGCAGCACGCCGCAACCGGCAACAACAGCCCTGTCAATGGCCAGATGCAACCCGCCGCTAATGGACATGTGGGCGCCCAGGTAGTCCTTCATCGTGCTTCCTCCAGCAGATCAATGTAATTTCCGAAAAAATGAACATCCACCTCTTCGCCTGCAGCCAGAAAACCGCGGCCAGGCGGAATGACGGCGATGGCAGCCGCATTGACCATGGTCTTGAGCAGGCCGGTCTGCTGTTTGCCGGAGGTTGAGGCGTAGAAGCGATTGTCTTCCCTCTCCAGCCTGATCCGCAGAAAAGCCGTCCGGTCGCTTTCCTTGTTCCTGACATCATCCCGCAGTACAGCCCTGAAGGTCGGTCGGATGACCTGGCGATGACCCATCATGCGCAGCAGGGCCGGCCTGACGAACTCCTCGAAGGTGATCATGCTGGAAACCGGATTGCCGGGCAGCGAGAAGACCGGTATGTTTTCCTTCATGCCAAAGGCAGTGGGTTTGCCCGGCTTGATGCCGACCTTCCAGAATACCTGTTTTACCCCCAACTCCTCCAGCACGATCCGCACCAGATCCCGCTCCCCGGCGGAAACACCGGCGGAAGTGACCAGCACATCGGCCTTCAGCCCTTCTCGCAGCTTGTCCCGATGGCACTCCAGGTTGTCACGGGCAATACCGATAATACGCGGGATGGCGCCTGCCTCACGGACGGCGGCGGCCAGGGCCAGGGTGTTGCTGTTGACGATCTCTCCGGCGCCCGGAGTCCTGCCGACCTCGATCAGTTCGTCCCCTGTGGAAAGGATCGCCACAATGGGCAGGCGGTGTACCGGCACCAAGGCGCGCCCGAAGGATGCCAGCATGCTTGTTTCCGGCGGACGGATGATCGTCCCTGCCGCCATGATCCGTTCCCCGGCCAGCACATCTTCACCGCGGAAACGGATGTGCTGGCGTGTCTTGACCGGCTCGTTGAAGGTTACCTGTTCTCCGGAGATTGCCTCGGTTTCTTCAACCGGCACCACGGCATCCGCTCCTTTTGGGATCGGGGCGCCGGTCATGATCTTGACCGCGCAGCCGGGCATGACCTCGACCCCATCTGCCTGAGCACCTGCCGGGATGTAGCCGGTCACCGCAAGCCTGCACGGGATCGTGCCGCAATCGCTGCTGCGGACCGCATAGCCGTCCATGGCGGAATTGTCCCACAGCGGCATATCCCACGGGGCATCAATATCCTCTGCAAGCACACGGCCGACAGCATCCATCAGACTGATCTGTTCGTTGCCTGTGGGGGTAATGTTCTCCAGTATGGCCAGCCTGGCCTGTTCGAATGAAAGCATGGTTACTCCTGTGTGTCGGTTTCGGTATGTAGATGCAATACTTGTTGCCTCTGGGAAATGTATCCGTATAATAGGCATATTCTGCGGAGGCTTTGCCATTATAGCAGGCCTCCAGCTGATGTAAACGCTCTTGATTCATAAGGTGGCGTATGACCCTCACAAATGAAACCAAAGTCGGTCTGTTTTTCGTGATCAGCATCGTGCTGTTCGGACTGATGCTGGAGATAGGCAACCGCTGGAAGATCTTCGATCGTGGTGTTCCCTACACGACGTTTCTGTCTGCCTCTACCGGCCTGAAACAGGGCGACGCCGTCAAGCAGGCCGGAGTGGAGGTGGGAACGATCTCGAAGATTTCCATTGTCGACAGTCGAGTGCGGGTGGATTTTGAGGTCAAGCCAACCACCCAGATAAAGGCGGATAGCGTGGCCGGCATCCGGATGTCGAGTATGCTGGGAGGGCAGTTCCTCGGGCTCTCCTTCGGTTCTCCCGCAAGCCCGGTTCTCCCGGCCGGCAGTACGGTAAATAGCATAGAATCATCGGGCGTCGATACCATCATGGATAACATGGGTGTTCTGACCAAAGATGCCAAACAGCTGATCGTCGAGCTGAATCGCAACCAGAACGAAGTCATGACCAAAATATCCGCCATGCTGGATGAGAACCGGGACGTTGTAAGAGCTTCCCTGACCGACCTGGCCAGCATCACCGCCAAGATGGATCGCGGTGACGGATCGTTGGCAATGCTGCTGAACGACAAAGCCCTCTACAACAATGCCAACGCCCTGACCGGGAGCCTGCGCGAGATGAGCGCAAGACTGCAGCGGGGCGAAGGTACCATGGGCAAGCTCTTGATGGAAGAAGAGCTGTACACCCAGGGTGTTGCCGCGGTCAAGGAGATGAACGACGGCATGAAGAACTTCACCGAGATCTCCCAGCGCATCAACAGAGGTGAGGGAACGGCCGGTAAGCTGGTCAATGATCCCGCCCTTTACAACGAACTGAAGGAAACCATGGGCAACCTGAAGGAGATCACCCGCAAGATAAACGAAGGACAAGGAACCATGGGCAAACTGGTTAACGATGACAAACTGTACCTCGACGCAATCTCGACCCTCAAGAAGACCGAAAAGGCCATGGAGGGGTTGCAGGATTCCGGTCCCATTTCAGTCATCGGCAGCGTGATCGGCACCCTGTTCTGATAAAGGTTTATAAAGAGGAGCCTCCCAGCATGCCTGATACCGCACAATTCAAGCGTTTTCCGCTTTTTGACAGCCACTTTCACATCATCGACCGCCGCTTTCCGCTGATCCCCAACAACGGTTACCTGCCGGACGACCTGACCTGCAGTGACTACCTGTCGCAGGTCGCAGACTATGACATAAGGGGCGGCGCCGTTGTTTCCGGTTCATTCCAGGCCTTTGACCAGGGCTATCTGCTGGATGCCTTGAAAACACTGGGGCCCGGTTTTGTCGGGGTAACACAGTTGCCGGCAAAGGTCACCGATGATGAAATCCTGTTGCTGGACCTGGCAGGGGTACGGGCGGTGCGCTTCAACCTCAAGCGGGGCGGGTCGGAGGACGTGCGCCACCTGGATGTCATGGCGCAGCGGGTGTATGAGCTGGCAAGCTGGCACGTGGAGCTGTATGTGGATTCGCGGGAACTGGATGGTCTGTTTGATACGCTGGCGGACCTGCCGGCGGTCAGCATCGATCATCTGGGGCTGGCCAAAGAAGGTTTCGGGACGCTGCTGAAGCTGGCCGAGCGCGGCGTCAGGGTCAAGGCCACCGGTTTCGGCCGGGTGGATTTCGATGTAGCGACCGCGCTCAAACAGCTGCATAGCGCCAACCCGCAGGCCCTGATGTTCGGCACCGATCTGCCATCCACCCGCGCACCTCGCCCCTATTGTGACAATGATTTTCTGCTGGTAGCGGAGACGCTGGGGGATGAGGCGGCCAGTGCGGTGTTTTATGATAATGCGGAGGAGTTTTACCGGGTCTCCCGGTAGTGGATCGAGGATGCCGGCGACATCATTGCCGACATTGATCAGGCGCTGTACGCAAGCCAGAAGTAAAATTCAAACATTACCACGAAGACACAGAGACACGGAGAACTGAAAAATAAAACAAAAAAATGCTTTGGATTTTAAAACTAGAATGTTTTTTAGTCTGATTTTTTGACTTTCTCCGTGCCTTCGTGTCTCCGTGGTAAATAAAAAGGTTTTCATGGACATCCTCATCGGCACCTTCACCATGCGCCCTTACGTGTTTGCCTTCTTTGCGGCATTCCTGCTGGCCTGCGTGCCCCACGTGGGCTGGCGCAGGACGCTGACCTTCACGGCTGTGGGCTACCTGATCGCCTTTGCCTCGGAGTGGCTCTCCATCAACACCGGATTTCCCTATGGCTGGTATTTCTACATCGAAACCACCATAAATCAGGAGTTGTGGATAGCCGGAGTGCCCTTCTTTGATTCGCTTTCCTACGTATTCCTGTCGTATTGCAGCTACACCACGGCGCTGTTCATCCTTTCGCCGCTAAAATCCTGGCGCTGGAATTTTGTGACGCTGGAGACGCGCCGCATCCGGCGTTCCTGTTCGGCCCTGATCCTGGGCGCTTTCCTGCAGACCTTCCTGGATATCGTCATCGATCCGGTGGCGTTGCAGGGACGGCGCTGGTTCCTGGGGCAGATCTACGGTTACCGCGAACCCGGTCTCCACTTCGGCGTGCCGCTCTCCAACTACGGGGGTTGGCTGCTGACGAGCCTTTTTCTGGTGGGCGCCTTCCAGTTGATCGACGCCCGGCGCCTCGTTGAAGCGCCAAGAGGGGTGTGCAATCTCCCTTTCCGTTCCCTGCTGGGCCCGGTGCTGTATCTGTCGGTGCTGCTGTTCAACTGGGGGGTGACTCTCTGGATCGGTGAGCAGTTTATGGCGCTGAGCGGTATCCTGATGTACACCCTGCCGATACTGATGGTGACAATTCTGGCACTGCGCAGGGTTAATCATTATTCCAAAGAGGAGATGGGCGAGCATATCAGGGATTACCCCTGGTCGCCGGCGGGGAGGAAATTACATAGCGACTAGAAAACGTGCCAGGGCTTGTTGCAGACTGATACCTGCGACGCGACTGTTACGTGCCAGACGGATCAGCTGGGGGATGATGCGGGGTTTGCGGGCGATGGTGAGCAATACCTTTGGTATGCGGATGTGCATGTGGTCATCGCAGAATTCGTCCAGCGAAAACCCCAGCTCTTCGTCAAACGGGTCGCTGACGGCGCGGATACCGCAGAAAGAGATCCCGTTCTCCTTCGCCACGATAGCGATGGCCGCACTCTCCATCTCCACCACCGGAAACGGCAAATGTGCTGGCAGCAGAGCAGCCAGCCGGTTCTTTGGCATGATGGCAGCCGTAGTGGCAAACATGCCGCTAAACACCCGGCGATCTTCGGCTGCCTGTTTGGCAACAAAATTCAGGATGGCCGCCGGGATCTCAACCGGTACCGCCTCCTGCCTGTTGTCGGACACGATGGTCACGCCGGTTGCCACCACGATATCACCCACCTGAAGTTCCATTGAGATCCCGCCGCAATATCCAGCCGAGATAATCATGTCAGGGTGAATTTCATGGACAAGTTTCACGGCAGCTGTCGAGGCATTTTTGAAGCCCATGCCTGCCTCAACAAGTACGATTTCATGCCCCGCCATGGACCCTTGCTGTACGGCCAGCATTCCTGACACTGTTTTTTTTACCGTGCCGATCGCCCGAGCCACGGACCGTGTTTCCTCGGGTATGGCGGTGATGATGCCAATCTTCATGATAACCGGATCTCCTGCGCGAAACTGTACAACCTTCCCATGCCGTTTTCAAAGTATATTATGAAAAGCTGGACAAACTGCTTCGCATATACTATATTTTCCATTCGATTTGTGGAGAGATGTCCGAGCGGTTGAAGGAGCACGCCTGGAAAGCGTGTGTACGTTAATAGCGTACCGAGGGTTCGAATCCCTCTCTCTCCGCCATTTTTAGTGCGTTAGAAACATTTCCGGGGTTTATTCAGAAATAGTTTCGTCAACGCACTTATCCCGTGTAACGGGGTATGGCATAAGTTTCTTTTTACTTGCAGGCGGATGTGATAGCCGGGCCTCGCGCAACGGCAGGCTGTGAACTCCGCCAGGTCCGGAAGGAAGCAACGGCAGCGGCCCCCGTCGTGTGCCGCGGGTAAACCCGGCTATCATGTGCGCCTGCAAGCAAGTTTATAAACGCAGCATAACTTCCCCAATCCGATTCCAATGTCCGTTCCCCTTACCCCACAATCCATTCCCGCACGGGACGTCGGGGCGACAGATACTCTGTGAGGTTTCCTCTCTTGTCCAATGGCACGCCCTATGAAGTCCTGGCCAGGAAATATCGTCCCCAGACCTTTTCCGAACTGACCGGCCAGGAACATGTCAGCCGCACCCTGCAGAACGCTATCGATTCCGGCAGGGTGGCGCATGCCTTTCTCTTCTCCGGTGCCCGCGGGGTAGGCAAGACCAGCACGGCCCGCATCCTGGCCAAGACCCTCAACTGCGAGAAGGGGGTCACCCATGAACCCTGCAATATCTGCCCCCAGTGCATAGAGATCACCAAAGGCACCTCCACCGACGTCTTCGAGATCGACGGCGCTTCCAATAATGGCGTGGAAGATGTGCGGGAACTACGCGACAGCATCAAGTACCTTCCATCACACAGCCGCTACAAGATCATCATCATCGACGAAGTCCATATGCTTTCCACCAACGCCTTCAACGCCCTGCTGAAGACCCTGGAGGAGCCGCCGGAGCATGTCAAGTTCATCTTTGCCACCACCGAACCCCACAAACTGCCGGTCACCATCCTGTCCCGCTGCCAGCGTTTCGACTTCAAGCGCGTCCCAGTAGCCAAGATCAGCACCCGCCTGCGGGAGATTGCCGAGAAGGAAGGGGTCAGCATCAGTGATTCGTCCCTGGCCCTGATCGCCCGCAAAGGGGACGGCAGCATGCGCGATTCCCTGACGGCCTTCGACCAGGTACTGGCCTTCTGCGACAGCGCCGTGTCTGATGAGGATGTGGTAACCCTGATCGGCGCCGTGGACCGGCGACTGCTGGCCGAAACCGCGACAGCGATATTCCGGGCCGATACACAGGGAGTTCTGGAGTGCGTCAAAAAGGTTGATGGGGTCGGCTACAACATGCGTCAGTTCTGTCAGGAGCTGGTCGAGTATTTCCGCCACCTGCTGGTGATCCGGTCGGTAAAGAAGCCGGAAGACATTCTCGATCTGGTCGAGGCAGAGCTCGAGGAGTTGCGGAAGCAGGCTGCTCCCTTCTCTGCCCAGGATATCCAGCGCCGCTTGACCCTACTGGTCAAGGCCGACAGCGAAATGGCTCACGCCACCTTTCCGCGGCTGATTCTGGAGATGACGCTCCTCAAGGCGGCTACCCTTGAGCCGGTGATCCCGATCAACGAACTGCTGGAAAAGATCAAGATGCTGGAAACCGGCACCGTGCATACGCCCTCGCTTCCCTGGGACGCGAGTCGTTCAGCCTCTGCCGCGACCGCCGAAGAGCGCCGCCCTGAGCCTGTCCGTTCCGGGCAGACACAGCACAAGGCGGTGCCGGCCCAACCTGCCGCTGCCCCCGCACAGAAGGGGGCTACCCATGTCAGTTGGGAGCGCTTCGTAACCTTTGTGCTCGAAAAGCGGCCCGACATCGGATCTGTTCTGGAGCATGGCAGCCCCCTGAAGCAAGAGCCAGGCTGCATGGAGATCGGTTTTCCGGAGGCGAGCTTTTTTTTGACAAGCGCGCAGGACAAGGATTCAATTGCTGAAATCCAGCTCCTGGCTAAAGAATTTACCGGGCAGGATACGGTCATACGGGTGAAGGCAATTGCCCCGGAAACCGGTGTTGCCCCCCTGTCTCTGGTGGAAAAAAAAAAGAGTGATCAGGAACAGCGGCTTGAAGAGCTGAAGCAGGAAGTGGCCGGCCACCCGGTGATCAACGAAGCGCTGCGGATCTTTGGTGGCGCGATTACTGATGTTCGGGAAGTATGACCGCTGCAAAAGCGGTATAACCGGGTTTTACAATACTTATGTAAACAGGAGGAACAGATGTCGAAAGGTTTAGCGAGTATCATGAAACAGGCTCAGATGATCCAGCAGAAGATGGCGAAGCTCCAGGATGAGGCAACCCTGAAAACTGCTGATGCCACTTCCGGTGGTGGAGCCGTGTCGGTTACGGTCAACGGGAAAAACGAGATTGTTTCACTTTCAATAAAAAAAGAGGCTGTGGACCCTAATGACGTCGAGATGCTTCAGGACCTGGTCATCGCTGCCGTTAATGAAGCGCTAAAAAAGGTCCACACCGAACTGTCCGAAGAAATGTCCAAAATTACAGGCGGCATGAGTATTCCCGGACTTTTCTAGCCCTGGCTGACGCTTTTAAATAGGTTGTGCAACTACAGCAATTGGTTTTTGCGGCCGCGGGTTATTATTTAATTTGACTAAAATTTTTAGTTCGGCTAATAGATGATGACACAAGAGAGGCTTATATTCATCCGATCG
This sequence comes from Geobacterales bacterium, assembly GCA_041738275.1. Classification (GTDB taxonomy): domain Bacteria; phylum Desulfobacterota; class Desulfuromonadia; order Geobacterales; family Pseudopelobacteraceae; genus JACPFJ01. The sequence continues at coordinate 19,285 of JBGSQD010000265.1, forward strand.
CTGCAAGTACCGAAGCTTGTTCCTTATGCTCCCCAAGGGTATGCGGTCATTTTTGGACCTGTCTGCAATAGGGAGCATATTTTTTAACCTCGCTATAAACATAAAAAATTGTTTTATTTGTGGCCGGAAATATGCTAACTAAACCCTCCTCATTGTCGCGCCTGGTTGGGGAATTGAAAAAATTGCCGGGTATTGGTGATCGCACCGCCCTGAGACTTGCGTTTCATCTTCTCAAGTCCCCCCAGAACCTGACCGCATTGGCGGAAGCCCTTGTGGATGTTCGCAACAGGGTTCGGGCCTGTTCGACCTGCTTTGCCATCACCGAGGATGATCCCTGCTCCATCTGCACCGGAAATCGCGAGAGTGGAACCATCTGCGTGGTCGAGAATTCCCAGGATCTGATGGCGCTGGAAAGAAGCAATGCCTATCACGGTGTCTACCATGTTCTGGAGGGCGCCATATCTCCCTTGGCAGGTATCGGCCCTTCTGACCTGCGGATCAGTGAACTTCTGGAGCGGGTTGCCGCAGGCGGGGTCAACGAGGTGGTCATAGCAACCAACTTTACGGTGGAAGGTGAGGCAACGGCCCTCTACCTGACCAAGGCGCTGAAATCTCTGAACGTGAAGGTAACACGACTGGCCCATGGCATTCCATTGGGAAGCGACATAGAATTTGTCGATTCAGCCACCGTCCAATGGGCGTTGCAGGGAAGAAACGAGCTGTAGATAACGCGATGGAACTCAACTTATCCTGTTTATCGGGGTTTTGTTAAATACAAATAAACATTTTTCCGGATCAATCAAAAGAGGAGGAATAACATGAGCAAAAAGATGGTAACCATCGACGGCAACACCGCCGCCGCCCATGTGGCCCATGCCACCAACGAAGTCATTGCAATCTACCCAATTACCCCATCATCGGTGATGGGTGAGATCTCGGACGCCAAAAGCGCCGTGGGAGAGAAGAACATCTGGGGCAACGTGCCGTCCGTTGTCGAAATGCAGTCGGAGGGTGGCGCTGCAGGAGCTGTCCACGGAGCCCTGCAGGCAGGCGCTTTGACCACAACCTTCACCGCCAGCCAGGGTCTGCTCCTGATGATCCCGAACATGTTCAAGATCGCCGGCGAGTTGACCTCCACGGTTTTCCATGTTTCGGCCCGCGCCATCGCCGCCCAGGCGCTGTCCATCTTTGGCGACCATTCCGACGTCATGTCCTGCCGCTCCACCGGCTGGGCTTTTCTCTGTTCCAACAATGTTCAGGAGGTCATGGACTTTGCCCTGATCTCCCAGTCCTCGACCCTGCGCAGCCGTATCCCCTTCCTGCACTATTTCGACGGCTTTCGCACCTCCCACGAAGTACAGAAGGTAACCGAGCTCTCCTTTGACGAAATGCGCGCCATGATCGACGACAAGCTGGTTGCCGAGCACAAGGCGCGCGGTCTCAATCCTGACAAACCGGTTATGCGCGGTACGGCGCAGAATCCTGACGTTTATTTCCAGGGACGCGAGACCGTCAACCCCTACTATCCGATCTGCGAAAAGATCGTTCAGGAAGAGATGGAAAAGTTCGGCAAGATGACCGGTCGCAAGTACAAGCTGGTAGATTACGTGGGCGCCAAAGATGCCGAGCGTATTGTCGTTGTCATGGGCTCCGGCGCTGATGTCGTTCAGGACACGGTTGAAAATCTGGTAAAAAGTGGCGAGAAGGTCGGAGTGGTCAAAATCCGCCTTTATCGCCCCTTCCCGCTGGATGCCTTCATCAAGGCTCTGCCTAAAACCGTCAAGAAGATTGCCGTCCTGGACCGTACCAAGGAGCCTGGATCGCTTGGCGAGCCGATCTATCTGGATGTCCGCACCGCCATCGGTGAAGCAATGGAGCAGAAGAAATTCTCCTTCAAGGGCTATCCGGTTATCGTGGGTGGCCGTTACGGCCTAGGTTCAAAAGAGTTCAACCCGGCAATGGCCAAGGCTGTCCTTGATAACCTGAAACTTGCCAAGCCGAAGAGCAAGTTCGTGGTCGGCATTGAAGAAGACGTTACCGGCTGCAGCCTTGCTGTCGATTATTCCTTCAAAAACCCGATGCCGGGAACCTACGAGGCCATGTTCTTCGGTCTCGGTTCCGACGGAACCGTCGGCGCCAACAAAAACTCCATCAAGATCATCGGCGAGGAGACCAGCAACAACGCCCAGGCCTACTTTGTGTACGACTCAAAGAAGGCCGGCTCCATGACGACTTCACACCTGCGCTTCGGCAAAAAACCGATCCGTGCTCCGTACCTGGTGCAGGAAGCCGACTTCGTGGCCTGCCACAACTTCTCTTTCCTGGAGAAATACGACATGCTTGCCCGGGCCAAGAACGGTGCGACCTTCCTGTTGAACGCACCTTTCGGTGCGAATGATATTTGGGATACTATCCCTAAAGAGGTTCAGCAGCAGATCATCGCCAAAAAACTCAAGTTTTTCGTGATCGACGGCGTCAAACTGGGGAACGAGATCGGCCTTGGACCCCGCATCAACGTCATTATGCAGACCGCATTCTTCAAGATCTCGAATATCATTCCTCTCAAGGATGCCGTATCCTCAATCAAGGGTGCGATCAAGAAATCCTACGGGAAAGCCGGCGAGAAGGTCCTGGATATGAACTACAAGGCTGTCGATGCCGGACTGAACAACTTTTATGAAGTAAAGGTCCCGGCCAAGGCGACCAGCAAGCTGAAGATGGCCGCTGCCGTCTCCAGCAAGGCTCCCAAGTTTGTCAGAGACGTTACCGGCGTGATGGTTGCCGGTCTGGGCGACAGCCTGCCGGTCTCCAAAATGCCGGCCGACGGCACCTTCCCAACGGCTACAAGCCAGTACGAGAAGCGCAACATCGCCATCGACATCCCGGTCTGGGACGAGAAGATCTGCATCCAGTGCGGTATCTGTTCCTTCGTCTGTCCGCACGCCTCGGTCCGTACCAAGGCGTATGACGGAAAGCTTCTGAAGGGAGCTCCGGCAACCTTCAAGTCTACCGACTGCAAGATCCCGGAAATGGCCGGCAAAAAGTACACTGTTCAGGTAGCCCCGGAAGATTGCACCGGCTGCGGGGCATGCGCTCACAACTGCCCCGGCAAGGACAAGCAGAACCCGAACCACAAGGCCCTGGACATGCACTTCCAGCCGCCCCTCCGTGCATCTGAAGCAGAGTGTTTCGACTTCTTCCTCAGCCTCCCTGATGTCGATCCGTCACAGGTAAAACTGGACACCCTGCGCGGCAACCAGCTGATCCGCCCGTTGTTCGAATTCTCCGGCGCTTGCCAGGGTTGCGGCGAAACCCCTTATCTGAAACTTTTGACCCAGCTGTTCGGCGACCGGATGATTGTTGCCAATGCCACCGGATGCTCCTCGATCTACGGCGGCAACCTCCCCACCACCCCCTACGCCCAGCGCGCCGATGGCCGTGGTCCGGCCTGGTCGAACTCACTCTTTGAGGACAATGCCGAATTCGGTTTCGGTATGCGTCTCACTGTTGATCAGTTCAGCAGGTCAGCCCTTGATTATGTAGCCGAACTGGCCGGCAACAAGGCTTTTGCCGCCAGTGCCAAACTCTTCAAGGAGATTGCAGGAGCAGATCAGTCCACTCAGGCCGGTATCGAGGCCCAGCGTGGCCGTGTGGATAAGCTGAAGGCAGCACTGAAAGGGAGCAAAGACTCCGTCGCCAAGCTGCTGGTACCCATTGCTGATTACCTGGTAAAGAAATCGGTCTGGTGTATCGGTGGTGATGGCTGGGCCTATGATATCGGCTTCGGCGGCCTAGACCATGTCATCGCTTCCGGCAAGAACATCAACCTCTTTGTACTTGATACCGAGGTCTACTCCAACACCGGCGGTCAGGCATCAAAATCAACACCCATGGGGGCTGTGGGCCTCTTTGCGGCAGGCGGAAAACAGGTCTCCAAAAAGGATCTGGGCATGATCGCCATGTCCTACGGCTCTGTCTACGTTGCAACCGTGGCTCTCTCCAACCCGGCCCAGTGCGTCAAGGCCATGCTGGAAGCCGAGGCCTTCGATGGTCCGTCCCTGATCATTGCGTACTCGCATTGTATCGCTCACGGTATCAACATGACAGAAGGTGTCGATGCTCAGAAGAAAGCTGTTCAATCGGGCTACTGGCCGCTTTATCGCTACAACCCCGCCTTGGCCGCGGAATGCAAGAACCCGCTGCAGCTGGACAGCAAGGCACCGACCATCGAATTCAGCGAATATACCAACAATGAGAACCGCTACCGCATGTTGACGAAGGCGAATCCCAAGCAGGCAGAAGAACTTATGAAAAAGGCCGGTGAATGGACCAAGGCGCATTTCAGCTATTACCAGAAACTGGCTGCTTTAAACTTTGAGGATACCTGCGATAAGAAAAAGTAACATTCTTCCTGTCATCCTGTTACCATCCAGCCCCGTGGGAAACCACGGGGCTTTTTTCTCGAAAGGTCGTTATGAAACGGATCGTTATCGCCGGGTGTGGCTATATCGGAGCACGCCTCGCCCGAATATGGAAAGAGAAGGGGGCGGAGGTTTCCTGCCTGGTCCGCTCACCCGAGCATCGCGACGCACTTGCGTCAGAGGGGCTAATTGCCCAGGCAGGCAGCTTTGACGATCCGGACGGCCTTCCAGAGCTGGATGTCGCCGGCAGTATCGTTTACTACCTTGTGCCGCCGCCGGGGGGTGGCAACATCGATACGCGCGCCCGCCATTTCTGCTCGGCGCTTGCCGGGAAATTGCCACCCGCCAGGATCATCTATATCAGCGCCACCTCGGTTTACAGCGAGATTAACGGCGGCGTTGTAACGGAATCATCGCCTGCTGTTCCGGCGTCGGCCATGGGCAAGCGGCGGCTGGATGCCGAACGTGTCTTTCAGGAATACGGTAAAAACGCCGGCGCGCCACTGCTTATCCTGCGGGTAAGCGGTATCTACGGCCCCGGACGCCTGCCGCTGATGCAGATTAGTCAGGGACAGCCCCTCTTGCTGGAAAATGCGGCTGGTCCCAGCAACCGCATCCATGCCGATGACTTGACCCTTGTCTGCCTCGCTGCGGCCGAGAAGGGGCGGGATGGTGACATCTTCAACATCAGCGATGGCCACCCCGGCAGCATGACGGCATACTTCAATGCCTGCGCAGATGCTCTGGGCATGCCCCGACAACCCCAGGTAACCATGGAAGAGGCACGGCATGTCATGTCACCGCTGATGTATTCCTACGTAAGCGAATCCCGGATCGTCGATAATTCCAAGATGATTGAAGAGCTTGGCATCACGTTGCGCTATCCAACCTTTAAAGAGGGCATCAGTGCCTCGCTTGGCTAGATACGCAGATGACGTTACCCGCGCGGCGCTGCTGGATATCTTCAACCGGCTGCTTTATCATTACGGCCCGCTCCGATGGTGGCCCGCAGAGACCCCCTTTGAGGTCTGTGTGGGAGCGATTCTGACCCAGAATACGAACTGGGGCAACGTGGAGAAGGCCATCAGCGCCCTCAAGCAGGCTGATGTTCTGACTCCGGAGGGAATGCGTGCCGTAGACCCTGATCTGCTGGCGAAGATGATCCGCCCGTCCGGCTATTTCAACGTCAAGAGCCGTCGGCTGAAGGATTTCATGGCTTGGCTATTTGCCGATCATAACGGTTCCCTGGAGCGGATGTTTGATGTTGACTGGCGTGACCTGCGGGGTGAACTCCTGGCGGTGCGCGGGATTGGACCGGAAACCTGTGATTCCATCCTGCTCTATGCCGGCGGAAAACCGACTTTCGTGGTGGATGCTTACACCCGGCGCCTGTTCCACCGCCTGGGTCTGCTATCCGAGCGGCCGGTTTACGATGAAACCCGTTCACTGTTTATGGCGAACCTACCGGAAGATGTTGCCTTGTTTAATGAATACCACGCCCTGATAGTTGAACAATGCAAACAGTTCTGCAGGACCAAGCCCCGCTGCGCTGACTGCCCGCTTGCCGGATGCTGCCTCCACCATGCCGATTCGATACGGAGACATTAGCAATTACCATTGTTAACGACATGTTACACCATTTATGCTCGTGCTATTGCCTGTTGGTTCTGGTATAGTATAATTAGATTCATAGATTGCGAGGGTTCTAACAGACCCTCATTTGCCCTGGTGACTTTCCCTCCTAGTTACCAGGGTGTTTTTTGTTTTTTTCCGGCATCAAGAGATGCACGGAAGTTGACGCAACACCCTTGTTGTGTTTTAATCCCCAAGTGGAAAAGGATACCTACATTGCTCTTGGCTCCAACCTGGGAGACCGGGAGTTGAATCTGTTGTGCGCGGTGGCTGAGATCGGCAAACTACCCTCCGGGAAGGTGACGGCTCTTTCGCCTTTTTACGAGACTTCTCCGGTGGGCGTGATTGACCAGCCTCCTTTCATAAACGCGGTTCTGCGGCTTACCACCGGTCTTGCCCCCCATGACCTGCTTGAACGTCTTCAGCATATCGAGACCGCAATCTTTTCCCGCAAGAGGACAATTTCCCGTGGGCCGCGCACGATGGATCTCGATCTGCTGCTCTATGGAGATGAGGTTATCAGCGATAAGACCCTGACTGTCCCCCATCCGCGCATGGCTGAACGGCGTTTCGTGCTCCAGCCGCTAAGCGATATCGCGCCAGACCTGTTGCATCCCGTGCTGGGCCGCACTATTGCGGATTTACTTCATGCGCTACGGTCCGAAGAGACCGTGGTAAAAATCTGACGAAAAAGGATTCCCGTGATCAGACTGCTTGTCTGGATGCTGCTCATCTATATCGGTTACCGAATAATCAAGACCATGATCAGCGGTAAAGAAAAACAACCTGATGTCGTCCAAAACAGTACGGATGCCGAGGTTACGCATCGCGACCCGGTGTGCGGTGTCTATGTATCGGAAAACGACGCTGTGATAGGCAAGCTTGATGGTCAGCGCCATTATTTCTGCTCCATGGCCTGTCTGGAAAAATTCAGGGAGCAGCTTGATCACAAACCGAACTGACCCGATATTCGTGAATTAAATAAACGGAGGAAACATGAAATTCTTTATCGACACAGCTGATGTTCGCGAAATCCGCGAAGCCCACGATCTGGGACTGGTTGACGGCGTGACCACCAATCCCTCGCTGATTGCCAAATCAGGACGCAAGTTCAAGGATGTCATCAAGGAGATCGTTTCCATTGTCAACGGACCGATCTCGGCCGAGGTGATTGCCCTGGATGCTCCGGGCATGATCAAGGAAGGCAGGGAACTGGCCAAGATTCATAAGAATATCGTCGTCAAGCTGCCCATGACGCCGGAGGGACTCAAGGCATGCAAGGCACTCACCGACAAAGGGATCAAGACCAATGTCACCCTTATCTTCACCTCCATGCAGGCACTGCTGGCCGCCAAGGCAGGTGCCACCTACGTGTCGCCCTTTGTTGGCCGTCTGGATGACATCTCCCAGGACGGTATGGGGATCATCGAAGAGATTCGCACCATCTTCGACAACTACGGCTACACTGCCGAGATCATCGTGGCCAGCATTCGCAACCCGATCCATGTGCTCAACTCGGCCCTGATCGGTGCCGATATTGCCACCATCCCGTATTCCGTGATGATTCAATTGGCAAAACACCCCCTGACCGACGCCGGCATCAAGAAATTTCTGGAAGACTGGCAAAGTGTGCCCAAATAACGTACAAACGTCATCCGGGAGTATGAATGAAGCGTTTTGAACAAATATCCATCCTGTTTGCCGCCTCGGAAGCCACACCCTTTGCCAAGGAGGGTGGACTGGGTGATGTGGTCGGGGCATTACCCAAATATCTGGCCCGCATGGGGCATGATGTTCGGGTGGTCATCCCCCGGTACCATTCGGTTGATATCGAGAAATACGGCCTGCGCCTGCTCCCCGGCACCCTGGTGGTGCCCATGGGCATTATTGGCTATATGTACTGCGGGGTCTACGAAGGTCGTTTGCCTGGCAGTGATGTGCCGATCTATTTTCTGGAGCATGAGCAGTTTTTCGGCCGGTCCGGGCTCTACCAGCAGGATGGCCAGGGGTATATGGACAATGACAACCGCTTTGTGTTCCTTTCCAAGGCGGCCCTGGAACTGTGCAAGATGCTGGATTACCACCCTGACGTGGTCCACGCCCATGACTGGCACACCGGCATTATTCCGGCCCTGCTGAACACCTCTTACCTGCATGACCGCTACGTGGGCGATGCCGCATCGCTCCTTACGCTGCACAACATGCAGCATCAGGGGGAATACTACCCCGGCCTGATGGAGGTGCTGGACATCGGCTGGAAGCACTTTACCTATCTGGAGCTGGAGAAGGATGACCAGGTCAATCTGCTCAAGGGCGGCATCTGTCATGCCACACTGCTGAACACTGTCAGCGAGGAATATTCCCGCGAGATCCAGACACCGGCCTTTGGCTGGGGTCTGGAAGGGGTGCTGCAGGGACGCGCCGCAGACCTGAGCGGCATCCTGAACGGCGTGGATTATGAAGAATGGAATCCGGCTACGGATAAATTCATTGCCGCTACCTACACGGCCCGTACAGTCAAAAAGGGGAAGGCGTCCTGCAAGCGCGACCTTCAGAAGGTCATGGGGCTGCCGCAGCGTGACGACGTGCCGCTGTTCGGAGTTGTCTCACGGATGGTCAAGCAGAAGGGAACCGATATCCTGGCAGAGGCGATCCACCGCATCCTGGAGATGGATGTGCAGTTCGTGGTGGTCGGCAACGGTGAACCATGGGCGCATTTCTACTTCGGCGACATCGCCGCCCTGTACCCGGAAAAGTTCGCCTGCTTCATCGGTTATGACGAAGCCCTGGCTCACAAGGTCGAGGCGGGCGCCGATTTCTTTGTGATGCCCTCCGCTTTCGAACCCTGCGGGCTTAACCAGATGTACTCACTGGCCTACGGTACTCCCCCCATCGTGCGTGCCACCGGCGGCCTGGACGACAGCGTGGAAAATTTCAACGAGGCGGTCATGAGCGGTGACGGCTTCAAGTTCTGGAACCACACTGCTACTGCCCTCTTCGATACGGTCGGCTGGGCGGCCTGGACCTTCTTCAATAATCCCAAGGGGCTGGCCGCACTGCGTAAAAACGGCATGAAAAAACGCTTCACCTGGGAGGCTGCCGCCCACAAATACGATGAGCTGTACCGCCTGGCAATCATGCGTCGAAGGGGCGGGGAGTACTACCGGAACCGTTTCGGCTTGTAAGTCGAATACTGCCGGTTGCCTCTCCATGTTCAGAACAAGAAAACGAAAGCCCCGGAATGATGTCCTCCGGGGCTTTCCCGTATCAGCTGCTTTTGTTGTCCATTACATGCTGGTGTTGATTGTTGCCTGTTTTACGACCATATCAACAACGGGTAGAGCCGGCACCTCTTTCAGTCCGTAGATCTGTTCCAGGTCGATGTCCTTGGGTACGGCGCCAAGGAGCGCTTCGGCAACCTTCTGGTCGGCCTGGCGGAAACGGAGCTTGACTTCCAGGTTGAGCTTCTTCAACTCTGCCGGGAAATGAATCCCATAAAAAACATCCTTGTAGCCCCTGGGCGGGATGGTTTCATGCTTGGCAAAGGCAGTCACCACCCACGGGTCGATGGCGAAGTGGAAATCGTTTCCCATGCCGTCGGAGTTGAAGTTGCGGGCGGTGGCTGGCAGAGATCCGTCCGGATTGAGGGTGCCGCTGGTCATGACGACCTTGCCGGTTTCATCCCTGGCAACAACCTCCAGCCACATCTGACGAACGTTGGTCAGGGATGTCGGCAGGTTGTGACCGGCACGGATGTTCTTGACGCGAACCCTCAGTTCATCCAGCTTGCCGTCGTGATAGATGGGGAAGAGTTCCATTTCTGCCGCTGATTTAAGCCGCTCGACTGCCATGTCGTACTGCTGCATGAGGCTCTTGGCCAGTTTTTCATCCCCACCCTTTTTTGCGGCACCGGCCGCCAGGTAGGTGAGGAGGTAGTTGGCGCCGCTGAAATAGTGATGGTGCTCCTCCCGCTTGGGCTTTACGAACAGGTCGGCAGAGCGCTTGAATGTCTCTACATCGACCATGTGGCAGTCCTGGCAGAGGATGTTCTTTTGGGCATAGGGGCCATGTTTCCACTCAAGATAACTGGCCTCGATCGGGAAGTGTGCGTCGTAGTGGTAGACCTGGTGGCAGGAGGCGCAGAGGTCCGCTTTCTGGTGCAGGGGTGATACATCGCACTTGTGAAACCCGCCTCCGCAGTTCTCTGAAGGTTTGTAAGGCCCGCGCTTTATCAAGGTCTGGCCATCCTTGGTTTCCACTCCAGGGGTCAGGATGAAGGAACCGTTTTCCGGCTCTTTTGAGGGGGTCTGGCAGTGGGTTACGCCGCTGATGGAATGACAGACATCACAGGAAACCCCGCCCAAGGCCATATTGGACAGACCCGCGTTGCCGGCCCCTTTGATCTCGCCTGTCATCATACCAACCGGGGAATGGCAGCCTTCGCACTGACGGGCGATGTCATGCCCGACCGCCTTGACCCCCTTGTTCAATTCGCCCTGGTAGATAGGGTCCTTCAAGGCAAGGCTATGGACCGATCCGTTCCACTCCCTGTACTGCTTGGAGTGGCAGCCGCTGCATCTTTTGGGTTCATTGAAAGGGACATTTGACTTGTTCCACTTCATGAGCGAGGGGTAGTAGGGGTAGAATTCCCGATCCACTTCAAAGACCGGAGAGCCGGCAAATGCGCTTCCCAGAAGCCCGGCAATGGAAAGCGCCAGTATTGTGACGACAAGGACAAGGTGTCTTCTCTGCATGATTCCTCCTCTGGAGTGGTTGGATCAACTTCCCGTTATAATTAGGAGATGCTAACAGAGGGGCGGGTAGCTGTCAAGTTGCGAGGAGTTATTTTCCTGTTTGCTTATGCTCGCCGGACTGCCTGCTGTTTGTCGAGAATGGGCGACAATCAGTATGCAAGTACTTGCAGTTGTGCGAATTCAGTGTAATAGTACGAAATATTCAACTGCTTCATCAGGGTGCTTTCCGATGACTGAACCAGAAATCCATCAGCAGATTGAAGGTAATTTGAAAGAAACCGTGAATATGATGCCATGCCGATAAATAGCCTGCACGAGTTCATCACCTGCCTCGAAGCTCACAATGAACTTGCCCGCATAACCGTGCCGGTTGATCCGGTTCTGGAGATCGCCGCCATTACCAGCCAGGTCTGCAAGCAGCCCTCAGGCGGCAAGGCGCTCCTCTTTGAACAGCCTCGCGGTTCTCGTTTTTCCGTTGCCACCAACCTGTTCGGTTCAATGCAGCGGATCTGCCGGGCACTGGAAATCGATAATCTGAACGAGCTGACGGACAAGACGGCAGCGCTTCTCGACCAGATCCCCGAGCCGGAACTTGACGGTCTTGACCGCAGGATAGCGGCACTCCATGACTTTTCACGATTCACTCCGCTGATCTCCTCCAATGTTGATCCGGACCTGACAGCCATGAACCCTCCTGACCTGACGGCCTTTCCCTTTCTGCACAGCTGGCCGGAAGACGGCAGCGCTGAGGGGCACCCGCGCTACATCACCCTGCCGCAGGTCTTTACTGTCGATCCGGACCATGGTTCGCCCAACTGCGGCATGTACCGGGTGCAGGTGCGGGGGCCGCTTGAACTGGCCATCCAATGGAAAAGCGGGAGCGGTGCTGCCCGGCATCTGGAGGCCTTTCGCCGCCGTAGGGAAGCAATGCCGGTGGCCATTGCCCTGGGAGGTGACCCGGCTGTTACCTTCAGCGCCATGCTCCCCCTCCCTGGTAACCTTGATGAGCTGACCTTTGCCGGGTTTCTGCGGGGCAGCAGTATAAGGATGGCTGCCTGCCGCACGGTGCCGCTTTCTGTTCCCGCCACAGCCGAAGTAATCATTGAAGGATTCATCAATCCAGCCGAGGAGGTCTTGGAAGGTCCCTTCGGCAATCACACCGGATTCTACTCCCCGGCCGGACCTGCCCCCCTGCTGCGGGTAACCGCCATCCGTCACCGATCAGGTGCCGTCATTCCGGCAACACTGGTTGGGCCCCCACCCATGGAGGATTGCTGGATGGCAAAGGCTTGGGAAAGGGTGCTGCTGGCCTTCCTGCAACGACTTGTACCTGGGGTTGCAGGGCTGCACTTTCCCCTGGAATGGATCTTCCATCAGAGCGCCATCATTTCCCTTGATAACCCCACTCCCGGCATGGTAAGGGAAACAGCTGGGCTTCTCTGGTCCACCCCCTGGTTCGGTACGGCGCGACTGCTGGTATTTATCGATGCACAAGCGGATGTCGCTGATCTGTCGGGGGTTTCCTGGCGAGCTATCAATCTGTCCGAGTTTAATCATGATATCTTTTTCGATCACGGCGGGAAGCGTATGGCGCTTGATGCGACCGGCTGCTGTTTCCCCCTGCAGAGGATTCGCGGGGACGTTGATATGGCCGTCCGGGTGGCGCAGCGATGGCAGGAGTATGGTCTTGATTAGAACCATCCGTTTACTGACCATGGCGTTGGTGATACTGTCGCTGCCGGCCTGCTACCACATGCGGCTGGTGGCCGAGCCGATTCCGCCGCATAGCATCCGCGTATGGCAGACGCCCGAGGAAGCGTTGCGCAGAATCAAATATGCCCTGGAAAAGGATCTGCATCTCCGCATTGTTGCTGAACAGCTGGATGGTACTGTGCTGATCTCTTCCCCCCACCACTTTTTCACCGATACCGGCTTCGGACAGCCGGCCGGCGGGAGAAAATACTTTGTTCAGCTGCAAATCGAGGTAGAGACGAATAACGGCCGGACGGTTGTCAAAGTGGTGCCGCTCAAATTCGAGCTTCGGACCTCATATGCATACAGCAGTGAAGGCAAACTGCACACCCTGTACAAGGTCTATCCTTATGAAAAATATCCGGGCATGTTTGACCTTGAAATTATGAAAAAAGAAGTGAAGATGGTGGCGGCTATTATCGACCGTGCCATGAAGGAGTGATATGACGGCGGAAACAGGCGTGATGCATAAAATAGTTGTATTTCTGGAGATGATCAAGTTTTCCCACACGGTTTTTGCCCTCCCCTTTGCCCTGGCCGGGGCGCTGCTGGCGGCCCGCGGCCTGCCGAGTGCCCAGCAGCTTTTCTGGATCGTAATAGCCATGGTGGGCGCCCGCACCACCGCCATGGGCCTCAACCGCCTGGTTGATGCCGAGATAGATGCCCGCAATCCCCGCACTGCCGGTCGTGCCATACCGGCCGGACTGATCGGCAAAGGAACAACCCTGGGCTTCATTCTGGCCTCCCTGGCCCTGCTACTGTTGGCAGCTGGCCAGCTCAATCCGCTCTGTCTCAAGCTGGCGCCGTTGGCGGTTTTCTTCCTGGTGCTTTATTCCTATTGCAAGCGTTTCACCTCCCTGGCCCACGTGGTGCTGGGTATCTGCCTGGCGGCTGCGCCGATCGGGGCCTGGATAGCGATTCGCGGACAGATCGATGCGCCGGCCCTGATCCTGGGTGGCGCGGTGCTGTTCTGGGTGGCTGGATTTGACATCCTTTATGCCCTCCAGGATCTTGAGTTCGATCGCAAGGCAGGATTGCACTCCATCCCGGTTTTGCTCGGCGTGGAGGGTTCGCTTTGGGCCGCGCGGGTGTTTCACCTGGTGATGCTGGGGCTGCTGTTGGGATTGTTTGCCACCATGGGGTTGGGGGGCTTCTTCATGGCTGGCATCCTGGTGGCTGCCGCCATGCTGCTCTATGAACACTGGCTACTCAGGGACGGTAATCTGGAAAAACTGGATGCCGCCTTCTTCAACATGAACGGCTATATCAGTATTGTAATCCTGCTCAGTACAACGGCCGAGGTTCTGACAATATGAATGGCATGACAACCAAGAGGATCTTCATCGCCCTGACCGGCGCATCCGGCTCCATCTACGGGCTTCGGCTGGTGGAGGAATTATGTGGGCGGGGGTTCCAGCTGCTGGTATCCGTCAGTGCCAGCGGACAACTGGTCTGCCGGGAGGAGACCGGGCTTGATCTGTCCGGCGATCCACCGGACGCAACCAAGAGGCTGTGTGGCCACCTTGGCGTGAAGGAGGGTATAACCGTTGTGTCGCCTGACAACCTGTTTGTCAGCGCGGCCAGCGGCTCTGCCGCACCTGACGCCATGATCGTTGCCCCCTGCAGCATGGGCACCCTGGCGCGCATCGCCTGCGGCATCTCCGGCAACCTGATTGAACGCTCGGCAGACGTGATGCTCAAGGAACACAGGCCTCTGCTGCTGGTCCCCCGTGAGACACCGCTCAGCGAGATTCACCTGGAGAACATGCTGCGGCTGTCCCGGGCCGGGGCGCGCATCATCCCGGCCATGCCGGCTTTTTATCACCAGCCAAAGTGTGTCGGCGACATGGTGGATTTTGTGGTAGGGAAGGTGCTGGATCAGCTGAAAATTGAAAACGGACTTTACAAACGTTGGGAATAACGTGAATCCGGCCGGTATACCCTGAACAAAGCAGGCCCGCCATCGATGATCGGCGGGCCTGCTCGATTTTATACGATATCGGAGATCTTTACCCTTTTTGCAGAACTTCCCCGGCGATGGTCCGGCCCAGTTCCTCGCACTGGGTCATCACCTCTTCTGTCGGAGTAAATGTTGACTTTACCGCCGGCAAAGGCAATTTAAAGCCCATCCCCTTGAGCCGGTCTTCCGCCATTTTGCAGGCCTCGCCGCTCCAGCCGAAGCTGCCGAACAGGCCGGCGATATTCGTCTTGAGCTTGACCGTACTCAGATAGGCCAGCACATCCCACATCGGCTTGGGTATATCTCTGTTGATGGTTGGGATTCCGAAGATCAGCGCATCAGCTTCCTCCATCAAGTTACGGATCTCTCCCGCACTCAGGTGACTGATATGGTAACTGATCACCTCAAGGCCGTCAATAGCAGCACCGCGGGTCACTGCCTCAGCCATCATCTCCGTATTGCCATGGGGAGAAATGTAAAGAACAAAGACCTTCTTACCGAAAGATTTAGGCTTGCTCCACTCCTCGAACTGCTGGATGACCTTCCAGGGATCCTTGCGGATGATGGGGCCGTGGCTCGGGCAGATCATGTCGATCACATCGTGGCGAATCTTTTCCACGGCGGAGAGCACCTTGTCCTTGAAGGGACGGAAGATACAATCGAAGTAGAAATGGCGGGCCGAGGTAAAGTCGTCAACCTCATCATTGAATATCTTTCCCTGGCTACAGTAATGGGCGCCGAAGGCATCGCAGGTGAAGAGGATATTTTCTTCCTCCAGGCGGGTAAACATGGTATCAGGCCAGTGCAGGAACGGAGCGATGATAAAACGTAAATGTCGCCCCCCCAGGTCCAGGGTGTCACCATCCTTGACCGTCTGTGAGTTAAACGGTTTGTGCATTTGGTTGGTGAGGAAGTTTTTTGCGGCTGTGGATGAGACCACAACAGCTTTTGGACAGTTTTCCAGCAGAAAGGCCAGCGATCCGGTGTGATCCTGCTCGGTATGATTTACAATGATATAGTCGATTGTCGCCGGATCAACCAGTGACCGCACCTTATCCATGTAATCATCGACAAATTTGTGTTCCACAGTGTCGATTATGGCTGTTTTTTCGGTTCCTTTGAGCAGATAAGCGTTATAGGTGGTGCCATGTTCGGTTGGGAAAAGGTCGTCGAAGACTCGCAGATCCGGGTCTTCGGAACCGATCCAGTACAGTCCCGGCTTGATTTCTACAGTTCCCTGCATTGTGTTGTTCTCCTTATTTGATAGTATTGGATGTAAACTTTTTCGCATCGACGTCGGTGTCGTGCAGATGGTTTCAGACTGACTTTGTCTCTTATTTATAGCAGGCGGATAATCAGGAGACAAGCCACAAATAAAGAGGGTTGTCTCACTGCCGCCAATCTGGTATTTATTAAAACATGAAAGAATCGGTTCGCCAAAGGATATCAGTATTGCAGCCACTTCTGAAGGATACGGACCCGGAGGTGCGCAACGTTGCCGCAGAGGCTATCGAACGCCTGGAAGGGAGCTGTGCCCTTGAAGAAATCATGCAGTCGCTCAAGACAGGGGATACCGGAACCAAGATCAGGGCGATTTTTGCCATGGGTGAAATCGGTGGTGACAGAGTTGTCGCTCCGCTGATTTACTGCGCCGGGCGCCCTGAGGACGGCATCCGGGCGGCGGCAGTCGAAGTACTTGGCAAGATCACCAGCCCTGCTGTACTACCGGTATTGTTGGAGCATCTTGATGATGCGAATGGCGCCATCCAGGCACGCGCCATTGCGTCGCTTGCCAATTTCCCCTCATCACCCGAGCTGTGTGAACGTCTTCGGCCCTTTCTCGACAAGCAGGACGGCACCCTGGAGGCTGAAGCGGCCATCGCGCTTGCCAAACTGGGGGACCATGACTCTGTCGGGCAGATCATCGCATTGCTCACCTCTCAGCACTCATCCACCCGCAAGTCAGCGGCACAGGCATTGAGCCTGCTCCCGCTTCAGTAGTTTCCGCTGGACACAAACTTACCGATATCAATATTTTTCAGAGATGGATTAACCACTGCCACGATATCCGCGTAGCGGGTACCGTCCGCCTCAACCAGCGGCTGTTCTCGGGGCAGCTCCAGACGCGTGCCATCGGCTTCAAACAGCACCCGGATAATGGGTGTTTCTTCGTCCAGGGAGTTGGGGCGGCAGACTACCGCGACTTCATTGGTATCCAGGCGCACCATTGTTCCTACCGGATATTTACCCATCAAATCCACAAAGCTTTTCATCAGTGAGCCATCAAGCAAAGTGCCCACCAGTTTTTGCATCTCTGTCAGGGCTAACCTGGGATTGCAGGGGTGCTGGTAGACCCTCAGGGTGGTGATGGCGTCGTAGGTGTCGACAATGGCAATGATGTCGATCATCTGATTGAAGGGGAGTTTACGGGCCCAGTCAGGGTAGCCGCTGCGATTGAAATGCAGATGGTGTCCCAGCACAATCTGGGCAATCTGCGGGCTGAGACCATCCATATCGCGGATGATCTTGGAGCCGAGTTCTGAGTGACGCTTCATCTCATCAAATTCGGTGCTGGAAAGTTTGCCCGGTTTATTGAGGATATCCTTGGGAATCATGGTTTTGCCGATGTCGTGCAGGTGTCCCGCAATACCCAGGTCCTTGACCATCATGGCATCAAGACCAAGGGATGCGCCCAGCGCCATTGCAAGCACACCCACGTTGACACAGTGGTTGTAGGTGTAGTTGTCATAGTCTTTTATCATGGTCAGGCCCAGCAGGGTGGAATGTTCCTGCATGGTGATGCTGACCATCTGGTCAACAACACGGATCACCGGTGCGCTGTTGGGGATTCGACCTTGTTCAATGTCGCGGCAGATGTTGCGGATGGCGCTCAGGGCACGGCCGTAGGTAGCCAGGTGATCGCCCTCGGGCTCTATTTCAACGTCATCTTCGTGCGGGTGTGGGTCAAAGTTTTCCTCGCCCAGACGGCGCAGCTGAATCCTGGTAATCCCCTCCTCCAGCATCAGGGCTTTGAGTTTGTCCAGGGTGGTTGTTTTTACCGAGAAGAGATGGATGAAGCGCTGGAGTTCGTCAAAGGTCAGTCCGGTGCTAAAGACCATTCGACCGATTTTTTTCTCCGACATGCGGTTAATGAGATCGGCAATGGCCGTGGATGGCGAGACAAAAAGATGGTCTTCGAAATACAGGATGCCATCGATAACCCCCAGTGACACGCTTGAGGTTTGCACCAGGGCGGCAGCCAGGATTTTGTCCAGGTCCAGCAGGGGTTGACGAATGGCCGGGTGCGATGTCGGATAGAACGCCATCCCCTTGGTAGTTGCTGAAAAGAGGGTGATCAACTTCAGGGCACTTTGTTTGTCAAGCGCCTCCATGGGTACCGCCTCCTGTCCGCTCTATTAAATCTGCTGCTTCAGTACAGGCCCGGCCGAGATCCCCGGATGTTCTCGCCATCTTCCGGAGAACAGGCAGGGCCTGTGGATCTCCGAGTTTCCCCAAACAGAGCGCAACGGCAATCTTGAATTGCTCCCAGCGGCTTCGGGCAATCAGGTGACGCTTTTCGAGGAGTTTCACCAGATAAGGGGTCGCCTGCTGATCGCCGATCAGCGAAATGGCGGCCAGGGCGTTGGTCTTGAGGGGAAGTGTCGTCAGGAACATATCCTCGCTGTGAATTATATGCATCAAATCCCCCAGAGCCTTTTTGCTCTTCATCCCACCAAGTGAGGTTATCGCCTGGGGAAGGAGCGAGGGATCTTTGGCTCGCAGTATGGAGATAATGGCGGTCTCGGCTTCCTTTCCACCGATCTTTGCCAGGCTGCGGATAGCTTCCTTGCCGACCCGGATGTCAGTATGCAGAGTACATTTCTGAAGACCGGAAACTGCCGCGGGACTGCCGATATCGCCCAGTATGGTGGACAGGCTTCTGACAATATACCAGCGGTTGTCCTCCAGCATCGCCAGGAGGGCAGGCACTGCTGGTTCACCCAATCTGACGATCAAGGTGGAAAGTGCCTTGCGTACGGCCATGTTTTCGATGGAGCCCATTTTTTCCACTGCCAGGGTGAGTGCGGCTGGCCCTGCCGCGGTCAGAATTTCCAGGATGAACTCCCTGGAAACGCCGTCCGTATCTTCCATCCGGTCGAACAGGAAGGAGATGAATTCTTCTCCCATGGCGAGTTGCTCAACTCCGAAGCGGGCGCATTCGATCAAATTTTCGCTTCTACCGGTATCTGCGGCATGAGCAGCAAGCAGTTTTGCCAGTGGGAGCAGCGGGGTCAGTTCGTGGCGTGCCTTGAGGGCATCGGCACAGGTGATGGCTTGACGAACAAGCATCAGGTAGGCATCTTCGTCCAGGACAGTGTCAAGTTTAGCCAGCAAAGCCTGCAACTCATCTTCAGGGCTGAGTTCAGCTGTTTGGGACAACGGCTTTTCAAGTTCTTCGCTCATGGCGCTGTCTTCCAGCTCGTCCACTCCCAGAGGTGTCACCCCCTTGGATTCAACATCACGGCGTCTGCCGCGGATGATCGAGAGATCAAATTCATTGGCCCAGATGGTGCGAATGCCGCGCTCTGCCATGAGCTTGTCCATGCCGCCGGCCTTCTGGATAGCTTCCGGAGGAATGCTTAATATTCTGAGCAACTCGAGCAGATCTTCCTGATATAGGTCCGAAAGGAAGGTGATCTTCTGAACTCGACGAATGAAGAGTTCGTATGACAGGGAGGCCGACATGCGGGTGACATCTTTGATCTGTTGGCCATCAGGGTAGCTGAAACAGGAGCGACCGCAGGAAAGTGACAGGTTGTTGCCATCAAGCAAGAGCATCATGGCGGCATGGGCCTGCTTGATGCTGCTCTTACGGCTTGGGTGCCCTTTGGGATAGAATTTCCACGCCCGTAACGCCCGGTAGACACTGCCGAGTGCGTCCAGTACTCCCTGAAGTGAAGGTGGGCAATAGAAATCCATTGATTATTCCTTGTATGACAGTAACATCAAATATGTAATAATATACAGAAAATATACTTTGTCAAATTTTACCCTAACCCTGATAAACAGGATGAGTACGTTCCAGAGATAATTGCAAAAAACTCAGGACAATGTTTAGCATGCCGATACCCGTATCCATTGACGGGGTTGCGTTGGCTAATACAATTTTTCGACCTGACGCCCAAGAGGAGTTTTCGTGAAACAAAAAACCGTTTTTACCTGCCAGAAATGCGGCAGTCAATCTCCCAAATGGCTTGGGAAATGTCCGGATTGCGGGGCCTGGAACAGCATGGCCGAAGAGGTTGTCGCTAAACTGACGCCAGGTGGTGTGCCGGGCGAACGTTCGCGCCCGATACCGATCTGCGATGTGCCGGCACAATCGGAAACCAGGGTGGAGACAGGTGTCGGCGAACTGGACCGGGTGCTGGGAGGAGGGATCGTTCCAGGCTCACTGGTGCTGATCGGTGGTGATCCCGGCATAGGCAAGTCAACGTTGCTGCTGCAGGACATGCACAACCTGGCGGAGCGATCCGGTGAGGTGCTTTATGTGTCCGGGGAGGAGTCAGCATCCCAGACCCGTCTGCGCGGAGAGCGCCTGAACGCTTCCCACAAGCGATTGCTGATCCTGGCGGAAAACTCCCTGGAGGCAATCCTGGCACATGCGGCAACACTGAAACCCAAGGCCATGGTGGTCGATTCCATCCAGACGGTCTGGACATCGACACTGGAATCCGCTCCCGGCAGCGTCAGCCAGGTGCGGGAGTCGGCAGGCAAGTTGATGCTGCTGGCCAAGGGGAGCGGCATCCCGGTCTTCATCGTGGGGCATGTCACCAAGGATGGCGCCATTGCCGGTCCAAGGGTGCTTGAGCATATGGTCGATACGGTACTGTACTTCGAGGGGGATGGGAGTCATCCCTTCCGCATCTTGCGGGCTGTAAAGAACCGCTTCGGCTCTACCAACGAGATCGGCGTGTTCGAGATGAGACAGGAGGGATTATGTGGTGTGGACAACCCATCGGAGTTGTTCCTTTCGGAACGCCCGCTGGGTGTTTCCGGTTCAGTGGTGACCGCCTCCCTGGAAGGAAGCCGTCCCCTGCTGGTGGAGCTTCAGGCATTGGTTACCCAGACATCTTACGGCGTTCCCAGGCGCACCACCATCGGGGTTGACCACAACCGCCTTGCGTTATTGGTGGCCGTACTGGAGAAAAAGGTCGGGCTGCATCTGGGGGGACTTGATATCTTCCTCAACGCGGTCGGAGGTGTCCGTCTTAACGAGCCCGCCGCTGACCTGGCCATGATAATGGCAGTGGCATCCAGTCATCTGGACAAGGCGATTGCCCCCCAGACCGTGGTATTGGGTGAGGTTGGTCTGGCAGGAGAGGTGCGGGCCATCACCCAGCCGGAACAAAGGATAGCCGAGGCTGAAAAACTCGGATTTCACACCTGTATTCTTCCGGCTGGCAACCTTAAACGGCTTAAAAAAGGAAAGATCAAGCTGCAAGGGGTCGCCACGGTTGACGAAGCCATGCAGTTGCTCATGCAGTGAACCCATTTTTTACTGGACTTGGCCGACGGTAATCTTTAAAATTGTAAAATTAACACTGAAGTCAGGAGCAGGCCATGGAAGCAGAAAAACTTGAGTTCTTCAGAAACGTCCTGAGCGATGAGATGAAGTCTCTTTTGGGCGAAGCAGACAAGACTGTAACAGAGATGACCTCTGATTCATCAAATTTTCCCGATCCTACAGATCGTGCCACACAGGAGTCGGACCGCAACTTTGAGTTGCGAATCCGTGACCGTGAGCGCAAGTTGATCAATAAGATAAAGGACGCTCTCGATCGCATCGACAGCGGTGAATTCGGGGTCTGTGAAGAGTGCGGCGAGGAGATCAGCGAGGCACGTCTCAAGGCGCGACCAGTCACAACCCTTTGTATCAACTGCAAAATGGAAGAGGAGCAGAAGGAAAAACGGCTCTAGTTGTTTTTACCAAATGTCCACAGCTGCAGGTAAATACTTATGGGCGCCCCCATCTCACGTGAACTGACCACAACTACCCAGCAGCTCAATGAACTGGCCTTGCTTTACCAGTTCAGCAATACCATGTTGTCCACGATCCGCCTCAATAAGCTGACCCACCTCATCCTTACGGTTCTTACCTCCGGCAGTTCCCCGATGTTCGGGCGTGCCATGCTTTTTCTACGCAATGAGAAATCCGGGGTCCTGCAAGGGATGCTCGGTGTTACAACAGATACCGCAGAAGGGCTGGAGGTGATCGGCGGTGGCGAGGAGTCTCTGCGCAGCCGCTGGGACATCAGTAATGATGTAATCACGCGTCAGTGGGAATCCGAATTCTGTGCGCTTGTGCGCTCTACGCGCATAGAGATCGATGAGGATTGCATTGTCGTAAAGCGGGTTATCGTGGAGAACAGCATCTACTATGTTGATGATGTGAATTGCCAGGAGTGTTCAACCTGCGGCTTCATCAAACATCTTGGTGTAACCGCATTTGCGGCTGTTCCCCTGGTGGCCAGGGACAAAACCCTCGGGATTATCGTAGTTGACAACCCGGTTACCGGCAAGGAGATCAGTCCTGATAACCTGCATTTCCTGACGCTCTTTGCCAATCAGGCCGGCATGGCCATTGAAAACTCCATGCTCTACAACCGGATCGAGGATGCCCACGCCAACCTTCGGGACGCCCATGAACGGCTCGACCATGGTGAGCGCTTGGCGGCCATCGGTGAGATGGCGGCCAACATGGCCCATGAATTGAAGAATCCGCTGATTACCATCGGGGGTTTTGCGGGTCGACTGTTGAAGGTTCTGCCATGTGAATCACGCGAGCAGCACTACGCGGACACCATTGTCAAAGAGGTGGCACGTCTGGAGAAGATGCTGGCCGATATTCTGGCTTTTTCACGCAAACCTACCATCTGCTACAGCCATTGCAATCTTGAAGATATACTGAAGAATAGTTTTGACAGCTGCGAGACAACACTTGAAGATCATCACATCCGCCTGGAATCAAGCTTTGAGGGTGGTCCGTGGTATGTATTGGGGGATTCCTATCAACTAAAGCAGGTTTTTTTCAATCTGCTGCTGAATGCCTGCGAAGTCATGCCGAATGGCGGCTTGATCAATGTTACCGTGGATAAGGCATCACCTGACAATAATACCGTGAAGGTCTGCATCAGTGATACTGGTGGCGGCATTCCCAATGCAATGCTGTCCAAGATATTCAATCCATTTTTTACAACTAAACGACATGGCACAGGACTTGGATTGGCAATCGTCAATCGTGTCCTGATGAATCACAATGGCAGCATAGAGGTAATAAACGAGGGTGCCGGCGCATGCTTCACCGTAACCCTGCCTTTGGTGGTAAAACAGGATTAATACATATTTTCGGAGGTTTCATGCCTAATAAATTGTCTCTTTTCGTGTTGCTTGTTTTGTCCGTCTTTTTTTCGTCACCAGCTTGCGCCGATTACATATTCCCGTATGTGGGTCTGACCATTGGTTCCCCTTTAACGTCGGTCAACAAACTTTCTGATTCCAGCGGCTCTCTTAAAACTGATTTCAATCCCGGTTACATGGCCGGGCTGGCTGCCGGTGTCTCCTTTGAAACGACACCGGGCTGGAATATTGAGCAAGTGCGGGCAGAAGTTGAGGTTGGCTATCGTTCAAGCGACCTGACAAGAATGAGGAACACATTAGGACAAAAGGCGAACATGGATGGCACCGTATCGGTGACAAATTTCATGTTGAATGGTTATCTGGAAAACAGCAGCATCGTCTCAAATGAATTAAAATTGAATCTGTTCCTGACTGCTGGTGTCGGTGGCGCCATTTCATCCATAAGTTCTGTTACCTATCAAGGCGCAACCCTAGTTCAGTCGGCCAGTGACACCCAATTCGCCTACCAGGGCGGGTTCGGGACCGGCTTCGCGCTGACGAAAAACATTATGCTGGATGCGACATACAAATACATGGCAACAACGACCTTCAAGTTCAAAGGTGTCGATGCAGAGTATGGCAGCCATAATATTTTGTTTGGCGCACGTTATACCTTCAAATAGCTACTAGGAAGTCAAGGGCGGCACCGAGGGGGTTACCCCCCGTTGCTGACCGGTAGTAATTTGATCAGTTTCAGTAATAGAGCAGCTATAAGTGCCGTCTGCAAGAAACCTGCTCCATCAATCCCAACAATCTTACCAAACAACAAGGCCGGATGTCTTCACACATCCGGCCTTCATATTTCGATTCTAAGCCGCTTATTTCAGCTTCTGCAGGCCTTCCCTTGCGCCAATTTTCAAACACCGGAAACAGCAGCGGTAATCGTGACGATTGAAGAAAGAGTACTTTGCTTTCTTCCGTCAGAAACAACGAGTCTAACTACATATTCCCCTGCAAGATCAACGATGAACGTCGGTTTTACGTCGGTGGCGCTTGAAAGTGTAGCATTACTGCCAATGGGCATGTTTATGAATGACCAGTCATAAGTCAATGTGGCACCTTCGGCATCACTGCTGGCACTGCCGTCCAGAGTTACCGTAGCGCCTGGGAGGACAGGCTGGGTTGGGCCGCTGGCCAACGCTACCGGAGCAACATTGACTGCTGAGGCGGTTATTGTAACCGAGGAGGCAGTGCTTTGCACCTTTCCGTCACTAACGACCAGCGTAACAACATAGTCTCCTAAAACATCTGCGGTAAAGGTCGGTTTTACGTCGGTTGCGCTAGAAAGCTCCGCTATGCTGGTATCGGGCCTTGAGGTCATCACCCAGTTATAGGTCAGTGTATCGCCATCCGCATCACTGCTGGCGCTTCCATCTAAATTTACAACTGAGCCGACATCAATATTCTGAGCAGTGCCGGCACTGGCAACAGGCGATAAATTAACCAGAACAGGGAGCGGTTCATTGGTATTTGCGGTTATTGTGGCAACGGGAATGTTTAATGCCGTCGCAGCAGTGCTGTTGTTGGTTTTAAACGTTATTCCCGTGCTGGAACCAATCGTAATTTGGTAGGCATTAAATAAGGCATCAATACCAGTGCCGGCCGATATTTCTCCGGTA
>JBGSQD010000096.1:0-4517 GCA_041738275.1 Geobacterales bacterium
ACGGTAACACTGCATGACCAGGTTCGTCAGGGAGCCGAACTGGAGCTGCGCACTTCACCCCTGTACGGCCTGGCCCTGACCGGCGGTTATACCTATACCGAATCCTGGGACAAGGATACCAAGGCGAATCTGACCTCCGACGAGAGCGGCCCGCGGCAGAATGTCAAGCTGGGGCTTAATTATGACAACAGCGATATTGGCCTGCGCGGCGCCCTGACCGGCAACTATGTCTGGTGGAAGTCGCCGGATTATAACAACGCCAACATGTCGGCCATGATCTGGGATATGCACCTGAATTGGAAGCCGTTCCCGAAAAAACAGCTGTCACCGGAACTGTTCTTCTCCGTACACAATATCTTCAACGGCGATCAGTATGTTGTAGATTTCCGTCCAAATGCACCACGCTGGTTCGAAGGCGGAATGAGGGTGAGGTTCTGATGAGAGTTCTTCTCTCCCTCATACTCGCCCTTGCGATCCTGCTCCCCTCCCTGGCCCAGGCCTACGACGTGCTGGTGCTGCAAAGCAGGCGCGACCCGGCCTACGACGAGGTGCTGAAAGGCTTTGTAGCCGAGCATTCACCTTCGCAACGGAAACTGGTGCTGTCCGACTACGCCGAGGTGGACGTGGTCCGCATCGTGCGTGAAGACCATCCACGCATGATCCTGGCGGTGGGCGATAGCGCGCTGAAGGCTATCCGCAATGTCCGGAACACGCCGGTGCTGTCCGTGATGACCCTGGGTATCAATAAACAAAGCGATCTTCAGCCCAACCTGACCGGTATCAGCATGTTCGTGGCGCCCGAGCGCTATATGAGTATATTCCAGGGCATGAAGGCCCGCCGGGTCGG
Source organism: Geobacterales bacterium (assembly GCA_041738275.1). Taxonomy (GTDB): domain Bacteria; phylum Desulfobacterota; class Desulfuromonadia; order Geobacterales; family Pseudopelobacteraceae; genus JACPFJ01. The sequence continues at coordinate 848 of JBGSQD010000096.1, forward strand.
CGTGATCCTTAATCCGTCCCGAAGCGGCTGGTATCTGGACCAGGCCCGACGCGCCGCTGCCCTGGCCGGTATTGAGCTGGTGGTGCGCGAAGTGGCGACGCCCCGCGAAACACCGGACATGCTCTCCAGCCTGGCAGGCAAGATCGACGCGCTCTGGATGCTGCCGGATACGACCGCCGTGACCCGCGACACGTTCGGCGCTTATTTCAGCTTCGGCCAGCAGAATTCCGTGCCGGTAATCTCGTTTTCCGAAAACTACATCGACTTGGGTGCCGCGGCGGCATTGGATATCGACCGCTACGAGCTGGGTCGCCAGGCGGCCGGGATTGCGGCAGCGTTTCTCTCCGGCCGGAAGATCGATTGGCAGATTGTCTATCCGGAAAAGACCGTGGTAAAAAAAAACAGTACAGTACTGCCGCTTCTGCGTATTGAGCTTTAATGAGTTGAAGTTTTTGCCGGCTGATGGCACAAAACAATGAAACAAAGCCGGCTCCCCATTGATTGCAAGGCCATGTCCGATAAGGATATGGCCTTTTTTCTTCTGCCCCTGCGGTAACAAATTCGGGGTTGCAAATGGCGAGTAATCAATTAAACTTTACCGGTACAAACCCGAATTAAGCAGGATTATTGAGGAGGTTGCAATGATGCCGAAAAATCTGACCACCAAGATTCTTGAAGCCCATCTGGTTGATGGAACATTGGTCCCTGGTTCCGAGATATCGATCCGAATCGATCATACGCTGCTGCAGGACGCCACCGGCACCATGGCGATGCTGGAGTTTATCGCCATGGGGCTGCCGAGGGTGAAGGTGGAACTGGCTGCCCAGTCCATTGACCATAACCTGCTGCAGACCGATTACAAGAACGCCGACGACCATGCCTTCCTGACGAGCGCCGCCATGAAGTTCGGGGTGCACCTCTCCAGGCCGGGCAACGGTGTTTCCCACCAGGTTCACCTGGAACGCTTTGACGTGCCGGGCAAGATCCTGCTCGGCGCGGATTCCCATACACCCACCGCGGCCGGACTCACCATGATCGGCATCGGCGCCGGCGGTCTGGACGTGGCCCTGGCCATGGCCGGCCATCCCTTCAATCTTCCCTGTCCCGGTGTCATGGGGGTCAAGCTGACCGGCAAGCTCCCGGACTGGGTCTCGGGCAAGGATGTCATCCTGGAGATGCTGCGCCGACATACCGTCAAAGGGGGCGTCGGCAAGGTCATCGAGTACTACGGACCAGGGGTGGCAACCCTTTCGGCCACCGACCGCGCCACCATCGGCAACATGGGGGCCGAACTGGGGGCTACCTCTTCCATCTTCCCTTCGGACGAGCAAACCCGCCAGTTTCTTGTTTCCCAGGGGAGGGGCGACTGCTGGACGCCGTTGGCCGCCGATGAAGGCGCGACCTATGATGCGTACGATGAAATCGATCTGTCCGCGCTGGAACCGCTGATCGCCTGTCCGTCGTCACCTGATAATGTGGTGAAGGTGTCGGAGGTGGCTGGTATCAAGGTGGATCAGGTATTGGTGGGCAGTTCCGTCAATTCGTCCTTCCGCGACCTGATGACCGTCTGCCGGATCCTGGAGGGGCAGCGAATTGCCCCTGGGGTGCACTTCCATGTTAATCCGGGCAGCCGCCAGGCACTGGAGAACGTTGCCCAGGAGGGTGGCGTGTTGATGCTGCTGATGGCCGGCGTCAGTATTCACCAGTCCGGCTGTCTGGGGTGCATCGGCATGGGGCAGGCGCCTGGCACCAATCAGATATCGTTGCGCACCTTTCCGCGCAACTTTCCCGGCCGGAGCGGCACCAAGGACGACAAGGTTTATCTCTGCTCGCCGGAAACAGCCGCGGCCGCCGGTATCTACGGCGTTATTACCGATCCGCGCAAGCTGGCGGAGATCAAGCCGTATCCGGCGGTCCGGAACCCGGAAAAATACCTGCTGGACGATGCCGGAATCATCTTCCCGCTGGAGGACGGCTCAGGGGTGGAGATCAAGACCGGCCCCAACATCGCGCCGTTCCCGGATTTCGAGGCGCTGCCCGATTCCCTGCAGGCCGGGGTCGTCATCAAGCTGGGGGACAACATCACGACCGATCATATCATGCCGGCCGGTAACAAGGTCCTGCCGCTGCGCAGTAATATTCCGGCCATCAGTGAGCATGTCTTCGAGCAGGTGGATGCTGAATTTCCGGCCCGGGCAAAGGCCACCGGAAACGGCGTCGTTGTGGCCGGGGAGAATTACGGGCAGGGGTCATCCCGGGAGCATGCCGCCATTGCGCCGCGCTATCTGGGGATTCGCGCCAAGATCGTCAAGAGCTTTGCCCGCATTCACAAGGCCAATCTGGTGAATTTCGGCATCCTGCCGCTGATCTTCAAGGATCAGGCTGATATTGAGCTCTTCAAGCAGGGCGATCAGATCTCCCTGCCCGGGGTACGGCAGCTGGTGGAGAGCGGAGCGGTAGAAATACCGGTGCTTGTCAACGGCCGCGAGATCATCACACTGCTTGAGGTCTCCGATCGTCAACGCCAGGAACTTCTGGCAGGCGGCACGCTGAATTTTGTGAAACATAATATTCATTGAAGGAGTTCAGATGCCCAGATCCACCCGTAAAACCAAGATTGTGGCAACAGTCGGCCCGGTAAGCTCGTCGCCGGATATGATTCAGCGCTTGATGAAGGCCGGGGTCGATATCTTCAGGCTGAATTTTTCCCATGGCGAAAACTCGCAAAAACTGGAACTGATCAACACCATCAGGAAGGTGTCGGACAAGCTGGGGCGTCAGGTCGGTATCCTCGGCGATCTTCAGGGGCCGAAGATCAGGACCGGCAAGATGGCGGGGGAGGGGATGCTGCTTGCCAAGGGGCAGGAGGTGTTTATCACCACCGATGATGTGCTTGGCAGCGGCAATATCATTCCGACCATCTACCGCTCCCTGCCGCATGATGTCCATCCCGGTTCCAGGATCCTGCTGGATGACGGTCTGATGGAGCTGAAGGTTGTGGCGCTTGATGGTGAACGGGTTCGCTGCCTGGTTGTTACCGGCGGACTGCTCAAAAACAACAAGGGGATCAATCTGCCCGGTGTGAGCGTGTCCGCACCCTGCCTTACGGCCAAGGATCTGATCGATCTTGATTTTGCCCTGGAAGCCGGGGTTGATTTCATTGCGCTTTCGTTTGTCCGCACTGCCGGGGATATTGAACAGATCAAGGAGCTTATTGCGGCAAAGGGAAAGGATACGCCTGTCGTGGCCAAGATCGAGAAGCCGGAGGCGCTGCGCAACTTCAAAAAGATCCTTGAGGTCACCGATGCGGTCATGGTGGCCCGTGGCGATCTGGGGGTCGAGATTGAGCCGGAAAAGGTGCCGATCTACCAGAAAAAGATCATCCAGGCCTGCAACAGGGCCGGTAAACCGGTCATAACCGCTACCCAGATGCTGGACTCCATGATCCGCAACCCGCGGCCGACCCGCGCCGAAACATCGGATGTCGCCAATGCCATTGTGGATGGCACCGATGCAATCATGCTTTCGGCGGAAACGGCATCGGGCGATTATCCCATAGAATCGGTGGAGACAATGGTCCGCATTGCCCATGACGTGGAAAATACCGATTTTCTTGCAAGGGCGGTTCCTGATGGCCTGGCTTCCACGGTTGCCCAGGCGGTGGCGGAGT
>JBGSQD010000312.1:0-7849 GCA_041738275.1 Geobacterales bacterium
GGATATCAGGGCCTCGGATGGTACGCTCAACAAGCTGATTTACGACAAGACGCTGTACAACAGGTTGACGGAGCTGGCGGAAAAGAGCAATCAGGCCGCCGACGATGTCCGGGAACTTAATCGCAAGATTACCTCCACGGATGGTACGCTCGGCATGCTGATCAATGACCGCTCCTTCTATGACAAGGGGCTATCAGTGCTCACCCGGGCCGATAATTCGGTCAAATCCATTGAGGAGGTGGCGAGCAAGGTCAAGAGCGGCGAGGGCACGGCCGGCATGCTGCTCACCGACAAGGATTTGTACGAACGGATGAACCGGATGGTTGGTGATGTGGATGCGCTGATCAAGGATTTCAAGGAAAACCCGCGCAAATACATCAAGTTTTCAGTATTCTAGCGCATTCGTGGCCTCTGGCCACAAAGGAAAGGTTTCTGCATGATTAAAATCTGGATGATGATCGTAACGCTGTGCCTGTTTACCGGCTCTCTCCACGCAGCGGGTCTGGAAGAAAAGGTTATGGAGCATACCCTCAAAAACGGTATGAAGCTGTTGATGGTGGAACGGCATACCTCGCCTACGGTTTCGGCCTGGATCCGCTTCCGGGTCGGGAGTGTGGACGAGCGCAGCGATGAGCGCGGCATTGCCCATCTGCTGGAACACATGCTCTTCAAGGGTACGACGACCCTCGGCACCAAAGATTATGTTGCTGAAAAACCGCTCCTGGACAAGATCGAGCAGACCGCTCAGTTGCTCACGGCCGAGAAGGCCAAACGCAGCAAGGCCGACCAGGGCAAGATCGCCCAGCTGGAAAAAGAGCTTGCGGCGCTGGAAGGTGAAGCGTCAAAATATGTCATAAAGGATGAATTCTTCGAGCTGTATGCAAAAAACGGCGGTGTTGGCTACAACGCCTTTACCAGTCGCGACGGCACCACCTACCTGATCAGCCTGCCGGCCAACAAACTTGAATTGTGGGCTGCCATCGAGTCCGACCGGATGCAGAATGCGGTGCTGCGCGAGTTTTATACCGAGCGGTCAGTGGTGATGGAGGAGCGGCGCCGCTCCTATGATGCCGATCCGGAGAGCAAGCTGTGGGAGACCTTTGTTGCTTCCAGCTTTCTGGCCCATCCCTACGGTCAGCCGACCATCGGCTGGATGCCGGACATCGAGAACCTGACCCGCACCAAGGCCGAGCAGTTCTTTCATAATTATTACGCGCCCAATAACTCCATTGTTGCCGTAGTTGGGGATATCGACCCAAAGGCGACCATCGCCATGGTGGAGCGTTATTTCGGGGCGATTTTGCCCGGCAAGGCGCTGCCGGCGGTCACGGCGGAAGAGCCGAAGCAGGCCGGCGAGCGTCGCATCGAACTGGTGGCCGAGGCAGAGCCGACGCTGATCATGGGTTTCCATAAACCAGGCATCCTGGCAGCGGATGATTATGTGTTCGACGTCATCAATATGATTCTGGGGAGTGGCCGTACATCACGTTTATACAAGAAACTGGTGATAGAAAAGCAGATCGTTACCGATATCGGCGCCTTTGACGCACCTGGCAGCCGTTTTCCGAACCTGTTTGTCATCAGTGCCAATCCCAGGGCTCCCCATTCGATCAGCGAGGTTGAACAGGCAATCCAGGCTGAACTGGATCTGCTCAAGGCCGAACCTGTAGCCGAGCGTGACCTGCAGCGCATCCTTAACAAGATCGAGTTCGAGGAGGCCCGTCGTATGGGTACCAACGGCGGTCTTGCCCGTAATCTGACCGAGTATGAGGCCATAACCGGCAACTGGCGCTACATGGTCGAATACCGCCGCAAGGTGGAAAAGGTCACGCCGGCCGACATCCAGCGGGTGGCCCGAGAGTACTTTACCCGCGAGAACCGTACGGTCGGATTTATCACCAAAAAGGGAGGTGAAGGCAAATGAGACAGCTCATTATCTCCCTTTGCATGGTAATTGCTTCGTTTGCTACGGTTTTTGCCGGCGATGCGATAAAAACCACTCCCCGCAGCATGACCTTTCCCGAGCTGCGCTTCGAAATTCCCCAGGCCGAGCGGGTTGTGCTGGAGTGCGGCATGCCGGTCTACCTGCTGCGTGATCCTGAGTTGCCCATCATCAACATAACCGCCATGGTGCGGACCGGTTCGGTTTATGAACCGGTCGCCAAGTCAGGCCTGGCGAGTCTGACCGGCAGTGTCATGCGCAGCGGCGGCGCCGGCGGTCTGTCCCCGGAGAAGATGGACGACGAGCTGGAGTTTATGGCGTCTTCCGTGGAGAGCGGAATCGGCTCTGATATGGGCCTGGTCTCTTTGACCACCCTGACGAAAAACTTCAGCCGTACCCTGCAGATCTTCAGGGATGTGCTGCTGGCCCCCGACTTCAGTGAAAAGCGTGTGGACATTGCCCGCAAACATATAATCGAGTCGCTGCGCCGCCAGAACGATGATCCCAAGCAGATCGGCAGCCGCGAGATCAACAGGGCGATCTATGCCGGGCATCCTCTGGGCGCGGTGCCGACCTATGAATCGGTCAAGGCCATCACCCGTCAGGATATGCTTGATTTTCACCGAAGATACTTTCGGAGCGACAACACGATTCTGGCAATATCGGGCGACTTTGAGCGGGCTGCCATGATCAAGGAGTTGAATGCGCTCTTTGGCCGGGATGAAAAAGCTGCGCCCCTGGTGCTGCCGGACATTCCCCAGCCGCTGCAGCGGTTCGCCCCCGAGGTTATCTATGGCAGAAAAGATGTCAACCAGACAGTCATCCGCATGGGGCACCTGGGCATAACCAAGGACAGCCCCGATATCTACGCACTAAGGATACTGGACTATATCCTGGGAGGCAGCTTTACCTCGCGGTTGACCACGGAGATCCGCACCAACCAGGGGCTGGCCTATAACGTAGGCAGCCACTTTGACATCGGCCGGCGCTTTAGCGGCAGCTTTATTGCCGAGACCGAGACCAAGGCCGGATCCACCGCCAAGGCTATCGATCTGATGAAGGCCATCATTGCCGGTATAACCAGGGAACCGGTCAGCGACCAGGAACTTAAATCCGCCCAGGAGTATATCATCAACTCCTTCATGTTCGGCTTCACCAGTCCGGCCTCCATTGTGACACAGCGCGCCAGGCTGGAGTACTACGGCTATCCTCCCGACTTCCTGGAAAAATATCGCGCCAACATCTTCAGGGTGACCAAAGAGGATGTGCTTAATGCCGCCAAAAGGCATCTGAAACCGGAGGCCTTCAAGCTGGTGGTGGTAGGTGACGATACCAAATTCGACAAGCCGCTTGCCGCCTTCGGGGCCGTGCGGGAACTGGACCTGAAGCAGGCAATTCCATAATAGAAGAATGGAGAGGAGTGATTAATGTCAGTTTTTGAATGGAATGACAGTTTTGTCCTGAATATTCCCGTTGTCGATGAACAGCATCAGCGACTCATATCAATGATCAGCGATCTCGATGCATCAGAGCGGGAAGGCACCGGCGGACTGCTCATCAGCTATGTCCTGCAGGAGCTTATCCGCTATATTGCCATTCATTTCGAGGACGAGGAGCGCCTGATGCTGTCCCATGGTTTCCCCGGACTTGCCAGCCATCGCCAGGAACACGATTTTTTCGTCAAGAGGGTGATGCATATCCAGAAAAGCTTTCAGGACGGTGATGATCTAAGTAAGGAAACCCTTGATTTTCTCAAAGAGTGGATATCCTGTCACATCAAGGGAACCGACCAGATTTACGCAGGTTTTATCCGGGCTGAGACAGGGAAATAATGTATTTGTTAAAGTTTATGGTGGAAATTCCGATAAAGAAATCAGAAGATAGTAAATATGGTTTCACAGGATTCAGCCATGAAAATCGATAGCGGTATACAAACCTATATTGCAGCACTGGATGCCACAAACAAAAAGGCCGTCGCCCACCCGAAGGACGGCTCACCGCATCCTGCTAAAGCGGATAACGCCTTCAGCGTCGAGCTCTCGACGGCTGTGGAACAGATGAAAACACCCGTTCAGGACGACGATGAAATCCGGCGTGAAAAAGTGGAAGCCATCAGGCAGCAGCTGGCCTCCGGCACCTACAATATCAGCGGCAAGGATGTCGCCGACAAGATCCTCAACGCGCTCAAAGGGTGAACGCAAAGAAGCCCCGCCGATACCGGCGGGGCTTCTTGCGTTAAAACGCTCATTTCTCTACCATAATATCTATACCTGTGTCCTTGCCATATTAGCGGCCATTCTGATGGCCGCCAGCAGACTGCTCTCCGAAGCCTTTCCTGTCCCTGCCAGATCATAGGCTGTGCCGTGATCCACCGAGGTGCGGATAATCGGCAGCCCCAGCGTTACATTCACTGCGTCGTCAAAATGCAGCATCTTGAGCGGGATCAGCCCCTGGTCGTGGTACATGGCCACCACTCCGTCATAGGCTCCCTGCTGGGCGAAGTGAAACAGGGTATCGGCCGACAGCGGCCCGACAGCGTTTATCCCTTCCGCACAAGCGGCCTGAATGGCCGGTCCGATAATGTCGCGCTCCTCGCTGCCGAACATGCCTCCCTCGCCGCAGTGCGGGTTGAGGGCCAGCACAGCCAGGCGCGGCTGTTGAGCACCGGTCAAGCGGCGCACACCGGCAGCGGTCACCCGTATGGTCTTCAATACCCGGTCAAAGCTGACCAGACCGGGCACATCCTTGAGCGCCTCATGGATGGTCACCAGGCTGACCCGCAGCACATCACCCGCCAGCATCATCACGTAATCGTCTGTCCCGCATAGTTCAGCCAGCAGTTCGGTATGCCCCGGATAGTCATGTCCGGCCCTGTGCATGGCTTCCTTGCTGATGGGTGCGGTGGCCATGGCTGCCGCACTGCCGTCCAGGCAGAGGCGGGCGGCGGTGCAGATGTAACGGTACACGGCATCGCCGCTCGCCGCTGTTGGTTTGCCGTATATCAGATCCTCATCACCAAGCCGGGAGACAGGCAGTAGCGGGATAGTGCCTGCAGGCGCCTGTTGCGCTTCCTCGGGCGAGGCAATCTGCCGCAACTGCATGGTTGAACCGCAGACCTTCAGGGCACGCGCCATGGCCATGGCATCGCCGATGACGAACGGTACGCAGATCTTCCCGATCTCTGGCTGCGCCAGCGCCTTGATGATGATTTCGGGACCGACTCCGCAGGGGTCGCCCATGGTGATGGCAATGGCTGGTTTCATGGAAATATCAGGCATAATTTACCTCCGCCACCGCCAGGGTGACGTTGTCGGATTTGACCTTTCTCAGCAGCAATCTGCCATTGTCCGAGGCCAGGATTGCCGCAGGCTCTGCCACCCCCTTGGCTCCGATGGCAGCCAGGGCATGTCGTGACGGCGGAGACGGCACGCTGACCTGGTTCAGCTCTTCGCTGGCAAAAAAGTCCAGTGGGATGTTGTGCTGTTCGGCGTAGGCGATCAGCCCTGCTTCGTCGCGCTTGGCATCTGCCGATGCAATGCGCTTGACGCTCTTCAGGGCCAGGAAGGCCCTTTTCAGCTGGATGCTGACAAAATCATCGATCTCCTCTGCCGACGTGCCCCGGTTACAGCCGATACCCAGCACCAGATTGCGCGGCCTCAGGATCAGCAGATTGTCCGGCATGCTCTGGGAGGGGAGGTGGCGGTTGGTGACGAATAGAAACCCTTTTGCCCGGCTGTCCATGGCCTCTGCATAGGAATCGTAAAAACATAGTTTGCCCCGGCCGTGAAACCAGCAGCGGGTCCGGCTGCTGGGATCGACCACGGCGATCTCCTCGCCATCCAGCAGCAGGCGGTTAAGGATCTTGACCCGGGAGATGTCCTCGATGGCCCAATCCTGCTCCTTGGCCAGCATGTCGAAGGAGGGGAGATCATTGGCGTCGGTGGCGGTGGTGATGACCGCCCGGGCGCCGCTGATGAAGGCGCAGCGTTCCGCCAGTTCGTTGGCCCCACCCAGATGGCCGGAGAGCAGTGAAATGGCGAATTTGCCGGCATCGTCCATGACGACAACCGCCGGGTCCTTTTCTTTTGATTCCAATAATGGTGCGATCATGCGCACCACAATGCCGCTGGCCATGATGAAGACGAAGCCGTCCATCTCGTGCCAGAGCGAGGCGGTCAGCTCCTTCAGCTCAGCGGGATCGAACAGCTGCCTGTCCGGCCCGGCCTGGCCGGCATAACGGCGGGAGACGTACAGCTCCGCTCCGCTCAATCCCTCCCGCAGTTTCTGTCCCAGCAGGGCACCGTTGCGGGTTATGGCGATAATGGCGATGCGCATCTCAGGTCACAATGTCCCGGAAACCGTGGGCAAACCCGCCGTCATACAATAGTGATCTAACCTTGAGTCCTTCGCGCTTTGCCGCCAGCACATCCCCCACGATGATCATTGCCTGGCGGTCGATGCCGGCCTCGCGTACCTTGGCGGCGATGTCGGCAAGGGTGCACTCGATGATCTGCTCGTCCTCCCAGGAGGCGCGACAGACAATGGCTGCCGCTGTTTCCGGCAAATAGGCGCCTTCAAGAAGCTGTTCTACCACCTTCTCAATCATTCCCACCGACAGATAAATAACCATGGTTGCGCCGATAGCGGCGATCTTGCCCAGTCGTTCCCGCTCCGGCACCGGGGTGCGGCCCTCCATACGGGTAATGATCACCGTCTGGGAAACCTCCGGCAGGGTCAGTTCCTGTTTCAGTGCGGCGGCAGCGGCAAAGGCGCTGGTCACGCCTGGCACCACTTCGTAGTCTATATCCAGGCGGTCCAGTGCCTCCATCTGTTCCTGGATGGCACCGTAGATCGAGGGGTCGCCGGTATGCACCCGCACCACGTTTTTACCACCCGCGATGGTGTCCGTCATAACGGTGAGGACCTCGGTCAGGGTCATGCCCGCCGAGTCGTGTATATCGGCTGTTGCGGCGTAGAGCTGGACGAGCTTACGGTCCACCAGGCTGCCGGCGAAGATGACTACATCGGCATGGCGCAGGAGCCGTGCCCCGCGGATGGTGATGAGGTCGGTTGCGCCCGGACCCGCGCCGACGAATGATACCTTTGGTGGCATGAATTTTCTCCATCAAGCAATCGAAATGTCACGGATTGAGCTGTACCAAAACCCGATAACCGTCCTGTTCTTGTAGTCCGAAACCCGTGGCATGTCAAGCCGGGGCAGGCTGGCGACAAGTGGCTTGATTTCAGATTGTTTGGCATAAGCAGTTAATAGATTTAACGTAAATTACCTTGAAACACGTTTAAGTTGCACATCTGGCGACTCCCCCATTTGCCTTGACAAATAATTATGGTAAATTTACGGTGCTTAATCATTATTTTGTTCAATACCATAAAATAAATCTGTCCCGCATTTTTGAAGGTCGTAGCCGGAGACAAATTCAATCTCTACTACTCCAATTGCAACAGTTGAACAAACTGTTGCAATAAACAAGGGTTTAAAGTTGCAAAACAAAGTTGATCCTTGGGGGAACCTCCATGTGACCTCTGAACATGGTGCTTGGCTCGGTAATCGCGGAATACTTCACAACGACCAAAAGCAGATTGTCAAGCCATCGAAGCCATGGCAGCACAACTGCTGGATTACATGCCTCCCAAAGTTTACTAAAAAAGACAATACGAATATTAGACGAGAACTTTTTTCTGAGGTACCGCTGGTCTTTTGCAGGGTACAGCCCAAATGACAAGAAAGTTTCAACAAATTCCATTGTTAAAGTCCTTACACCGGAATCAATCGTCAGAACTTTCGCATCAGGGTTCATTCCAGAAGTGCATATATCAGCTTTTAGGTAATAATGCCGGTCAACTTAAATGTCCAACTTGCGCCAAGACCGGCACAAAATACTGGCC
>JBGSQD010000341.1:0-2943 GCA_041738275.1 Geobacterales bacterium
GAGACCGGCGTGGGACCGGCCATGGCGTCCGGCAGCCAGACCGACAGCGGCAGCTGGGCCGATTTGCCGGCCGCGCCGATCAGCAGCAGGATCCCCAGGGCGGTGATGATCCCGGCCGGCAACAGAAAGCCCATACCGTTCAGCTCGGTAATGGATACAGTGCCCAGGAGCTGGTACATCCAGACCATGGCAATGCCGAAGGCGGTGTCGCCGATGCGGGTGACGATAAAGGCCTTGCGCCCGGCAGTGGCGTTCTTCTCCTCCGTGTACCAGAAGCCGATCAGGGCGTAGGAGCAGAAGCCGACCCCTTCCCACCCCAGGTAAAGGAGCGGCAGGTTTTCGGCCAGGATCAGGGTCAGCATGGCAAAGACGAAGATGTTCAGCAGGGCAAAGTAGCGGACAAATGACGGATCGTCCTTCATGTAGCCGACGGAGTACAGGTGGATCAGGCCGCAGACAAAGGTGATCATCAGGGTCATGGCAAGGGAAAGCTGGTCAAGGTAGAACGCTATTGGAGCCTTGAAGTCGAAGGCGGAGAGCCATGAAGAGTATTCGATCCTTACCGGAGCGCTGAACTGGAGTGCGGCCAGCACGGAGCAGACAAATGCCCCCCAGATGGCGGCACAGGCAATTACCTCAACCACGCGTCGCGGAAGCTTGCTCCCGGTCAGGGCGTTGATCAGGCCGCCGCAGAGCGGAAGCAGGAGTATGAGGACGAGGTAGAGTTTCATTGGTTCTTTCGTTTAAAGCCATTCATCATGCAGGAAAGGCCTGGCAAACTCCCTTGGTGCAATAGCATATAATGATTAAGGGGGTAGCGGACTTCGCCGCAGCAGCCTGCTGTTGTACATCTCAGTCATTGCCTGCACTATCAATTCTCAGCAGGACTGCGTCCATGACTTTTTCGGTGGATATCAGAAAAATGATTTCCTGGTTATTGTCAGGGGTGCCTTGAGTCAGTGATACCTGAACCTTCAAATGACTACTGCCAGTCTTAAATGTATCCATCACCGTGTTTCTTATTGTGCAGCCTGAGCAGTGAACAGTGTTGCCACAACCCTCCGGCAATAAAGAATAAGCGCATTCGAAGACCACGCCGCCCAGAATCCCTTCTATTTCCGGCAAATCTTTTTGCAGAATTATTCTCGCTGATTTGTTTGCAGTTGCCACATGCACTGTCGCGTCGATAACTACTACCGGCATGTTCAGGCTGTCCAGAAATTCCAGCCATACAACCTTTTGCGGCCCAAGGAGTTTCTTTTGGCATTCATCACAGATGCCATGCGTAATAATGTCATCTGCGTGGAGTTCAGAAAAGATCGTTCCCAAGCCCTTTTTGCACCATGCGCAAATTCTTTTCATATTTTCCCTGTTTCCATGGATATCAATATCCTGATCCGTGATGCCGAAACGCCGTAGCGCGCGGAATGCCGGAGTTGACCGTCGTTTACGCCGGAACAAGCCTGTTATTCAGGTTGTCCTCCGTCGAACAGTACCTTTGCCAGAGAAAGCCAAAACATAAGGCGTTCCGGGCAAGTGAAGGCGTGAAGGCATCACGGATTCAGGAATATGTTCGTCAGGATGTTGCTTCTGCGTATTACTTATATCAATGAAGCTAACTCACCCCTTCATGTCTCTGAACATATCCGTATTGACCGTCTTGCGCCGCCGGTGCAGATAAACCACCATGGCCAGGGCCAGCGAGACCTCGCTTGATGTCAGCGCCATGATGAAGATCGCGAACAGCTGGCCGTCCGCATTACCCCAGCGGGCCGAGCCACCTACGGAGACCAGCATGACGGCATTCAGCATGACCTCGATGCAGACCAGCATCATGATCAGGTTGGCGCGCCAGGCCAATAGCCCGCCCATGCCGATGAAAAACAGCAGGCCGGCCAGGATCAGGATATGTTCGAGCGGGACGATCATTCGGAATCCCTGCCTTTGGACTGTTTGCCGAGATACAGCGCACCCACCAGGGCAAACAAAAGTTGCAGCGACACAATCTCCACCGCCAAACCATGCTCGCGGAACAGGCTGACGGCCAACTCCCGAATTGTCGGCATAACTGCAGGGGCGGCAGGGGCAGTATGGCGGGAGACGATCACCGTCACCAGCGAACCGATACTGACCGCAGAAAGCAGCAGCGCCGGCAGCCATTCACGCCAGTGCGGGGCAAGCCCTTTCTCCGGATGCCCCAGGTCGAGCATCATGATCACGAACAGAAACAGCACCATGATGGCGCCGGCGTAGAGGATCACCTCGAAGGCAGCCACCAGGGGCGCCATCAGCAGGTAGAAGATCACCGCCATGGAGAACAGCGAGGTCACCAGGAACAGGATGGCATGCACCGGGTGCTTTTCGGTGATGGCCAGGAGCGTGGCAATGACCGCTGTCGCGGCCAGTATGTAGAAGATGGCTTGTTCCATATTTATTTATAGTCCTGTGAGGAACGCGATTTTTTCGTCAGGTCAAGGCGCTCAAGCGATTGTGCGGAGGCATACTGACAGGTATGCCGCACAAACAATCGAGCAGAGCAACGCCGAGATGGCGGAAAGGGCGCGTTACTATGGCATAAGGCTCCGTACATCCACCGGCTTGCTTTCCTCCAACCCCTCACCACGATTCTGGGCCACGCCGATACCGGCGTGACAATAGAAATTATAGCTGTCATCCTTGCCGCAGCCGTTGATCAGCAGGTCTTCTTTCTCGTAGACCAGGTCCATGATGTTGCGCTTGCAGATCTCGTAGTCCGGTGTCATCTGGATCGCCAGGGTCGGGCAGGCCTCGGCGCACAGGCCGCAGAAGATACAGCGGGAGAAATTGATCCGGAACCAGGCCGCATAGCGCCGGCCATCCTCTTGCTCGGCAGACTGCATGGAGATGCAGTCCACCGGGCAGGCAGCCGAGCAGAGGTAGCAGGCCACGCAGCGCTCGCCGCCG
>JBGSQD010000037.1:0-3306 GCA_041738275.1 Geobacterales bacterium
GTCCGTGATTTAAGAAGTAAATCTGCTCAGGTTTGGCAAGATCTCCCGTCGGATCGTGAGTTGATAATCACAAGTAATGGAAGGCCAATTGCCATTCTTGCTGCTATCAGTGAATCGAATCTTGAAGAGTCGCTGACTGCATTTCGACAGGCACGTGCTGTTGAAGCAGTCTCAAGCATTCAGCGTCGATCCGATGACCATGGAACCAACACTCTAACCATGGATGAAATCGACGCAGAAATCAGGGCTGTTCGAAAAAGCCGTATTTTACAGAAATGAATATTGTCCTTGATACTAATGTTCTAGTGTCCGGTCTTTTATCACCGTTCGGTCCTTGCGGTGAAATCGTTCGCATGGTTTCGTCCGCTGAACTAAAACTGGCCTTTGATGCCCGAATCATAACAGAATACAAAGATGTTCTTATTCGCCCAAAATTCAAGTTTGATAAAGACAAGATTGATGCCTTACTTGATCATATTAATTACCGTGGACTAGTAGTCGCCTCATCCCCTCTACCGCAATCTCTACCGGATATTGATGACGAACCTTTTCTTGAAGTTGCAATCGCCGCAAAAGCGGTTTGTATCGTAACGGGTAACCATATCCACTTCCCGCCAGACCTTTGTTTGGGAGTTAAAGTTTTTTCTCCAAGCGATTTTCTGGCATTCTACAAGAAACAGCGCATAATAAAGCGCTAGGCCTGCCGGATTAAATATCACGTTTTCTGTGGATTTATATGAACCCAACTAGCAAAATGAATCATACTGCTTTTGAAAAACTTCTTAATAACTCTCCTTTTGTCCTTGGTGAAGGTGCGGTTATCGAGCGTCTGCGCCGCAACAAGGACTTGGAGCTTGACCCCTATCTTGTCAACTCCGCTTTTATCTATGACAATGCGAAACGTACGTCACTGGAGAGCATCTGCCGGCAGTACCTGGACATCGGCCGTGAGTTGGACGTGCCGCTGCTCATGTCCACCCCAACCTGGCGAGCGAGCCAGGAAAGGATCGCTGCGGCCGGCCTGGCAGGGGTAGATGTGAACGGCGACAATTTCAGGTTTCTTGATACCCTGCGGGAAAGTTACGGAGGGTATGCAGAGAAGGTCATCATCTGTGGCTTGATGAGCTGCCGCGGAGATGCCTACAAACCTGCCGAAGCGCTGACAGTCGATGAGTCGCAGGAGTTCCATGCCTGGCAGGCCGTGAAACTGGCCGATGCCGGGGTTGATTTCCTGCTCGCCTCGACTCTTCCGGCTCTCAGCGAAGCAACCGGCCTGGCTCTGGCCCTTGCTGCCACAGGCCGGCCATACATGATCAGTTTCGTTGTTCGTCCTGAAGGAACACTGTTGGATGGTACGACACTGAAAGATGCTATCGCGGCCATTGATGCTGCCGTGACCCCGTGTCCACTGGCCTATATGATCAACTGTACCCATGCCTCCTTTGCCAGAGCGGCACTCTTGCACGGAACCAATTCATCAGCCCTGGTTCGGCAGAGGGTCATCGGCCTGTTGGCAAACACAGCCGCGCTCAGCCCCGAAGGACTGAACGAAAGCGCCAGCCTGGTGGAAGAGGATCCGGAGGTATTCGGCAGACTCGTTGCAGGATTGCACGGGGAACTTGGTTTGAAGATTCTGGGGGGCTGCTGCGGGACTGACGATCGTCATATCCGTTCTTTGGGCAGACAGCTTGTAACCGGCGGCTAATTAGCTCTAACTTTCGAGGAAATTTATGTTTGAATCTCAGTACAACGACGAGATGGAAGCTGAAGTGAAGCGCCTTGAGTCTCAAATGCGTGCCATCAATGCAGGCCATCCTGAATGGGTCAACGCCTGCGCAGTCTGCGGATGTGAGCTTTCCGATTGCAATTCCAGCAGGTGCGGGCAGTGCATTCAACCCGCCCAACCGGGCGCGTAAAAAACGCTGACTCGTTAGGTGAAAAGGACATGGATATGGTTGAAACCAGTTATTCGCTAAACCCGATCGGGGTGGTCCGCTCCACATTAACCAACCGTGAGGAAGCACCCCGCCAGGGCTATGAAGGTGCCCCAGATGCCTGGATCGAACTGGACCCCGCTGTTGCCGAGGGACTGGACGGCATTAGCGTGGGTGATGAAATCGTTGTAATCACCTGGTTTCACCAGTCACAGCGGGATACATTGAAGGTGCATCCCGGCCGGAACAAGGGTCTGCCCTTGACCGGCGTCTTTGCTACCCGCTCGCCAAACCGGCCTAATCCCCTTGGTCTGCATCGCGTTACGGTACGCGAGATCACGGGGACGAGGTTAAAGGTCGGCCCGCTCGAAGCGCTTGACAACACCCCGGTGGTCGATATCAAATCCATACTAAGGCTATCGGCTGACTCATGACGGGGGGGTAGCCCCCAACCTCCTGCTTGACACCTCCTGCCTGCCCGTAAAACCGGTTTATCCACCCGTCACATTTAACCAACAGTTTTCCTCCCTGTAACTTCGTTGTAACAAAGATCTGGTATAGTTTCTTCACATTGTTACAAACTCAACTCGGAGGAACATTCCATGTTCAAGAAGTCAATCCTGACCGCAGCTCTGCTTATGGTCACCGTAGTTGCATCCCAGGCCGCCCCGACCAAAATCGATCCCAAAATCAAGAAGTATGCCCCTGCCGCCGGAGTGGCCGGCAACCTGAGCAGCATCGGCTCCGACACACTCAACAACCTTATGACCTACTGGGCCGAAGGCTTCAAGAAGAAATACCCCAACGTCAACATCCAGATCGAAGGCAAGGGTTCAAGCACCGCTCCACCTGCCCTGATTTCCGCCACAGCGCAACTGGGACCCATGTCGCGCGAGATGAAGAGCTCCGAGATCGAGCAGTTCGAGAAGAAATTCGGTTTCAAGCCGACCAAGATCGGCGTGGCGCTGGATTCGCTGGCGGTCTACGTCAACAAGGACAACCCGCTCAAGAGCCTGTCGCTGGACGAAGTTGACGCGATCTTCTCCAAGACCCGCAAGCGCGGTGTGCCCGAGATCACCACCTGGGGACAGTTGGGCGTAACCGGCAAGCTGGGTGAAAAGCCGATCAGCCTGTATGGCCGTAACTCCGCATCCGGAACCTATGGTTACTTCAAGGAGCATGCGCTCAAGAACGGCGACTACAAGAACAGTGTAAAAGAGCAGCCCGGCTCGGCTTCGGTGGTGGAAGGCGTCGCCCACGATCTTACCGGCATCGGTTACTCCGGCATCGGCTACGCCACCTCCGGTGTTCGCGCCCTTCCGCTCTCTGACAAGAAAGGTGGTCCGGTAGAGGCTGCCAACTACCAGAACGT
>JBGSQD010000078.1:0-6462 GCA_041738275.1 Geobacterales bacterium
GAAGCCAAGGCCTTTTGCAACTGGAAGGCCGCCCGGACCGGCAAACCGATCCGCCTGCCCACCGAAGACGAATGGAACCGGTTGCGGGACATCTGCAACATACCCGACCAACCCTACTGGGACCGTGCGCCTGGCAACATCAACCTGGAACAGTGGAGTTCATCCTGCCCGGTGGACCGCTTCCCTTTCGGCGAGTTCTACGACGTGCTCGGCAATGTCTGGCAGTGGACCGAAACCCCGATATACGCCTTTCACGGTTTCGAGATTCATCCCTGGTATGACGATTTTTCCACCCCCACCTTCGACACCAAGCACAACCTGATCAAGGGAGGTTCATGGATCTCCACAGGCAACGAGGCCACCCGCGATGCGCGCTACGCCTTTCGGCGGCACTTCTTTCAGCATGCCGGTTTCCGCTATGTTGAGAGCGCCGCGCCGGTGGTGATCCACGACGATCAATACGAGAGCGACGCCCTGGCGGCCCAGTACTGCGACGCCCACTATGGGCCGGAACACTTCGGTGTGCCCATTTTCGCAACAGCATGCGCCAGGATCTGCCTGGAACTGTTGGAGGGGCGAACCAAGGGGCATGCCCTTGATCTGGGGTGCGCCGTGGGGCGGGCCTCCTTCGAACTGGCCAAGGGCGGCTTTAAAAAAGTGACCGGCCTGGACTTCTCGACCCGCTTCTTCCGCCTGGCAACCCGCATGCAAGAGGAAGGTTTTCTGCGTTACGCCTTCCCCGAGGAAGGGGAGATCGTCTCTTTCCACGAGGTCTCACTGACCGATCTCGGGCTGCAGGGCACCCGGGAACGGGTAGACTTCTACCAGGCCGATGCCTGCAATCTGCCGGACAAGTTCCGAAGTTACGACCTGGTGCTGGCCGCCAACCTGATCGATCGCCTTTATTCGCCGCGCCGCTTCCTGGGGACCATCCACGAGCGCATGAACCCGGGTGGCCTGCTGGTAATCACCTCTCCCTATAGCTGGTCTGAGGAGTTCACCAAGAAGGAGGAATGGCTGGGGGGCTACCGCGAGGCAGGTGAGCCGGTATGGACCCTGGACGGGTTGAAGGCGGCTCTGTTACCTCACTTCCGCCTGCTGGGCGAACCGCGCGACGTCCCATTCGTGATCCGTGAGACACGGCGCAAGTTCCAGCACTCGGTAGCCGAACTGACGGTGTGGGAGCTGAAGTGATGCCTTTGGCAATAGCCATGTGTTCATAATGAATCCTTGCCTTATCAAGGCATTACTGGAGAGTTCACGATGAAAACAACACTTTTCTTACTGGTTTTGACGCTGGTATTTATATCTTTTACGCTTACAGGCGCCTCGTCTTCTGAAATGGTTGACCACCATGGCCAGTTCATCGAACTTGGCGGGGACAGCAGTGAATGTATTGTCTGCCACGATGGCACCGTGACTTCCAATACTGCCTTTTGCACCAGAAACTGCAACCACGGAACGGCACACTCGGTTGCAAAGGAATACCCACCCCGGGGGCGGGGAGACTCCTATGCGCCAGTCGATTCCTTACGGCAAAAAGGCATCCGGCTTTATAATGGCCAGACAACCTGCCTGTCATGCCACAATTTGAACAACCAGGCAAAATACCATCTGGTGATCGACAACAAGGGAAGTGCACTTTGTTTCGCTTGTCATGTAAACCTGTGACACCCTCAAAAGCCGTCAAAAGCAGTGAAACGTGCTGCAACACTCTTAAACGCCTAACAGCTTGACTAAAAGCAGAAACCACCTTACGTTTGCATGTGATTCACATATGAGCAGTTTCATTGTTTTGGCGCAAAAGGGGGCATGACGCGTGGAAGACACCATGGAAGACCGCATCACAGAACTTGAACTGAGGTTCATGCATCAGGAACACACCATCCAGGAGCTTAACGAAACCGTCTACCGGCAGGAGCAGATAATTGCAAGGCTGGAGCAGGGTTTCAGTATAATCAGCGAACAGCTGCGCACACTTGACCCATCAACTGCGCGGGACCCGGACGAAGAAGAACGACCACCCCATTACTGAATTCCGGCTATGGAGAATACGTCCCTCACCCTACCCCACAGTTTTTCGGAAGCGAGCCACCGCAACCGACAGGACCACCAGCCCGATAGCCGCCAGTGCCGCCAGTTGCGGCCAGAGAATGACTAGCCCCACCCCTTTGAGAAAGATTCCCCGAATGACCACCATATAATAACGCAACGGGTTTAGCAGTGTCAGCCACTGTACCGACAGTGGCATGTTCTCGATCGGGAAGGCAAAACCGGACAGGAGCATGGCCGGAAAGATGATGAAGAAGGCACTCATCATGGCCTGTTGCTGGGTCTGGCTGACTGTTGAGATCAGGAGCCCGATACCCAGGGAACTCATCAGGAACAGTGTGGTTGCCAGGAAAAGCAGCCACAAACTGCCACGCACCGGCGTTTCGAACACCAGCCAACCAACAAGGCTGATCAGGGCTACATCGATATAACCGATCAGCACAAAGGGGATCGTCTTGCCCAGAATGAATTCTCCTTTGCGGATCGGGGTAACAATGACCTGCTCGATGGTGCCGATCTCCTTTTCGCGCACAATGGCCATGGCGGAGAGCAGCATGGTGATCACAAACAGGATGTTGGTGATCACCGCCGGGACGTAGAAGGGGGGACTTTCCAGATTGGCGTTGAACCAGGCACGGCTGGCCAGCTCCACCCGGCCGACGCGGGGAACCTGCCCCAGATGACGGGCAGCGTAATCGGCTTGCAAACGGGTGTTGTAGTCGGTTGCCAGACGGGCCAGATAGCCCATGATCACCCCGGCGGTGTTGGAATCGCTGCCGTCCAGCAACAGCTGCACCTGCGCAACCGCACCCCGTCGCAACTGCTCGCTGAAGCCATGCTCGATCCCTACCACCACCCGCACAGTACCCCGGTCCAGAAGTTGGCGCGCCTCGGCATCGCTGGCGATTTTCTTGGTGATTCGAAAATGTCCGGATGAAGCCATGATCGCCGCCAGGTCACGGCTCTCGCGGCTGTTGTCCCGGTCAAATATCGCGGTAGGGATATTCTTCACGTCCATATTGACCGCATAACCGAAGATCACCGTCTGCAAAGCGAGCAGCACAAAGAGCACGATCCGCATGCGCGGGTCGCGGAAGACCTGGATGAACTCCTTGATCAGCATGGCGCGGAGGCGTTCGTACATGATTACAACCCTTTTGCCACAGAGGACACAGACAAAATCATTTATACAGGGATAAAACCAGAATGTTTCACGCGACGACGCAACGTTTTTAAACCATGAGCCTGATATTTGTTTAAAGCCTTTCGTTGCGTCGTCGCGTCGTTGCGTGAGTCGTGTTTTTTTCGCATTTCATGTAAACTCTGTGGCTAATGAATTTTTTTCTTAAATTTAAATACCGCCACCGTCATCACGATCAACCCGAAACCGGCCAGAAACAGCACCTCCGGCCACAACACGCCCATCCCCACGTCCTTGAGGTAGATCCCTCGCAGGATGAATACAAAGTAGCGGGCGGTGATGATGTGGGTCACGGCCTGGATCGGCATGGGCATGTTCTCGATCGGGAAGATGAAACCGGACAGCAGGAAGGCGGGCAGGATCGTGGTGACAATGCCCAATTGACTGGCCAGGAGCTGGCTTTTGGCGATGATGCTGAGCAGCATGCCAAAGGAGAGCGCCCCGAACAGGAACAGCATCGACAGTGGGGTCAGCAGCCAGAGACTGCCGCGCAGCGGCACATCGAAGACGAACTCGCCCACGCCGACGCAGAGGATCAGGTCCAGGACACCGATACAGAAATAAGGGGCCAGTTTACCGAAGATCAGCTCCGTAGCGGTGAGCGGCGTGGCCATGAGCTGCTCCATGGTGCCGGTCTCCCACTCCCGGGCAATGCAGAGCGAGGTCAGGATGGCGGCCATGATCATCATCACCACCGCGATCAGGCCAGGGAAGATGAAGTTGCGCGACTCCATGTCGGTGTTGAACCAGACCCGCGGCCGTAGCTCCAGTGCCGGCAATCGGGGAGTCAGACCGGCGCGCTGCATCTGTTTCATGGCGATCTGCCGCGAGAAGGCAAGCGCCGTGGCATCGGCATACCCCAAGGCAATGGTGGCGGTGTTTGGGTCGCTGCCGTCAACGATTGCCTGCACCACAGCCGCCTCGCCAAGGGAGAGCCTGCGGGCAAAGTTTGCGGGAATAACCAGGGCGATCAATACCTCGCGTTCGTCTATGGCCTGCTCGATGCGGCGGTAGTTGTCCGTATTTATGCGCAGGTCGAAGTAGCGCGAACCGGTAAAGCGGCTGATGAACTCGCGGCTCTGCACGGTCTGTGACCGGTCCCACACCGCCAGCGGCACCCGGTCCACGTCCAGGGTCAGGGCGTAACCGAACAGAAACAACAGCATAATCGGCATGCCGATTCCCATCATCAGGCTGCGCGGGTCACGCAGCACATGCAGGAATTCCTTTTTGGCAACGGCTTTCAGTCGGCGCAGGTTCATATCCTGTCCCGCTCCTCTATCAACCCGATAAAAACATCCTCCAGGCTCGGCAGATCAGCATCAGCACCCAGCGTCCGTGATCGTTTCAACTCCTCCGGCGTCCCGACCGCAACCAGTTCCCCGCGGTAAATCAACGCCAGCCGGTCACAGTATTCAGCCTCGTCCATGTAGTGGGTGGTAACAAAGACCGTCACCCCGCCCTCGGCAAGGGTGTAGATCAGTTCCCAGAATTTGCGGCGGGAAAGCGGATCGACCCCGGAGGTCGGTTCATCCAGGAAGACGATCGGCGGCTCGTGCAGGATGGCGCACCCCAGGGCCAGGCGCTGCCGCCAGCCGCCTGAGAGTTCGCCGGCATTCGATCGACGCCGCTCCGTCAACCCGGCCATCTCGATGACCCATTCGGTCCGTTCCTGGCGCTTGGCAGGCGGCAGGCGGTAGACACCGGCGTAAAAGGCGATATTCTCCTCAACGGTCAGATCCTCGTAGAGCGAGAAGCGTTGGCTCATGTAGCCGATGTTTTCCTTGATCCGCTCCGGTTCCGTAGCGATGTCGAAACCAGCCACCTGCCCTTCGCCCGAGGTAGGCGGCAGGATGCCGCACAGCATGCGGATGGTGGTGGATTTGCCGGCACCGTTGGGGCCGAGGAAACCGAAGATCTGCCCACGAGGCACGATCAGGCTGACACGATCCACGGCCGTGAACTCACCGAAGCGCTTGGTAAGGTTGTCTAGGGAGACGGCCGGTCTGGCCGGCTCAAGTTCGTGATAAGATCTTTTTTGAAATGTAATCTGCTGTTCAGCCCCCATCATGACCATAAAAACATCTTCCAGTGTCGGGTCAGGCACGATGTCACGCACCTGCTCCTTCAACTTGTCCGGGGTGTCGCAGGCCATCAGCCGCCCATTGTGGAGCAGTCCGACCCGGTCGCAACGCTCGGCCTCGTCCAGATAGGCGGTGGCCACTACAATTGTAACCCCATCGGCCCGCAGATCCTGCAGGATCCGCCAGAAATCCCGGCGTGACACCGGATCAACGCCGTTGGTCGGCTCATCCAGCAGCAGCAGTTTTGGTTTATGGATCAGTGCGCAGCACAGTCCCAACTTCTGTTTCATCCCGCCCGAAAGCCTGCCGGCCGGCCGGTTGGTAAAAGGCGCCATGCCGCTGAAGTCCAGAAGCTGTTTGGATCGGGCCTGACGCTCGGCGGTGGGCACGCCGAACAGGTCGGCATAGAAGCGGATATTCTCCGTAACGGTCAGATCAGGGTAAAGACCGAATCGCTGGCTCATGTAGCCGATCTCACCCTGTACCGAGGCAAGCTTGGTTGTGAGGCAGCCGAGAACCCGCGCCTCACCCTCCGTGGGATCCATCACACCCGTCAGCATGCGCAGGGTGGTAGTCTTGCCGGCTCCATCGGAACCGACCAGCCCGACCAGTTCCCCCTGAGCCACGGAAAGGTTAAGGGAGTCTACGGCGATCAGATCACCGAAGCGCTTGGTGAGATTTTTTGTAATTATGGTCATGGTACACCGCTGGAAGCTTTGGTGCAGAGATAGTTCAGTCTCGTACGCTTTTACAATATGTGAGCCAAAACTTCAGAAAGACATTACTCACGCGACGACGCAACGTAAAAACAAGACAAAAGATTTGTTTAAAAGCCTTTCGTTGCGTCGTTGCGTCGTCGCGTGAAACAAGATTTATGGTGCCGGCTTGTCTGACTTATGACTCATAAGGCTTATAGACCAGACAAGTCAGATATGACCTAAATGCCTAATGATTTTTTTCATCAGTCTGTATAACCGCGTCAGCCGGCATACCCGGTTTCAGTTCCATCTTGGGGTTGGCCAGGGTGATCTTGATGCGGTATACCAACTTTACCCGTTCCTTCTCGGTCTGCACGTTTTTGGGGGTGAATTCCGCCCCTGGCGAGATAAAGCTGACCCGGCCCTC
>JBGSQD010000084.1:0-42522 GCA_041738275.1 Geobacterales bacterium
AACTGCTTTGCCAAAAGCGGGGCGGATTGCCTGGGGCGTCCCCAGCCGCTGGATCCGCCCGGTTTGAGTGACTTCCAGAAGTCGGTAGCCCTGGCCCGCGCATCCAAGTTAGGGCATGGCGGCGATTCGCTGATTTTTGGCGAATACGAGGGATTTGCCAGTCCGGTCAGCAACGGCGCTGCCTACACACGGAACGTGTTTGACAAGGCCGGCTATGTGGATGAAAATTTCGATGCCGCCGAAGATGTGGAGTTCAATTATCGGGTCGAGCAGGCTGGCTTCAAATGTTACACCAGTCCGCTTCTGACCGTACGCTACTATCCTCGCGAGAATTTGCGGGGATTGTTCCGCCAGATGCGGCGTTATGGCATGGGTCGCCGAAAGTTCACCCGGAAGCACCCGCAGACCCTGACGGTCAATCAAATGATTCCGGCAGGATTTTTTCTCGGACTTTGTGTTCTGGCGTTATCTTTGTTACTATTTGTTTTATCGGGGATCAGCATTCCCTTGCTACTGTGTGCGATACCATACGGTATCTACCTGCTGCTGGTAACTGCTGTAGCAATCAAGGTGGCGGATCGTGATGGAATACAGTATGCCGTTCCGGTGCCGGCTATCATTTTCGTGATTCATTTAGGACTGGGGTTGGGGTTTGTGAAACAGTTGCTTAGTGACTCAACGTCTTGATCGAAGCCGTCGGGCACAAATGCGTGGATCCTTTTCCTCAATTCCAATGACAACAAGAAAGGATAATTCAATGCCCTATACAAACAGAGAACAACTTCTGGCGTACATAAGAGAGCATAAGCAGGAATTTGCCGTTTCATATGGAGTAATAAGTATCGGCCTTTTCGGAAGTGCTGTCCGCAATGAAATGCACGAAACAAGCGATATTGATGTTGCAATCGAAATGGATTTGAGTAAAAAAAATCTACGCAACTTTATGGCGTTCCAAAAGCGGCTTGAAGAAGAATTCGGCAGACGGATTGATCTTGGCATTGAGTCATCTCTTAAAGACTTTGTGAGAAAAAGAATCGAGAAGGAAATCATATATGTCTGAGCGGCGCAATGAACTGTTTTTGATAGACATACTCGTTGCAGCATTCAAAATAAAAAATGCTGTGGGTAATGTAACAAACAGCAAAGATTTCCTGGCGGATTTTATTATCTTTGATGCAGTACTGCGCGAGCTGCAAATTGTCGGAGAAGCCGCAAACAACCTTATAAAAAACGGAATTCTGGATGACACCCACCGCAATATAGTTGATTTCCGAAACAGGATTACGCATGAATATTTTGGGGTTGATCACGATATTGTCTGGGATGTTGTGCAGCACGATATTCCAATTCTAGTGGATACTATCGGAATAGTGATACATTCCTCACCAAGTCGCCCTTATGTACTTGAGGCGCTCGAATGTGCCGCCAATGACCACAAAAAGGCAGGACAACTAATCGTTGTGGAATTCCTTGTCAACTACAGAAATAACATACCGTCATTGTGAGGTATCCTGACTCCGAGACTTAGAAACTCAGAAACTAAGAGACTGCCTCGTATGATTAAAATTGCCTTTGTCATAGATACCATCGAATCCCCCACCGCCGGGACGGAGAAGCAGCTGCTGATGCTGATCAGACACCTCGACCGCTCCCGCTTTCAGCCGGTCCTCTGTGTGCTACGGGTTTCACCATGGTTGCGGGAGGAGTTTCGGGAATGTGAGCTGATTGACATCGGCGTAACCTCCTTCGCCAAGCCGTCCAGTTACTTCAACATCGCCCAATTCGCCGGTTATCTGAAACAGCAGAAGATCGATATTGTGCAGACCCATTTTGTGGAAGGAAACAAGGTCGGGGTTGTGGCGGCAAAGCTGGCCGGTGTGAAGTCAATCGTCTCCACCCGCAGGAATCAGGGCTACTGGCATAACAGGTTTGAAATTTTTATACTGAATACCTTGAACAGATGGGTCACCCACTTTCTGGCAAATTCTGAAAACACCAGGAAATGGGCAGCAAAGACAGAATGCGTTGGTCCAAATCGTATAGATGTCATTCACAATGCACTTGAAATTGAGCGTTACTTCAAGGGGACTGAGCCACTTAGTCACTTCTAGGAGTTGCTAAGAGACTAAGAGACTGCTTCACCAACTGACCACGTGATTTATTGTATTGATATTAAATACAATTGTATTATAACAAAATACATTATGAATATATTGGTACAAATTCTATCGTCAAAAGTACGGGCCGAGCTTTTTCGCCTCCTTTTCGGCATTTATGCGGGTGAGCTGCATATGCGGGAACTTCAGCGGGGAGCCGGGTGTACCATCGGCCCCATCCAACACGAGTTGAGGAAACTCCTCGGCCTGCAGTTGGTGATATCTCGACGTAGTGGCAACCGCCTCTACTATAGTGCGAACATAAAACATCCGCTCTACCCGGAAATTCACGCAATGGTGCTGAAAACTACTGGTTTGGCAGACCTTCTGAAAGAGCTACTTCAGAATAGAGATGATATCAATGCAGCTTTCATTTTCGGCTCTATGGCATCAGGAAGTGAACAGGCCGCAAGTGATATTGACTTGATGTTCATCGGGTCAGCAGGGCTCAGGGCGGTCTCCGGCTTACTGACCGTTTTCAAGGCAAAGGTTGGACGTGAGGTAAACCCGCACGTTTTTACAATGGAAGAATTTACAAAACGAAAAATCACGGGCGAACACTTTATTTCTTCGGTTCTTTTGTCGCCTAAAATCTTTGTAAAGGGGGCAATGCATGACCTTGCAGAAATGGGCTGAATACGGCTGGATCCGGTCGCATGCCACAAGCCGCCAGGAAATCGCTGATCTGCTGGCCATTGCAGATCGTGACATCAGCGATGCAAAATCTGGTGGTATCTCCACCGACTGGCAGTTCGGAATTGCGTACAATGCCGTATTAAAACTTTGCACCATACTTGTTCATGCGGAAGGATACCGAGTAGGCCAGGGTTTGCAGCACTACCGAACAATACAGGCGTTGCCGCTGATACTTGGTGGAAATCGGCAGGCAGACGCCGATTATCTGGATACCTGTCGTGTAAAGCGCAATACTGTTGAGTATGATCGCATCGGCACGACAAGCGAAAGTGAAGCGTTGGAACTGATAGCATTTGCTCAGGAGTTTAAAACAGAAGTTATTGAATGGCTCAAGCAGTTTCACCCTGGGCTGCTATGAATGCGGCCCAGTGATTTGGATACTCAGTGACTCAGAGACTTCGAGACTAAAAAATGATCAAAATCGCCTTCGTCATAGATACTATCGAATCTCCCACTGCAGGGACCGAGAAACAGTTGCTGATGTTGATCAAGTATTTGGACCGTTCCCGATTCCAACCGTATCTTTGTGTGCTTAGAACATCAGAGTGGCTTGAAAATGAGTTCAGGTTATGTCCGTTTATTATTGTTGGAATCAATTCCTTTAAAAATATCAGTGGATTAAAGGGTGTTTTTTCACTGTCACAGTTTTTTAGAAATGAAAAAGTAGACATTGTCCAAACCCATTTTCGTGATTCAAGCATAGCTGGAATCCTGGCCGCCAGACTGGCTGGAGTGAAGACGATAATTGGTACACGCAGGAATCAGGGGTATTGGTTGACACCGTTTGAAATGAAAATACAAAGGTGGCTTGACAGGTGGGTAAGTACATATATTGTCAATTCCCAAAGTACGAAAAATTGGGTGGCAGAAAACGAAGGGGTGGATAATAGACGTGTCGAAATTGTCAATAATGGGTTTGATTTTTCCTTGTTTCCGGCTGATTTAACTCTCAACCGAAAGCAAATGCGTATATCACTCGGTATTAAGGAACATGTTCCAGTTGTTGTAATAGTGGCAAATTTAAGGCCAGTTAAAGATCATGGCACCTTTTTGAAAGCTGCTAAAATTGTACATCATCGATTCCCTGACGCCCGTTTTCTAGTAGTAGGTTCTGGGCCAGAATTGCAAAAATTAAAGGTGTTGTCATCAGAGTTAGGCATCGATCATGTCGTAAATTTTCTAGGCGCGAGGACGGATGTAACAGGCATCCTCGCCGCATGTGATATCGGAGTGCTTTCTTCTTTATCAGAAAGTTTCTCAAATGCTGTTGTGGAATATATGGCTGCCGGACTGCCTGTTGTAAGCACCAATGTAGGCGGTACCGATGAAGCTGTTGATGATGGTGTTAATGGCTATATTGTTCCAACCCGAGATTGGGAAAATATGGGAAGGCGGCTTGTTGATCTGCTTAACACCGGTAAAGCTGTAGAAATGGGACAAGAGGGTCGCAGACGCAGTCGCGAGAAATTTGCACTGACGGCGATGGTTGACAAAACAGAGAATCTTTTTATCAGATGCATTACGGGTAAATCGTAGTTGCCCCCTGTCGATCTAAACTGCTGGAATTGGAATGTTTATGAAAATTATAACAATAAAATATTCAGGCATTGATAAACTTAAACGGCACTTGATGGTGTTTCTCCCTCGTCTTAATATAGTTCGCGGATTTAACTTAATTTTATGTGGACTTGGGTTTCTTATGAAGAGTCCAACTGCTTGGGGAAAGCCTGCCTTCCTTAAAATTGAGCCTTCCAGTGTTTGTAACCTCAAATGCCTTGGTTGTAGGCAAGGCAAAACTGCGGATTTAGTTGATCTCTCACATGGCAGCATGACTCTCGAAACTTTTTTAAAAATACTTGATCAAACAAGTATGTACCTTTTAGAGATTTCTTTTTATCTTTGGGGTGAGCCACTGCTTAATAAACAACTTGCTCAAATGGTGAAATTGGCGTCCGACAGGGACATTGCGTCTGTCGTGAGTACAAATCTCCATTTTATGGATGAAAACACTGCTTGTTCACTGTTGGATGCAGGTGTGACAAGAATAATAGTTGCTCTAGACGGAATGAGTCCTGAAACATACGAGGCTGTCCGTTTAGGTGGGGATTTTGCCAAAGCTAAAAGAGGGCTTGATACATTAGCATCTGCAAAAAGAAAAAGAGGGATGAAATATCCAACTATAGAGTGGCAGTACATTGAAACAACAAACAACTCCAAGGAAATAGAAGCAGCGAAAGCATATGCTAGTGAAATAGGTATTGATTATTTTACTGTTCTTGTAGATTGGGCAAGACGTGCCGATAATGCAGAGCTTACTGCGTCTCGAGCCAAGGCAAAAGCCAGACTTAAATCACGTTGTCCCTGGTTATGGTTTGCTGCTGCATTTCAATGGAATGGTGATATGTTTCCTTGTTGCCATACAGCTAAAAAGCGTGATTCTCTGATGGCAAATAATGGTTTGGGAAGAATTTATGAGGTCTGGAATGGTTTGGAGTATAGATCTGCTCGTTTACTTTTTAAAAACCAGGATGCGACGGTTAAACCAGAAACACCATGTCATAAATGCCCGCTGATTTAATAGTCACCAATTTACGAAGGCAAATAATTAATACAAGCGCATTTGCCAGTGACAAGAAGGCAGGTCTCCCGATGCGACCAATAATAATGCAAAATCAAGAGCATTTCAGTGCACAACCATATTGTGACCTTGTGACTCCTTTGCCGATTGCTCTACAAAAATATGGATATCCTACGTGGCTGCCCAAATTACCACTTGATGGATACTTATGTGGAATTTTCCTTTTTCTACTTGCCACACGGTTCAATGTAATAGTTACTGTTTCACTTCCACCGTCATTTATGTACGGTCTCCTTTGCCGATTGTTTGGCAAGCCACGAGCGGTACATTTATGTAAAGAATTTTATTTAGAAGCAAGTGCAAAAAAAATGACATTTAAAAAATATGTGCGTTTAGTTTTTCTCCGTTTTGCATTAAAGCAAGTCGATGCGATAGTTTTAAATGCATCGAACGAAGCAAGTTACTTTAGCGATATCCTTGCATTACCTAAAGATCGATTTCGATTTATCCATTGGCCAAGCAATATTGATGAACCAGCAATATATGAGGAAGATGACGGATACTTCTTGGCAGTTGGTAGAAGTTTACGTGATTGGCACACTTTTTTTAAAGCAGTAGAAAATACTCCATATAAATATGTCGTTGTTGCAGGAAGTTTAGATTCTAAAACGTTCCCAATGATGAGAAATGTAACTATTAGAACAGATGTGAAGCGTGAAGAATATTTATCGTTACTCAGTGGCGCAATGGCAGTTGTTCTGCCTTTAAAACAGACAATTAGATCAACGGGACAAGCCTCTTTTCTTGAAGCAATGTCTTACGGTAAAGCGGTTATAGCGGCTGATGTAATTGGTGTGCAGGATTATTTAATTAATGAAAAAAATGCATTGCTGTATACACCCGAAAATTACATAGGGTTACGAGAAAAGATCATGCAAATTGCTAATGATCCCGCTCTACGGAGAAAGCTTGCGCAGGCTGGGCTAAATGACATAAAAAATAAATTTAACAAAAGGCGCTATGCAGAAGCAATGGTTGATACAATTACTGATTTATTGCGCAGACGCTATAAAAATTAAACAAACTCAAAATCCCCCCGTGGGTCTATTTAAGCATCAAATAAGGTCACTGATGCCCTGCTGCGGCGGGGTGATTCATTAAAAATGAGTTGTTAATCGTGGGCAGTTAATGGTTGATACATATAAAAATATTAATAATACTTTTGAACAACCGACCAGACCACTCTCAGCAGTCCTGATAATGGTCTGTATTTATATTTTTCTTGTCATCGAACGCCCATGGGAGTCAATCAGCTATTTAGGCGGGTGGCCTATAGAGCGAGTTTATGCAGTTGTCATGATCGTGGTGGCAATTATGAACCACAAATTCAAGGTTGTCAGTTCTCCAACAAACAAATGGGCATACGGACTGCTTGCCCTGCACTTTATACTTGCTCCTTTTGCATTTAACACTGGATATGCAGTTGATCAGGGAATTGAATATGCTAAATTAATTGTCCTTTACCTCCTGATGCTCTCAATCGCTGAAGATGAGCTTTCGCTTAAAGTATTACTTAAGGCATATATAGTTACGATGATGGTCTATTCTATGCATTCATTGTGGGAATACTCCAATGGTCGTTACATTTATCGTATGGGAATATCCCGTATGGTAGGCGTTGGTGAGCTTTTTAGCGATCCCAATGCGTTCGCAGGCAGCCTTGTCATCTCTTTACCGATTGCCTATGTTTTGGCTCGCTATGAGGATAGTGTTTGGCTTCGCAGGTTATATTACGGGTATGTGCCTTTGGTGGGGCTCTGCGTCGTCCTCACAGGTTCTCGGGCAGCTACTGTGTCGCTGATATCTCTTGTACTATTGTGGGGGATTACTCAACCAGGGAAGAAAAAGATTGCCTATTTTGGGATTGCATTACTCGCACTGGCAATTACCTGGAATATAATGCCAGAAGAAAAACAAATCCGAGTACAAACGATGTGGGACAAGGATGCGGGGCCTTCTAACGCCCATGAATCAATCGATGGAAGAAAATTTGGTTGGATCGCAAGTTGGAAGATGTTTAAGCAAAGACCTTTTACTGGAGTTGGTGCTGGAGGAAATAACTTTATTGGTTACCGCATAAACCATGGCATTGACGAAACGCCAATGCAGGCACATGTGCTTTATGGTGAGGTTCTGGCCGAATTTGGCGTTGGTGGTGCAGTTTTTTTTACTGGACTTGTTGTTTCTATAGTGAGTTGTTGTGTAAAGGCTGGAAAGATTATGGTGTTAAGAGAGTCTCCGAGTGTTTTTTTGCGGGATTTTAGATGGTCAATTTTAACTTGTCTAATGTTGTTACTTATCCTTGGTTTAGGTGGACATAATTTTTATCGTCCAATGTGGCTCTGGCTTGCTGCATGGTCAGGCGCTGTATTAAATATTGCGGAGTCGTTCAACCGCAAACCTGAAAGGACAGAACTAACATGACATTAAAAGGAATCATTTTGGCCGGTGGAACAGGATCTAGACTTCAGAAAGCTGGTGACTAGAGTCCTTGAGCGAATTGCAATGACACGTGGGTTGCCTGAAGCCATAACAGTCGATAATGGACCTGAGTTCATCAGCAAGGCACTTGATCTTTGGGCTTATGAGAACAACGTCAAACTCAGGTCCATTCAGCCAGGCAAACCAACTCAGAACGCGTACATAGAGAGCTTTAACGGCAAATTCCGTGATGAATGCTTGAACTACAACGTCTTCGTCATTACACAGCGCCCAGAAAATCGTTGAAACCTGGCGACTGGATTATAACTTAGAAAGGCCGCACAGTTCTCAGGATGGAATGGCACTAACTGAGTTTGCATGAAAATTTTAAAAAGAACAAAAGACCGAAAAACCTAAGTTAAAACTGGTACTAATGAAGGGGTAATGTCAGGGCACTAACCGACTACCTCCTATGAAAATTATACCAAAAGCACTTTATCCATAAAAAAGGAACTATTATGAATAAGCCTGCTACCAAACCACCTATCTATGTTACTCAGCCATTACTACCCCCATTGGAAGAGTTTATTCCGTATCTGGAACAGATTTGGGAGAACAAATGGCTAACTAATGCCGGGCCGTTTCACCAGGAGTTGGAAACGAAGTTAGCGCAATATCTTGGCGTTGATCATCTTGCCTTATTTACTAATGGTACGATTGCACTTGTAACGGCACTACAAACACTGCGTATTACCGGTGAAGTTATTACGACTCCGTATTCGTTTGTGGCAACGGCCCATTCTTTGGTCTGGAATTCTATTACACCAGTTTTTGTCGATATTGATCCAGTGTCCTGCAATCTTGACCCTGATAAAATTGAGCAGGCAATCACACCACAGACCACCGCTATAATGCCGGTTCATTGCTATGGTAATCCTTGTGATGTTGAACGGATCCAGAAAATTGCTGATACATACGGGCTTAAAGTGATTTACGATGCAGCCCATGCCTTTGGAGTGAGTTACAAAGGCGAGAGTTTGCTGAAGCATGGCGATTTAGCGGTATTAAGTTTTCACGCAACGAAAGTATTTAATACCTTTGAAGGCGGCGCTATTGTCTGCCCGGATGCAAAAACAAAGCAGCGTATCGATTACCTTAAAAACTTT
Organism: Geobacterales bacterium; assembly: GCA_041738275.1. Taxonomy (GTDB): domain Bacteria; phylum Desulfobacterota; class Desulfuromonadia; order Geobacterales; family Pseudopelobacteraceae; genus JACPFJ01. Next base: position 9,078 of record JBGSQD010000084.1, read on the forward strand.
GGATTCGCTGACGAAGTCACGATTATGGCACCAGGTATCAATGGCAAGATGAACGAAGTGCAGGCTGCATTTGGGCTCTTGCAGATGAAGCATGTTGATACTGCTATAGCAAAGAGAAAAGAAATTGATGAACGCTATCGTCAGGGTCTTATGAATATACCCGGTATTACCTGCCTGCCGATACCGCCAGATACAATACGGAGTTACTCGTATTTTGCGATAATGGTAACGGAAGAGTATACGCTTTCTCGTGACGCTCTTTATCAGAAGCTCAAAGATGCCGGAATTTACGCACGTCGCTATTTTTACCCTCTCATCAGTAGCATGCCTATGTACCGGGGGGCAGCTTCTGCAGCGGCAGCAAATTTGCCAGTGGCCACAAAGATTGCAGAACAGGTCATTTGTCTACCCATATATCCCAACTTAGATTTATGTGAAGTAGATAAAATTACTGAAATCATTAAATAAAATATGTGAGGTGCTGTCAAAATGAAACGAATTCTTTTTCTTGGTGCTACTGCGATGCAAATTCCACCGCTGCGCTATGCTCGTGAGCAAGGCCACTATGTAATTACAGCTGACTATAAGCCAGACAATCCAGGTCATGTGTTTGCTAACGAATATCACAATGTAAGTACAACCGATAAGTCAGCAGTTCTTGAGTTAGCAAAACAGCTTAACATTGATGCTGTAATTGCCTATGCATCTGACCCTGCAGCGCCAACCGCAGCTTTTGTTGGGAATGAGCTGGGCTTGCCTTCAAATCCATATAGCTCAGTAGAAATATTAGCTCGCAAAGATCTCTTCCGTAAATTTTTATTGGAGAATAATTTTAATGTGCCTGATTCGGGGTCCTTCTATGATATTGAGGAGGCGCGTTTATATGCTAAAACACTAATTCTGCCAGTTTTTATTAAACCCGTTGACTCGTCAGGGAGTAAAGGGGTAACGAGATTAACTGAAATCGCAAATTTTGATGATGCATTCAGTCATGCACTTGAATTTTCGAGAGAAAAAAAGGTGGTTATTGAAGAACAAATTGTTAGGCATCAGAATCAGGTGGCTGGAGATGGTTTTGTGGTTGATGGTAAACTTGTATTTCGGTGCTGGGGGAATGAGCATTTTGATAAATTATGTAATGGACTCGTGCCAATTGGTGAGAGTTTCCCCGCTATACACAATGAAGAATTGCTTGAAATAGCTCATTCAGAAACACAGAGGCTACTTACACTTCTCGGGATGAAATCAGGTGCTCTGAATTTTGACTTTGTGTTTACTGCAGAAGGCAAGTTTTATTTTCTAGAACTTGGCCCAAGAAATGGGGGGAACTTGATACCAGAGGTAACGTTTTATGCGACTGGAATAGATATGGTTAAATATACGGTTAATGCAGCACTTGGGATTGACTGTTCAGATTTGGCAATGGCACCTGTAAAGGGCTATTGGGCGTCATATATTGTCCATTCGCTGGATGATGGACTTTTTGACCGGTTGGAGGTTTCGGAGCGAATGAAAAACAAAATTGTTGAACAAAATATTCTCGTTAAGCCAGGCGATCAGGTCAATCAGTTCAGTGGTTCACATGATACATTAGGTACAATGATTTTGCGGTTTGATAGTGCGGAAGAAATGCTGGAAATGATGGATAATATGGAAAATGATTTGAGGGTAGTCACCTGTTAAGCAACTAAACGATCTGAAAAGATTAAAGAGGAGGATAGGGATGCTTTCTGATCAAATTATAACTCTAATTTTGGAAGAGCAGACACGACAAAACGGACTTTTTATACAGTGCGACATTGACATGTATCTTCAGAAGCTAGGTTCCAGGGCAGAGATTGTTTCTGATTCGATTGATGGTCGTTGCAGGGGTTTTATTGCGTATTATTGCAATGATATTGAATCAAAAAAAGCATTTATTACTCTGGTACTTGTTGATCCTAAAGATAGAGGACTAGGATTAGGACAGGCGCTCACGACTTTTGTTTTAAATATCGCCAAACATAGAGGTTTTACTTCATGTCTACTTGAAGTAAACAAAAACAATCAAACTGCCTACAAAATGTATATAGCTCAAGGATTTCATTTAGTCGAGGAACGTGGCGAGATGTTATTGCTAGGGGTTAATTTATAAATTTCGATTCATTTATTGAATTAGTACCTAATTTTACTACTTATTTATAGCCGAGATTTATGACAGATGGACAAACAAATAAAACATTGCATGCTTTTCTTTGGAGCTTTATAGAAAAAGCAGGGTTGCAGGGAATACAGTTCTTTATTTCAATAGTGCTTGCCCGCCTTCTGCTGCCGGAGCAATATGGCCTTATCGGGATGCTGGTTGTCTTTCTGGCAGTATCGCAATCGTTTCTTGATAGTGGTTTTGGGTCTGCATTGATTCAAAAACAGAATGCTAACCATGTAGATGAGTGCTCAATTTTCTATTTCAATATTGTTGTTGGTTTTATAGCCGCCGGAATTCTTTGTCTTTTAGCACCAGCAATTGCTCGTTTTTATAACGAACCACAACTCAAATCGTTAACTATGTTTTTGTCACTTAACATAGTTGTTAATTCATTCGGCCTGATTCAGGCAACCATTTTAACCAAGCAACTTGATTTTAAAACACAGGCCAAGATCAGTATCTTTACAGTTATTCTTTCCGGTCCTGTCGGAATCGTACTCGCATACAATGGTTTTGGCGTCTGGAGTTTAGCAATTCAACAAGTATGCAGTAATGCTATACGCACTGTTTTACTTTGGGTCTTCTGTGTATGGCGTCCTTCGCTGACTTTTAGCTTTTCTGCTCTTCGTCAGCTTTTTGCATACGGATCAAGGCTACTAGCATCAGGCTTGCTGGATAGAGTTTTTGAAAATATTTACTCAGTCATAATTGGTAAACTGTTTACGGCTGCGAGTCTAGGACACTATTCGCGGGCTTTAAGTCTTCAGCAACTTCCCGCTTCAGTTTTGACCGATATTGTCAGTCGGGTAACGTTCCCGTTGTTTTCCGGAATGCAGTATGAATATGATCAACTGAAAAATGTTTTCAGAAAAGTTCTTACGTCACTGGCATACATCAATTTTCCTGTTTTTGTGGGACTGGCAGTAGTTGCAAAGCCACTGGTAGTTGTTTTGCTTACAGATAAATGGTTACCCTGTGTACCGTTTCTGCAATTGCTCGCCATATTGGGTTTAATGTATCCCCTACATGCAATTCACTTAAATATGTTGAAAGCATTAGGGCGATCAGATCTTTTCTTTCGCTTAGAGGTAATAAAGAAAATTTTCATAGCTGTAGTTATCGCGATAACATGGCGCTATGGAATCAGCGCAATGATCATCGGCCAAGTGCTACTTTCATTTGTGGCGTATTATCTGAATAGTTATTACACAGCTCAATTGATCTACTACTCATTTTTCGAACAAATTAAAGATCTCATTTCACCTGTTTTACTTTCGGGAATGATGGGGATAATTGTTTATAGCGTGAATTATTTACCGTTTATAAATAATTTTATTTTGCTCGGAATTCAAATTTTAGCCGGATTTATATCCTATCTATTTTTAAGTTATTGTTTTAAGCCTTTCGCTTATCGTACATTGATGGAAATTATATATAAAAAACGGAAATTAAATGAAGCACTTACAAGCGGGGGATAATACATTGTCAGTTAAACCCTTGGTTAGCGTAAATATGATTACGTACAACCACGAACTTTACATTGCCCAGGCAATTGAGGGAGTGATCAATCAAAAGACAAATTTCCCGTTTGAGTTGGTAATTGGTGAAGACTGCTCAACTGATAATACTCGAAAAAAAATATACGATTATCAGATGAAATATCCTGATATTATTAAGTTGGTGACTTCAGATAGTAATGTAGGGGGTCATCAAAACAGCCTAAGAACCACAAAAGCATGTACCGGAAAGTATATGGCTTACTGCGAAGGGGACGATTATTGGCATAACCAAAACAAATTGCAGATTCAGGTAGATTTTTTAGAAGCCAATCCGGATTATGGTATTGTGCATGGAAATGCTAATAAACACTACGTGGACACTGATGTATTGGAAAAGAATGTTTATGATGTCAGCCCACTTTATGATGATGAAAATGCATATTTTGATATTATTGCTGGTCGTAGAAAGGTGACAACACTGACGGTATGTTTAAGAAAAAAACTGTTAGATGAAGTTATTGAGTGTAATCCAGAGTGTCAAGGCTTACATTTTCTTATGGGAGATTACCAATTGTGGATGGAGTTTTCCCGAATATCTAAAGTTAAATTTATAAATGAATCTCTTGCAACATATAATGTATTATCCGAATCTATGAGTAGAAGCCAGGATCCAATAAAATCTCTTAAATTTGCATTATCGGTAAGGGACTTGTTTTATCATTACTTGAACAAGTACGATTGCCCGATTGAAATAGCCAATCAAGTGAAGGCGTTACGTACTAATGGTGCTTTGAAGGCTGCTATTTGGGCCAGAAACAAAGATATTTCTAAAGAAATGATGATTACTTTACTGGATCTTCACGCTAAACCGACTTTGAATTATAAGGAAAGAATATCTTATTTTGGTATTCAAAATAAAAACTTCGGTTATCTATTAGATAAGTTGCGATATATGTATTCACTGATAAATAAAAGAGGCCGCTTATAGTGATGGAAATATGACTAGTGATAATAAACTAACAAGTAAAATCTCCCCCCACGTTTCGATCATAATTCCTGTTTACAATACTGAATTGTTCATTGTTGAAGCGATTAAATCTGTACAGGAACAAACTTTTAAAGATTGGGATTTGATTGTAATTGATGATGGTTCCAGTGACAATACAGCCGATTTAGTATCAACTTTTCTTTCAGACTCGAGAATCAAATATTACAAACAGGAAAACTCAGGCCCTGCAGTTGCTCGAAATACTGGTTTGTTGCTTACCAGTGGTGAATTAGTTGCTTTTTTAGATGCTGATGATTATTGGCATCCGACTAAACTTGAAAAACAGGTGCAGGTATTTCAGAATCATCCAGATGTTGATATATGTGGAGTACAAGCGGATATCGTTGATTTAAGTCGCACTATTATTTCCGAAAAACCGCATCCTGATGGTTTTTATTATGGGAATGGTTTCCCGAGGATTTTTTTTACAACACTTGCTAACATGACAACAGGGGTTTTCCGAAGAACAATTTTTGATAAGCACGGCTGTTTTGACGTTAATTGTAAACTTGCTGAGGATTATGAACTCTTCTTGCGATTGGCAAGGGATGCAGTTTTTTATGTGATACCTGAGATTTTAGCTTATATTCGTAAAGGTGGCAATATAACGAGCATTTCATATACACAAGGTGATATCCGACGCGAATACGCTTTGAATAATATTATTCCGCAGTTCTTAACAGAGCATGGTGGTTCTGATCATGTCAAATGGTATCATGTCAGAAAACTACGTGGGCTTTGTTATAAAAATCGAGCTGACGAGAAAGGAACTTATCGTGAAGCACTTTATTGGTATGTTAGAGCGCTAACTTGTAACCCTTTTTATTTTGAAACATGGGCAGGTCTAGCGTGCCGAACGCTCCCTGGTAGCATATTTCGAACGCTAAAGAAATATTTCGGATAAAAAGACGTATCCCAAAATTTAGACAGCACAATTTTTATTTTTATGATGAGCACTTGACTACCGAATTATTGAGGTGGACAGAATGAGCATTCTACGGCGACAGATTTCAATTCCTCTTTTAGACAGGTATTTTGGTGATCGCCGTCTAACTTACCTTTCAGACATAACAGACGAGTATCGCAAAATAACTCCGCATGAAGTTGAAACACTGCAAGTTTCCCGGTTTTGGAGTGTCGCAAGAAAGGCCTATATTAAATGCCCCTTTTACAGGGAGTTGTACGATGATGCGGGAGTTAATCCGCTGAATTTAGAGTCGCGTGAAGACATCAACAAACTCCCGATCATAAATAAAGAAGACATCTACAAGCACACGAATCGGATGCTTAATGCTGAATATGATATTTCGACACTCATAAAGTCAGCCACAGGTGGGACAACTGCCGCCCCCATGACTTTCTATCTCACCCGCGATGCTTGGAGCAGGCGGAGAGCCGCAACACTTTATTTTAAAAATTGGTTCGGCTATGTTCATGGTGACCGTCAAGCCTATCTCTGGGGGGCACCCCAGGATTTTCCGAATGGTTTAAACTTTAGATGGCGATTGCGCAATTTCCTTTCAGATAACTCGCTGATGTTGTTCAGTTCGTACCTTAATGATGACATATTACTAGATTTCTGTATTCAACTGCAACAATTCAAGCCTGTTACTCTTCAAGCATATTCTACCCCATTAACAATACTTGCTGAATATATGCTGCAGAACAAAGTGACACTTTCGATTCCGGGTGTTAATGCTACCGCAGAGCCTCTATATGATCATCAGCGCAAGATAATTGAAAGGGCTTTTAATACCAAAGTATTTAATTGGTACGGTGCCAGAGAACTGGGGCATGTTGCTACTGAATGTAAGGCGCACAACGGACTTCATATTAATTCCTGGGGAATTTTATTGGAGACAGTGGCCAATGGAGAACCGGTCTGGGATACACAAGGTGATTTTGTAGTTACTGAACTCTATAACGATGCAATGCCTCTCATAAGATATCGAATTGGTGATCTTGGTGTACTTACACTCAAGCCTTGTTCCTGTGGTTTTGCAACCCCTCGAATTACAGAAATATTGGGGCGGGTTGGTGATGTTTTTCGTAAACGGGATGGTACGCAAATACCTGGAATTAGTTTTGCCGATCGAGTGATTACTGAATCTCGAAGTATTTCCCAATTGCAGGTTATTCAAAAGGATTTTGAAATTATAGAATTAGTTATTGTGAAAGGTGCTGAATATGACTTTAAGACCATAGACGAACTAAAAGCTACCATTTCAAGTTATCTAAAGCTGGAGCCACAGTTCAATATTACATTTGTAGATAGTATCCCCCGTGAAGCCTCAGGTAAAATAAGGTTTATAAAAAATGAAATGACTTCTTAACTTCAGATATTAAAGCTTAAATATTGTTAAGCAGCTACGAAAAGGAGATTTGCATGTTACGTTGGTTAAGAAGGCCACTTTCTCCAAGCGTTAGTGTTAAGTTATCCTTCCTCCTTGAATCCCAGTTTTGGTCGCGGGAACAAATAAAGGCCTATCAGTGGGATAAGCTCCAGTCCCTGATAAATCACGCCTACATTAATGTCCCATATTACCGAAATATCTTCAAACAACATGGTCTTTGCCCTGATGACATTCATTGTATCGAAGACATTTCAAAAATTCCGGTTTTGACTAAAAAGGATATGCAACAGTCGCTTACCGATATGGTTGCTGAAGGGGTGGATACCCGTTTACTCCCGATTAATTCAACTGGCGGTTCAACCGGCATGCCATTGAATTTTTATCAGGATGAAAATTATACCCAGTGGTCAGATGCTGCTCGACACAGGGCATGGCGGTATATGGTGGGGGCTACTGAGGCAGACTTGGAAGCGGTACTCTGGGGCGCTATACGTGATGTCGGCAAGGGGTTTACCGTAAAGCAAATAGTTTGGGGAGTATTGCGTGAGAGATCGCTTTTACTTAACACCTTTGATCTCGACGAAGCTTTGCTTAACAAATATCTTTGGGTTTACAATCTTTTGAAACCACCTATTGTTCGCGGGTATGCCAGTTCACTATACTACGTAGCCAGATATATAGAAAATAATTCGATAAAAATTAATAAGCCAAAATCAGTTATTTCAAGTACTGAAGTTCTACATCCGCGAATGAGAGAGGCTATAGAGCGGGTTTTTGGCTGTAAGGTGTTTGACTCATATGGCTGCCGAGAAATCAGCCAGATCGCAACTGAATGTGATGCCCACAATGGCTTTCATGTGGTTTTTGAAAATCAATATGTTGAGTTGGATGGCCCGGATATAGTGGTAACAAATCTGAATAACTTTGTAATGCCATTTATACGCTATAAAGTTGGGGATCTTGCCAGTGCGATAGACAATACGCCCTGCAGCTGTGGACGCTCATCAGCACGGGTAGTTAGTCTGATGGGGCGTGATAATGATAATATTGAACTCCCAAGTGGTAAAGTGATTAACGGTGAATTTTTTGAATTCCTGTTTTTTGGTATCTCTTCTGTTATCCAGTATCAAATTGTATATTTCCGGTCAAAAGACCGGCTTGAGGTGAAATTGCATTTACGGGATAATTCTGTAGATGCCGGTGAGATGGTAAAGAAGGTCATGATTGAAAAATTTAACTACGAAAACGTTGATGTTATTTATAGTGATTCTTTTGATAAGACCCCCACAGGTAAGCTGAGATTCGTTTATAGTGTGGTGTGAACTGAGGGAACAAATTGTATGATAATATGGTATAATCCAACAGTAGCATATGCTTAGTTGAGACGATCTGTTAAATGTGAGTTGCTATCGCTGTGATTTTGGACACATATACATCAATTGTAAGTATGTGATAGTGCAAAGTGGGCAATAAAGCTGGTTGATTGCCTTCGTACGGGTTTTGTTAGGCAAACACTTGAAGAAAATATACCACGAGGCCAGAAGTAATGTTTATTGTCTAAATCGCAATAGTAACTGGGGTGAAATCATGAAAAAGAATAATATAAAAACTTGCCCAAAGATTATATTTTTGGTGTTAATTGGTTTTATTTTATATGCGAAGATTGGATATGCAATAGATGTGACTTCTTGTGGAAATTTAGGTTTATCAGGCACTTACTTACTCCAAAATGATGTAATTAGTGCTGGAAGTTGTTTTTCGATAACCGCTCCAAATGTAATTCTTGATCTCAATGGTCATACAGTAACCTATGATAATGGGAATCCGATAATTGTTCCAAATGGTTCGTTTGAAACTGATTTGTCAGGCACGTGGGATTTGGCTAACGCCGCTAATTCTTCTCGAGCACCGGGAACCTTCCTAAGCCCTCAGACGTTGTATGATGGGTCATATTCAATAAAAGTTGCAGTGCCTGCTGCAGACCAGAAGATCCAATCGGTAGAAGACGTAACACTTCAAGCAAATACGACATACAGTATTTCCGGAATGGTTTTTAACACTACAAACAACAGTATAGTAATGTCGATATCAATTGACGGGACAAGTATTATTGCATCGCAGACTGGAAAAACAAACAGGGGTTTTCAGTATATTAGTGCAAATTACACTACCGGAAGTTCTTTAGAAACGCATAAGATCAATTTAACCGTTACGGGAGCCACTGCGGTGGCTAGTGGCAGTCTTTATTTTGACGATATAAAAATACAGCGGTCGAGAGTGACAGGAGTTGTTGTCGGAAATCAGAGCTGGTGGCCTTTAAGACCTTTAGACGTTAAAACCTATGGTGGTGCTAAGTATGTAGTAATTAAAAATGGCAAGATAGTTCAGGGAACGGGAACGAGTGATTATGCTCATGCCGTGCTTATTGGCCCACAATGTGAAACTTTTGATGTAAATAACGTAGATTTTACAGTAGCAGGGGCAAACTCGAAAGTGTTGGTGACGAACGCGGTTTATAATGCCCTATTCCATCATAATATCATTAACCATAATACAAAAACTATAAGATCAAGAGACAATAGCGATGGTGCCGCAATTTGGTCAAATTATGCGGGTTCAGGTGCGCAGATATATAGCAATACATTTAATACTGGCATACAGCACGCGGTATATTTGCCACCAAACGATATTACAGGTACGGCAACAAAAATATTCGACAACAATATAACCATGCAGACTAAATATACTAACGACTTTGCTATTTGGGCGGAGGGCAGTCAGATATACGGAAATACTATAAATTGCGGAAGTGGGGAAAATTCGTGCCGTGGTATATGGGCAAGTGGTAGCAACACGAAAGTATATAACAACACTATTTCAGTTCAGCAACTTCCACGTAACCAGGAGTATTATGGTTGTGAAGCATATGGTGCTTACGGCATTCAGACCGAAAAAGGCATAAATACTGAGATATACGGCAATACCGTAACCGCAAATGCCGGTATTTGCGAGGCACACGCTTTCAGGGCCAATCCTGGGGGAGGCGGCCCTGGGGCATCAAATATTTCCGTACACGACAACATATTCATTGCAATTGCTTCTGGTGCGGCTAACGCTTCAAGCTTGAGGCTGCAACAATTAGAAAGTGGCATTATGATTTTTTTTAACAATACGATGAAGACGAATAGGCGCTGGGTAAGTAAAAGCGCTGATGGCAATGTCACATTAGTTACGAATAATTGCCGATGGGAAACTACCGGTACTATCGACAGTCCATTTTATCCTTTTGATGTTTTCCCATACCTAGATACGCATATTTATATGACTGCTGAGGGTAATACGTATGGTACTGGTGATAAGGAACGCTTTGAGTCAGAATTTTTCCGGTCGACAATGAACTGGCCATACAGTGATGTGAAATCAAGTATTGTAATTAAATATCCTCCCGCCGCTCCAAAAGGGGTTGTAAGGACCAAATAATTGATTTTATACGTATATCTGCTAATTGTATGCAGTTTTTGGATAATTCTAGTAGTTGCCGGCGACCAATGGTGGCCGGCAACTCTTTTATTGTTCGGCCCACGTTGGATTTTATTACTCCCATTAATTGTCCTCTTTCCTCTGGTGTTCTGGAAAAGCCGTCGAATGATCCTGCCGCTGATGGTTGTGTTATTGTTAATCATCGGACCTGTAATGGGGTTTACAGTTACCTTAAACAAGCCCCGATCTGCGGGTGGACATTATTTTCGTATCATCACCTGTAACATCCAGAATGGCACGTTTGATCTTCCTGCACTAAATGCCCTGATTAAAAACAGACAACCCGATATAGTAGCACTCCAGGAGTGTCCGCGCGGAGTCAAGCTGTCGTTGCCGGTTGGCTGGCAGATGATCCAGGATGGTGAGTTGGCTGTCATGTCCCGCTATCCTTTACGTTCCGGGAAGTCGTTGCATTCCATGCATCCTCCGCACAAATGGCCGCGTACTTCATTGCTGTCCTGTGTTGTATCGGTTCCCGGTGGTGACATGACCTTTTGCAATGTTCACTTGCCAAGCCCCCGCTATGGATTGCAGAATGTGCTGGATCGGAAAACAATTATAAATTTTACCAGATCAGACCTGCTGGTGCGTGAAACAGGTAATCGCCTGAAAACAGCTGAGGAAGTACAGCGTTCTATTAAAATGTTGAATATGCCGGTTATCATTGCCGGTGACTTCAACATGCCGGTGGAAAGTGCAATTTATCGACAGGTATGGGGTGGGTACGACAATGCCTTTTCAAAGACGGGATCGGGTTTTGGCTGGACAGAACATGCCAGGTATCGCGGAGTACCCATGGCCGTTCGTATCGATCATATCCTGACAGGAGGTGGTCTTGTCCCTCAATTCTGCGAGGTGGGGCCTGATATTGGATCCGACCACCTTCCAGTGATTGCAGATGTCGCCCGGTCCGTGTTATAGATAGTTTCCATCCGGACACTCCGAACGGATACTAGATGGCGATACTTGAATAATGGGGGCTGAAATGACTTTCATTGAGTCGCTTAAGGAGTATCGCTGGTACCTTATTGGTTTACTTCTTCTCCTGTTTGCGCTCTACATCAAGATTGTCCCTGAAATGGTGATGCAGTGGTACCAGGACGAAAACTATTCGCATGGTTTTCTGGTCCCGCTGATTGCCGGTTATTTTCTGTACACCCGCTGGACAGAACTAAGAGATGCTCCGGTAATTCCCTGGAATGCCGGTCTGCTCGTAATCGTATTAGGACTGGTGCAGCTGTTGATCGGCTGGCTTGGTTCGGAATATTTCACGATGCGTTCATCGATGATAGTTCTGCTGGCCGGGCTGATCCTCTCCTTTTTCGGCTCCACGGTTTTTCGTGTCCTGTCATTGCCGCTCGGCTATCTTTTCTTCATGGTTCCCATTCCTTATATCATCTACGATTTGGTGGCCTTCCCTTTGAAGATCTTTGTGACAAAGGTTTCGGTGCTGACCTTGAAAGCGATCGGGATTACGGTTATGCGTGAAGGTAACATCATCATGTTTCCCGCCTTGACTCTGGAAGTAGCGGATGCCTGCAGCGGTATCCGCTCGTTGATCTCTTTGCTGGCGCTCGCGGTTGCCTATGCTTTCTTTATACGTATTACTTCCTGGAAACGTTGGATTCTTATTTGCTCAGCGATTCCCATTGCAATTTTTACCAATGCCATGCGGGTTATTGTCACCGGCATTCTGGCCCAGTACTGGGGAGAAAAGGCTGCCCAGGGGTTTTTTCATGAATTTGCCGGATTGGCGGTTTTCGGGTTGGCAATGATTATGCTGGTTGTATTCGGCGCTCTTTTGAAGACAGAGGACAGGGAACAGAAGACAGAGGACAGGGAACAGAAGGCAGAGGACAGGGGACAGAAGGCAGAGGACAGGGGACAGGGGACAGAGGACAGGGAACAGGGGACAGAGGACAGGGGGCAGAAGGCAGAGGACAGGGAACAGGGAACAGAGGACAGGGAACAAAAGACAGGGGACAGAGGACAGAAGGACGTTAGTCTGATTTCCAAACCTATTATTGTAATAATCCTGATCATGTTTACGACAGTCGGCTTATACATGAATCTTCACCAGGATTTGCATGTACCGATAAAAAAGTCGTTTGAGCTATTTCCGACGACAATTTCCGGTTGGCGCGTGGTTGGTGAATCCTACCTGTCGGCCAATGTTCAGAAGGTCCTGAAGGCAACCGATATCCTTTTACGCCAGTATGCTAATTCAGATGGAAAACAGGTGAATCTTTATATTGGCTATCACGGCGGAGGGAAAGGCACTGGAGGAATTCATTCTCCAAAACATTGCCTGCCGGGTAGCGGCTGGTATGAAATTTCCACAAGAAAAACAGAGATGGAACTGGCTGGCAAGAAGATAAATATTGTGCAGTCCGTTTATCAGAAAGGATACGATAAGGAGGTGTTTATCTACTGGTTTCAGGCCGGTAATAAGACCATTAACGACGAATATTCCCTTAAACTTGCAGAGATAACCAATTCCGTGTTGTATCGTCGCCGTGATACAGCATTTATTCGCATCTCAGTGCCGTTTGAAACAGACCAGCAGGCTGCCATTGCCATTGGAGAGCGTTTCTTGAGAGACATATATCCGACAATACAAGGTTTTTTGCCTGGTTAAAATTAAACCGAAAAATACATTGATACGAATGGCAAATAGGGATCTCCCTATTATTGTGTGGCAAGGAAGCTTGCCTGACACAACTCTCTGTGTTATATTCCAAAAAAATTAACCTAGACATTAACGAAAGTTAAACCGCCGAACACGCCGAATAACGCCGAAAAAACCAAGAGTTATTTAGTTATTATAAAAAGGCAGTTCACCTTTTCGGTTAGCCGAATAGTGAGGATTTACACAATGCCACAGACAATTGCCGCCACCTATGAACATGGCGTATTCGTGCCACGGATTCCAGTTGATCTGCCGGAACATACCGAGGTAAAGCTTCTGCTCCCCAAAAAAGCAACAAAGCAGAAGCCGTTGACCAAAGCGGAAATGAGTTTTCTTGCGTTGCGGGGCATAAGCCAGAATCTTGCAGGGACAGACTCAGTTGAATTGCAGAAAAAGATCCGCAGTGAATGGCGCGGTCTGTGACCGTCTGCATCGACACCAATGTATTGCTCGGCTTTTTCAATAACGAGCCGGACAAAGTCGAAAGCTGTGCCGCTTTTTTTCAACTCCTGTTTATCCGCCGCATCAAGTCCGTTGTCGCTACCATCACCCTTTTGGAACTGGTCGCCATTCTCAATGCCGCTGATCAATGTGCGGAAGCGGAACGAATCATCAACTCAATACAATCTCTTCCAAACTTCTCCATCGCCGAATTCCGCAATGGATGGGTTTTGCGCACTGCCGCTCTAAAAAAAGCCAATCGATTGGCTATCGCTGACGCGATCATTGTGTCAACAGCCATTGAGACCCGTTGTTCCTGCCTGATCACCTTCGACACTGATTTCAGTCGTGTTGGAGAAATCCTGGTGTTAACTCCTCAGAAGTTTCTTGAAGCAAATTCCGGGGCTATCCATACTTAATTCTGTTTACCCATTGGACCCGGTATCTATGCTTAAAGGGCGGTCAATGGCTGAGTCCAAGTTTTTAACTGGATAATTGTCTTTGAACTTAAAGGTTTTCATCCGCCTTTATCTTTCTTTATCCCTGTTGAAAAGCCTTTGAAGTTAAAAGTAAAACCTGTAATTTAACAGGGATATAAGGGATAAAAGCGGATAACTGCAAAAGCAAAAGATTTTTTAGGTTAAAACCATATTTATTTACAACATCTTGGTTCCGGCTTGTCCGGGTTAGCATTTGACCATTTAACTTTTAGCTGTTCGGGTGAACGTGCTTGTTTGGTGATTCATGTCACATGGGTTTTCCATCTAATAGAAGAAAATGGTGTTGTAAAATGAAAACTTAATAGGTAGCGATAATACTAAACCATCCGCGAGGATGGGACGGAAAGCCCAAGGGTCTCCACGAGACAGCCGGGTCGCCGAACTATCAAATACGATAGCAGCGACCCGGTTTTGTTGTCTGAACGTGGAGATTGAAATGAAAACAAATAGCATGTTGATGGCGATCATGACGAGTCTGGTGTGGTTGTCAGCAGCGTCTGCCATGGATGTAAAGCTGCAATGGGACCCGAATTCCGAATCTGATCTGGCGGGATACAAGGTTTATTATGGCGTTGAGGATCTTTCAAACCCTGTGCAGCAGGATGTGAATTTACAGACCGATGCGATTATTTCCGCTCTTGATCCCGACAGGAATTATACTTTTGCGGTCACTGCCTACAATACCAGCGGCCAGGAAAGTTCATATTCAAATGTAGTTAAAGTTCCTGAATCAGTTATGCCGGTTGTTTCGGTTACTGCTCCGGTCAATAATGCCAATGTGAGCAATACGGTATCACTTGCAGCCAGCGCCTACGATAACGTTGGTGTGACCAGGGTCGAGTTTTACCAGGATGGTATGCTCATGGCGACTGAAACTGCAGAGCCGTATCAATGCTCCTGGAACACCCTTGGCGTTGCACTTGGTACTCATACGATTACCGCCAGAGCCTATGATGTTGCCGGCAATGTTGGTGAATCAACAGTAGCAGTGAACGTGGTAAATGATGTGACTCCGCCCGTGATTACCAATATAGCCCCGGTAAATGGAAGCAGTTTGAGTGGAGTGGCTGGAATATCTGCAGAGGTAAACGATAATGTCGGGGTTACCAGGGTAGAGTTTTATGCCAACAACATGCTTCTGTTTGCCAGTAATGTGGCACCCTATAGGTACAATTGGAACACCATGACTGTTACGAATGGCAGTTATGCGTTGACGGTCCTGGCCTACGATAATGCCGGAAACATCGGGCAATCCACAATTGGTTCAGTGACGGTGTTTAATGATACCACCGCACCGACCGTTACTGCTTTCAAGATGCCGTCGAGGGCATACTCCACAAAAGTGGCTGTATCTTCCTTTACTGCAACCGATAATGTTGTTGTGACCGGTTACCTGATCACCGAGAGTTCTTCTGTCCCTGCCACAAGCTTATCCGGTTGGTCTGGCTCAGCTCCGGGCTCCTTCACCTTTTCGGGAGGTGGCAAAAAGACTGCATACGCCTGGGTCAAGGATGCCGCGGGAAACGTTTCAGCCAAGCGCTCTGTCACCGTCTATGTCAACATCAGACGGCTATAATGAATGCAGCAACGACCTTGTAAAAGCAGTAAACCGCCGATGAACGCCGATACACGCAGATAAATCAAAGGCTTGTAAAGATATTTTTCGGCGTTATTCGGCGTGTTCGGCGGTTAAGCTGCCGTGGATTGAACCAGCAGGATGCTGTTACAGAAACGAATTGTTATTGAATATACATCAAAAAGTGCTAAAATATTAACGTAATTTGCTCTACTTACAAAAGGAATTATGCCATGGCACAACAACTCAAACGTCAAATTGGTCGGATATGGCTGGATGGCAAGTTTTTGTCCAGTCGTGACCTTGAACGCGGCCTGGAAGAGCAAAAGCATACCAAGGAACTGTTGGGTACTGTGCTTATCAGGATGGGTGTACTAAAGTCAGAGGATGTCAAAATTCCACTGATTGTTCAAGAGCATCTGGGTAGCATTGAAGATGCCGTAAAGAACGCAGCCGGTGAACGACAGTTACTAGGTGCTTTACTTGTCCGGTCAGGTCATATCAACCACCACCAGCTTGATCACGCAATTGCCGAACAGCGCCGTAGCGGCGAAAAAATCGGCGATGTCTTCAAGCGCCTTGGCATGCTCACGGATCCACAGCTAAATGCCCTGCTTGACTTCCAGCACAATCAGGGAGTCGCCCATGACACTCCTCTCAGGTTAGGTGAATTACTGGTAGCGACAGGGCATATCACTCGCAGCCAGTTGGATGATGCACTTAATCGGCAGACCCGGTCCAAAAAGAAACTTGGCGTGGTACTCGTAGAAGCCGGTTATGTCCGCCCCCAAGGTATCAGGTACGGTATCCGCCTGCAGAAGATGCTGTTGAAAGCGGTGCTGGCAGCCATCCTTTCCCTCGGAATGAGTACCGGGAGCGAGGCAAGCTCGGTGGGCCTGCAATGGGATCCGAATACCGAGCCTGATATCGCCGGTTACAATGTGTATTATGGCGAAGATGTTTCAACATTTGCCGGGAGTACCCCGGTTAATGTGCAAAACCAGACAACCGCAACCATCAGCGGACTTGACCCTGACAAATCTTATACTTTTGCGGTTACGGCATATAATGCTGCGGGTGAGGAAAGTTCCTATTCCAATGTTGTCAATATTGCCGAACAGACTCTTCCGACAGTTGCCATTACTTCGCCGGCAAACGCTAGCAATGTCACCGGGACTGTTTTTATAAATGTGAGCGCTGACGACAATGTCGGCGTCACCAAGGTGGAGTATTATGCCAATAATCAGCTGTTGGCCACTGAGACATCAGCTCCCTACGTGCATTCCTGGGATACATCTAATCTGGCAGCAGGTGCTTACACATTGATGGTGAAGGCATATGACGCTGCCGGAAATGTCAGCCAGACCAGCAGTTCAGTGTCAGTTGTAGATGATCATATCGCTCCGACGGTAGCTTTTACTTCACCTGCCAACAATTCTACCGTAAGTGGGGCCGTAATCATCGATGTCGGTGCAAGTGACAACGTCGGGGTAAGTATGGTCGAATTTTACTGCAACGGCGTGCTCATATATGCCAGCAATGCCACTCCGTACAGTTTTAACTGGAATACCCTGACGGTTGCAGATGGTAGTTATGTTTTGATCGCCAAGGCCTATGATGCCGCGGGTAACGTCATGCAATCTTCAAATCTTGCGGTTTCAGTGAACAACGCACCTTTACCCGCACCGGTTCAGGTGAGCGGGGACATAAACAATGACGGGAAGGTCAGCATCGCAGACGTATTGATGGCCTTGAATATAACCAAGGGTAAAATAACACCGACCGCTGCACAACTGGCTAGCGGGGATGTTGCTCCAGTTGTAGATGGTGTTGTTCATCCTGATGGTATAATTGATAGCAACGATGTTACTGCCATCCTGGGGAAAGTTTCAGGAAAAAAACGTTGATACAAATATAGCAACAATGAAAGGTCTGAATAATAAATCAATTTTTAATCCTCGCTACGTTTTCCAGATTTTCTGAAGTATGACTGCATGTTGGTTTCATGCTAAAATCTCCCCCCAGTGGATCTCTTCATCCTTAATCCTATAAACCGCCGAACACACCGAATAACGCCGAAAAAACCAAGAGTTATAATAAAAATGCAGTTCACATTTTTGGTTGGCCGCTATATCTTTACAAGCCTTTGATTTATCTGCGTGTATCGGCGTACATCGGCGGTTAACTGCTTCTGTCTGGCAAAATCCCGCACATTCAATCATTGAAAATATCAAATATATCTGTATGATAGGGTAAATTTTCTGTAGTATTTCGCAAGCCGTACTGTAGCCGTACCGCAGGTCAATCAATCAGGTGTACTACATACTTAAGGAGCAACCGTGGATTCAAAACGTATTATCTCTGTTATTGGCCTCGGCTATGTGGGGTTGCCGGTGGCGGTGGCCTTCGGCAAGGTGCGTAAGACAGTTGGCTTTGACATAAACCCGCTCAGGATCAGTGAACTCAGATCCGGCCATGACCGGACCGGCGAGGTCACCAGGGAAGATCTGCTGAGTGCGGATATCCTGTTTACCGAAAAAACAGAAGAGCTTTCCTTGGCTGATTTTCACATCGTCGCAGTGCCGACGCCGGTGGATGAGGCAAACCAGCCGGACCTGACCCTGATGTTCAAGGCCTCGGAAACGGTCGGCAGAGCGCTGAAAAAAGGGGATATCGTTGTTTATGAGTCAACTGTCTATCCCGGTGTGACCGAGGAAGAATGCGTGCCTGTTCTGGAGCGTGTTTCCGGTCTGCGCTGCGGGGCGGACTTTACGGTTGGCTACAGCCCGGAGCGCATTAATCCTGGTGACAAGGAGCATACCTTTACCCTCATAAAGAAAGTCGTGTCGGGTCAGGATGCCGACACCCTGGAGATTGTTGCAAAGGTCTATGAATCGGTAGTGACAGCCGGCGTTCACCGGGCAGCCTCGATCAAGGTGGCCGAGGCGGCCAAGGTCATCGAGAATACCCAGCGTGACCTGAATATCGCCCTGATGAACGAATTGGCGCTGATCTTTGACCGTATGGGTATCGATACCAACGAAGTTCTGGAAGCGGCCGGTACCAAGTGGAACTTTCTGAAGTTCAAACCGGGTCTGGTGGGGGGGCACTGCATTGGGGTCGATCCCTACTATCTGACCCACAAGGCGGAAAAGATCGGCTACATTCCCCAGGTAATCCTTGCCGGTCGACGAATCAACGACGGCATGGGCAAATTCATCGCCCAGCGTACGGTCAAGAAGATGATCCATGCCGGCCATAATATTCTGGGGAGCCGGGTAACTGTGCTTGGTTTGACCTTCAAGGAGGATTGTCCTGATCTGCGTAACTCCAAGGTGATCGATATCATTCGCGAACTGGAGGATTACGGTGTTGTTGTTCAGGTGTGCGACCCATGTGCCGATCCGGACGAGGCTGTTCACGAGTATGGGGTGACGTTGTGCCCGATTGAGGAACTCAAACCGGCGGCAGCCGTAGTGGCTGCTGTGTCTCATGAGCAGTTCCGGTTATGGGATGCGGAGGCGCTGCTGCGATTGATGGGTGCTAACCCTGTGCTGATAGACGTGAAGGGGATCTACGACCGGCAGGCCATGAAGGCGGCCGGCATCAGTGTTTGGAGGCTGTGAGTGCGTGATGGGTAATGGGTGATGGGTGATGGGTGATAAAATACGTGGCCATAAAGATCTGGATGTCTGGAAGAGAAGCCTTGATTTCGTGACAACGATATATAAGCTCACCCAGCTATTTCCAAGGGAAGAAATTTACGGTCTTACCAATGCCTTCACCAATAAGGAACTATATGAATCGATACGAAACAATCCGGACAACATTACAATCTGAACCTAAAACCTGGCTCGTCACCGGGGTTGCCGGTTTTATCGGTTCCAACCTGCTGGAGCATCTGCTGCGCCTGGATCAAACTGTGATCGGGCTGGATAATTTTTCCACTGGTAAGCGGCGCAATCTACTGGAAGTGCAACAATCCATATCGCCGGAACAGTGGCAACGCTTCAGGTTTGTGGAGGGTGATATTCGCAATCTTGAAACCTGCCGGGAGGTTTGCCGGGACGTTGAGTTCGTGCTGCACCAGGCGGCTCTGGGCTCGGTGCCTCGTTCAATTGCTGATCCGATCACCTCCAACGAAAGCAATGTCAGCGGTTTTCTGAACATGCTGGTGGCGGCCCGCGATGCAAAGGTCAGGCGTTTCATGTATGCCGCAAGCAGTTCTACCTATGGTGACCATCCCGGTCTGCCCAAGGTCGAGGATCGTATCGGCAAGCCGCTTTCCCCCTATGCGGTCACAAAGTATGTCAATGAGCTGTATGCGGATGTGTTTGCCTCCGCGTACGGTATGGAATCGATCGGACTGCGCTATTTCAATGTGTTTGGACCCAGACAGGACCCGGAAGGCGCCTACGCGGCGGTTATTCCATGCTGGATCCGGGCCATGATCAAGGGGGAGACGATTTATATCAATGGCAATGGTGAAACCAGCCGGGATTTCTGTTATGTGGAGAACGTGATTCAGATGAACCTGCTGGCCGCGACAAGTATGGAGCCGCTAGCGGTCAATCAGGTCTACAATACAGCCCTGAATGCCCGAACTTCACTTAATGAACTTTTCAGCAAGCTGCATGATCGTCTGCTGCCGCATTATCCGCATCTTCTTGTCTGCACTCCGGTACATCGTGATTTCAGAGCCGGGGATGTGCTGCATTCCCAGGCCGATATAAGCAAGGCCGCCGGACTGCTGGGGTACGAACCGACCCATACCATTGATCAGGGCCTGGATGTGGCGCTATCGTGGTATATGACGCACCTTTAACCGTCAAACATGATCTGTTGTAGTAATTTCCATAGCAGCTTTAACGAAGCAGGTATTTTTGAGCAGGAAAAGGCTTGTGAAAGTGGATAAATCACAATGGCGGTTTTAACTTCGAGATAAATGCGTTTTTAATCAATATGTTTCTGTTGCTGAGAAACTCGATATCATTGTTCTTCATAAATCGATTCAACGTCCTCGTTACCGTTTCCCTGGAGACTGACGCATAGCTTGCAATCTGGTTATGAGTCAGCTTCAGGTTGATAATCACTCCCCGCTGATCCCGTACACCATACAGATCTTTCAATCGGTCCAATACTCCCATTATTCTCTGCTCGGCATTATCGAAGCTCATGATCCTTACCATCATCCAGGCTTCGCGCAACTCTTTGCACAGAACCGTGATAATGTGCTTGCGCAAACTGTCGTTGGTTTCCACAAAATAATCAAAATCATTTCGTCCCAACAGGCCGATTTCCGAGTCTTCCATAGCAATGACCGTCGCCGGGGAAGTCTTGCCGTCCAGGAGGGCCATCTCGCCAAAAAAGTCCTTTTTCTTGTGTATGGTAAGGATCTGTTCACGCCCTTCCTCATTGATCTGCACGATCCTTACCTTGCCGGAGTAAACAACATACATGTAGTTTGGAGTATCTTCCTCAAAAAGTACGACCTCGTTTTTTTTTACCCGCCTAGTGGTCATACGGGATGCCATTTCCTGAAGATCGCCTTCCGAAAGGGAGGCAAAGAAAGGGATGGCTTTCAGAATCTGGACCTTTGCTGCTTCACGAAAAGTGTCGTTTGTCATAATATACACCTTGTTACAGCCGGTTTCGGCATTTCAACTCAGACATCATGGAAGATACGCCGTTAAGAAGATTATTAGTACTACGCAGACACATTTAATTCATCTTAATATTTGTAGCATACGGATTATTTTATGGCAAATGCCGACATTTTCAATGATTGAAAATACCTAGCCCTGATAAACAGGATATGTGCGTTAACGAAGTTATTTTCTGCCTGTCCCAATAAATTGGATAAGTACGCTCACGAAATCATTTCTACAAAAGCCGCAGAAATAATTTCTACCGTACTAAAAAGCGCAGAAAATAACTTCTAACTTACAAATATCTCGGTATTATAGAGAATCAGGCTGTAGTAGCAGATAGTGGCTTGCAGTTTTTTAGGTTTAACCCTGGATATGTTTTTGACATTACATGAACTATGGTAATACAATGTAATACACAAGGAGGTGCGCTATGCCATCACATCAAAGAGCTGTTATGACTTTATCCGTTCCGCCGCTTATGGCAACTGAATACAGGAAGCTTGCAAAGGAAAAGGGAGAAAGTGCCAGCGAGTTTTTTCGCGAGATATTTACTTTTTACAAACAGCAGACGCTGAAAAATGAGCTGGCGGACTTGCAACAGTACGGGGCAACAAAAGCTCGCGAAACAGGGATTACCGAAGATGATATTGATCGGCTTGTGTTTGGTGACCGGTAGTGATACGAAATCTCCGATCGCAACTCGAGATAAGAAGGGTGGTCTTTGATACCAATATTTATATTTCAGCATTCATTACCCCTGGAGGTCGAGGGGAAAATGCTTATCAAAAAGCCGTTGATGGCAGTATTATGCTTTATTCTTCCGTGCCTATTCTCACCGAATTAGCCAGAAAACTTCAGGATAAATTCAAGTGGGACTCTGATCGAGTTAAAGCAGCTGTCTCTCATATAGCAGCCGTGGCAACGGTGCTGAAGCCGAGCGAGCGTATTTGTGTGGTCGCAGATGAACCCGACAACAGAATCCTGGAGTGTGCAGTGGCTGCCAGTGCCGATATGGTTGTAACAGGTGACAGGCACCTGCTTGTTTTGGAAACGCATGAGGGGATTGATATTGTTACCCTTGCGGATTTTCTGGAACGGACAACATAGGAAACTCGACGGTTATTATGATTGTAAGCATTGGAGCACCTATTGAAACTTTCCAATGCATATCTCAGGTTTTGAGTAAGTAAAATTTATCCTGTTTATCAGGGGTAGACAAGAGAACCATGGTCAATGCAGTAATCTCCATAGCAGCCGCAATCGCCCTGGTGGCTCTTGCCGGTTTATTTCTTTATCGGGAGCGGTCCCGTTCCGGGATGTTCCTCTGTGCCGCGCTGGTGGTTACCGCTCTGCTTGAACTGTTTGACCTGATGGCACTTGCAGCGTCCTCAGACGCCTTTTTCTGGAAGCGATGCGCCGTCATCGCCGAATCTCTGTTGCCCTCGTTATGGATTCTCAGCAGTCTCACCTTTGCCCGTCAAGCGGGTCCCTGGAAGATAGGCAAACTGCACCATGGTTTACTTACGGTTACGTTCCTTACCATCTTATTACCGATTCTGTTGCCTCTCGAGACCTTTTTGTATGCTCCTGATTTTCCGGCAGAGAGCCTTCTCTTTCTCCAGAATATCGGATACTTTTATTATCTTTGGCTCATGGCCTGTATGGTGTATGCGCTGGTGCACTTTGAAAAAACCTTTGCCAATGCATCTCCCGGTGCCCAGTTCAAGATCAAGTTCAACATCATTGCCCTCGGGACCATCCTTGCGGTCCTGATTTTTTATTTCAGCCAGGCGCTGCTATACCGCACCCTGAACATGTATTATCTGCCGGTGCGTTCCTTTATGTATCTTGTGGCGTCTGCCATTGGAACATACTCATTGCTGTTCCGCCATGGTACGGCCCGGATCGAGGTCTCACGGCAGGCTGCTTTCAAATCGGTGGTGCTTATCGCGGTTGGAGTATATCTGCTCCTGATCGGGTTGCTGGGTGAGGGGATGCAGCATTTCGGTTTTTCTTTTCCGCGAACAGTAACGGTCTCCTTTGCTTTTCTGCTTGGGATTGCCCTTCTTATATTGTTGTTGTCCGGAAGGGTCAGGCGAGAAATAAAGGTTGTGCTGCACAAAAACTTTTATCAGAACAAGTATGATTACCGTACCCAATGGCTGAATTTCACAATGCAGCTTTCCACTTCACATTCGGGTGAGGAGCTCCTGCAGCGGATTCTTTCTGCTTATTGCGAGGTTTTCGGGATTGAGGGGGCTGCACTGTTTCTGTACGATAAGAGTTGCGGCGGATACAGCATGACCGCTGTGTTTCAAATGGAGCCGGTCGAGGCTGTGATAAAACCTGAAAATTCACTTATCAGCTTCATGAAGGAACGGGCCTGGGTAGTCTGTATCAAGGATGATAATCCTGAAATCATGGATGAAAATGAAGCCTGGTTGACTGAAAACCATATCTCGTTCGTTGTTCCGCTTTTTGATGGCGAACGCATAGAAGGTTTTATCACCCTTGGCAGCATCACCAAGGAAGACGAGGTTTACATCTACGAAGATTACGACCTGATGAAGACCATAGCGCGGCAAGCCTCGCTGGCGATTTTTCACCAGAAACTGTCGGAACAGATTACCCAGGCTCGCGAAATTGAGGCGATCGGTAATGTCGCAACATTTGTTGCCCATGATTTGAAAAACCAGGTTTCCAATCTTTCCATGATCGTGGAAAACGCCGCCAAACATATTTCAAACCCGGCATTTCAGCAGGATATGCTCGTCTCGCTTGGCAATACCGTTGAAAAAATGCAAAGATTGATCGCAAATCTGAAGAACCTGGGAGAAAAGGAACTCCATAAGCCGCAAACGGTCAACCTGTTGTCATTGGCGGAAAATTCGGCGGCTATTTTCACCGGCAGCAAGATCGTCGTATCGGGAGCTGCCCAGATGGTCCATGTTGATGCAGAGCAGATCCAGAATGTAGTCATGAACCTCCTCGTAAATGCCGTTGAGGCGTCCGGCCCTGATCAGCCGGTTGCCATGGAGGTTGGCGCTGCTGCCGGAGTACCATTTATCAAAGTTACGGATATGGGGTGCGGCATGACGGCCGCCTTTATCAGAACGGAACTGTTCAAGCCGTTCAAGACCTCCAAGAAAAAGGGGTTGGGTGTCGGTTTATATCAGTGTCGCCAGATACTTGACGCGCATGGCGGCAGGATCGAGGTGTCCAGTGTTCCGGGCAGCGGTTCGGTTTTTACGGTGTGGTTGAGAAACGATTCGGTTTAGCCGCTTCTGCATAAATCTCACATTCTTGTTGCCAAGGAGATGTACGTGGAAAAAATACTGGTAGTTGATGATGATTCAGATATCCGCCAGCAGCTAAAGTGGGGATTGGGGGATGGGTATACAGTGCTGATGGCCGGAGATGTTAACGAGGCGATCAATCTGTTCAAAAAGTTTCAACCGGGAGTTGTGCTTCTTGACCTTGGACTACCTCCCCATGAGCATACCTCTGAAGAAGGATTTCGTGGTCTGGCTGAAATGCTGGAGCTGAATCCCCATGCCAAGATTATCATGCTGACCGGCAACAGCGAACGCGAAAATGCCCTAAAGGCACTTCAATTGGGTGCATATGACTTTTATCCCAAGCCGCCGGTCCTTAGTGAGCTTAATATTATCATCGGCCGTGCCTTTCATCTGGCAAACATAGAGGAACAGAACCGCGACTTGCAACGCTCCATTGAACTGAATTCAAAGGGATTTACCGGGATTATTGGGCAGTGCCCGGCAATGCAGGCGGTGTTTGCCACGATCAAGAAGGTTGCCTCATCCGACGTGTCGATATTTATTACAGGTGAGAGCGGCACCGGAAAAGAACTGGTGGCCCAGGCGATTCATGCGGCAGGTTTCCCCAAGGGTGGGCCGTTCATCCCGATCAATTGCGGGGCCATACCCGAGAATCTGCTGGAGTCGGAACTGTTCGGCCATGAAAAGGGATCCTTTACCGGTGCCCATTCCACAGTACAGGGGAAACTGCAGTATGCCCACAAGGGGACGTTGTTTCTGGATGAGATCGGTGAACTTCCCTTTAATCTGCAGGTAAAGCTGCTCCGTTTTCTGCAGGAAGGCGTTATACAGCGGGTAGGGGGGCGGGAAGATATCAAGATTGACGCCCGGACGGTCTGCGCCACCAATGTGGATATCGTCAAGGCGATAGCAGATGGGCGTTTTCGGGAGGATCTGTATTACCGTATCAGTGTGATCACAATTGCGCTGCCTCCTCTGCGGGAGCGCGGCGAGGATATCTTGCTGCTGGCAAATTATTTTCTGAGGAAGTTTAACGAAGAGTACAAGAAGAAGGTTCGCCGCTTCAGTGCGTCTGCTGTGAATTTTTTAAGGACTTACGATTGGCCGGGCAATGTGCGCGAGTTGCAGAACTGTGTCCAGCGGGCGATTATCATGGGGGATGCTGCTGTTATCGAAACGGCAGATCTGGGGAGTTGCGTGGAAGTGCCTGATGGGTCTGAGACTGAGCAGTCAGTAATTACCTTGCGCGAAGCCAGAGACAAGGTTGAAAGGGATTTGATTGCGGTGGCACTGGATCATCACAAAGGCAACATCGTGAAGGCGGCCGAGGAACTTGGCGTAAGTCGGCCGACGCTCTATGACCTGCTGAAAAAACATAACCTGACACCTCTCTGATATCTACGAATACTAGCCTGTTATAGTGACTAGGTGGGAGGTCGTTATGATGCATTCAGTAGTGTAAAATATTCCGACAAACAATTAAAGGCGCTGCAATTGCAGCGCCTTTAATTGTCAAACTCTGGATGGAGACTTCTAGGCGTCTTTGTTCATGCGGCGTTTACCGTAGATGGCAAGACCGAGCATGCCAACACCGAGAAGCATCATGGTGCCGGGTTCAGGAACCGGCGTACTGTCAAACTCATCAATATGGCTGAATTTACCAATATTTTTAATTGAAAATCCTACTCCAAAACTAGATTCAAGATTCACCACAGCCCAATCAAAACTGTCCTCATTTTTAAAAAGGAACACTGTATTTGGGTTGTCATTGCCATTATTCCCTGTTTTGATCAAAAAATATTCTGATGGATCGGTGGTTTGCTTAAGGTCAAATGCATATACTCCGGTTGCATTGGTTGCTTGCCACAAATTACTGTTTTCAGGAGTATCTGTCTTGATTACCCATAAAACATCAGGGTCAAGTTTGGAATTAACCCAGCCAAGTTCAGTATCCGGATCAGAATTATCTAGGTTTGTAGAAGCAATTAATGTATCTAATCCACCAACATCAGTTAAACCAACTGTATACGCAGAAGACGGAGTAGCTGCTGCAAGCATACCGCATAGAGTAAATATAGCTAAAATCGAACGTCGCATGATTTACCTCCTTTGCAATAATTATGTTCAGTCAGTTCTGGTGATAAGTTAAAAATTAATATGCAATATTATGGCCAAGTGTATAAGTACTTGGATTTAAATAGGGTAAAATATATTTTATCGCTGATATAACAAAATGCAAAGATTTCCGACATGGTGGCAGGGCAACTGACTGAGATGGCAAGCGGGCATTACCGTGATGATGCGTTGCTGGGGAGGACAGCTCTGCGCCGGCCTTATGCGATGAACGGCTTGATGAGCTGCGGAAATTGTCTGGAAACATGAAAGGTTTGCCGACCCACATCATCCCCATGATTGGCGAAGTGACTAGGCGGGAGGTCGTAAGGTTGCTTCTGTGGTGTAAGATATTCCGACAAACAAGAAAAGGCGCTGCAATTGCAGCGCCTTTTCTTGTCCAACTCTGGATGGAGACGTCTAGGCGTCTTTGTTCATGCGACGCTTGCCGAAGATGGCAAGACCAAAAATACCTAAGCCGAGCAGCATCATGGTGCCGGGTTCTGGGACGGTGGTGCTTGACGCTGAGAAAGTAAGATTTGCTTGTCCATTATCTTGTGTGGAAAAAAGCCAATCACCATAAGTCTCTTCATAATCAGTACCATTACCTGTAATATTAAATAAACCCTTACCAGTCAAAATTAAAAATTGACCATTGATAACTTCTGACGAAACTGATGTCATTTTAAATGAATACGTTATCCCACTGTAGTTGATTGTCCACAGAGGATCCACAGGGGTCGGATTCATTGTTGGTTTAAAGTAAAAATCAGTATAAGAAGCATCTGTACCTTGTGGAATTGCAGAAAAGTCAAGGTATGCTCCAGATCCTGTTTTGACTGAAGTTGCATCATCAATGAAATTAATACCAGTTGCTGTAACTACAGAAACTGGATTAGAAATTGAGTCAATTCCAGTTGCATTCATAAGGTTTATGGAACCAGTAAAATCAATTGAACCAGAAATTGGTGTTGCCATCGCACTCGTTTCCATCATCAATGCTGCCCCTACCAGTAACGCCGCTAATTTTCTCATTCTTTAATCCTCCTGATGGGTATTTTAGTTTTTACATATAAGTTTAGTTATGATTTATTTACAAGCAATGGCCATGCCAAGTTGCAAACAGCTGAAAATAAGCGGTTTATTGGTTGCCTGTGCAAGCGGAGAGGTGAAGTGTAAAGTTTATCAACATTAATAATCAGAGCTACATTATTAGAAATCTGAAAAAATCATGAAATAAAAACGGGGATCGCAGAGAGTTTTGAATGATATTTGATATACATAATAAAGGGTGCCAAAAATGGGCACCCTTTATATTGCTCTGTGCTAACAGCCTTATTTGCGAGTTCTTCTACGGATCAGCCCTGCGCCCAGCAGACCGGCACCCAGCAGCAGGAATGTGGATGGTTCAGGTACTGGATTGTTCAACTTCTCGTAAATTACATCATTGGCACATGTAGTTCCCCAACCAATTATGAATTGAGTACCAAGACTGAGCCCACCACCTGTAATATTTCCAAAGTCGTAGGATGAAAGTCCGATAGGGTGGCCATCAGTGGTATAATCTGTAACGCCGGGAAAACCGGAATAGTTAGCCTGGCCTAACGCAGTTAAATCACTTAAGATATCGTTGTTGATTCCAATCGGATGGTCGTCTCGAATAAGGTATCCGCTCCATATGCCTTGATTGTCCTTACCAGATAGAATATATGGACTTGTTGATGAATCAAAATTATCCGGCTTAACGGCACTGATAGCCTTGGAAGAGATATCATAGACACTGTAATTGCCTACAGCTAATGGGGTACTTTGTAGAATCGGAGAGGCAACAAGATAGTCCCATATACCGTCAGCATTTTTATCGATAAAAAGCATTCCAGGCGACAACATATTCCAAGTATTATACGGTGCGAAATAGTCGAACGAGACATTTTTCAGTATGCTGTCATCGACAATAGCCCTTCCACCAGTGATCTGCGGATCACCGATGACATCCCGATTATTGTCAAGGACACCGTTCCAACTCGTGCTGTTGGTCCAGTTAGTCCAATAGTTATTGGAGTCACCGAAAGACAAAGAAACCGGAGAGGCCAGTGCCTGTCCGGCAAAAGTTGCGACTGCGATAAGTGTTGCTAGTAAAAGTTTGACTCTGATCATTTTCATACTCCTTACTATCTAAGATCACATGACAATTTTTTAAAATTATCATTCGTTGATACCGAAATTAAATAAAGCAATTTAAATGCCAAACTTCAAAGATTAAAGAATATCAGAGCGTTGAGTTGCGGTGAAGGCAGGAAAATAATAGAGTGTAAAGTATTGCGACAACCCGATTCTCTAGGGTGCAGAATCTAAAAAATCAAACCATTCACCAAAACTGCCAATTCCCCGTAAAAACAACACAAATCGCCAGGACCAGGTTCGTGACTGCGTGGCCAGAACGCATTGGGCATGCTGCGGGTCCTGTAAAGTATCAGATTGTACATTACCCCGGCCATCATCCCGGCCAGGATGTAATTATGTTCATGACAGAAAATATTAATAGTCAGCAGGAACGATGCCCACGTGAATGCGCCAATCCGGACCTTTTCGAAATTGTTGTAGATGATGTACCGGATCAGAAAGGAGCGCCAGAACGGCTCTTCCATGCTTGGGACTGAGGATCAAGTTGTGTGACCATCGATAAGCAGGTTTTGAGTTGTAATATTATTCGACAAAGAAAAGGGGCGCAAATATTGAGCCCCCAGAATTAACATTTCACTTTTTGGTTAGCTGAATATCTTTACAAGCCTCTGATTTATCTGTGTGTATAAGCGTTCATCGGCGGTTAACTGCTTTTTAAAGGCAACCTCTTTATGGGTTAATGGATACAATCAGCCATTTTATATGTTTCGCGCATTATAAGATTTTGGTCATTGCATTGCATTGCTACAACATCTCTCAGGTGGACAAAAGAAAGGACATCCATCCTGTTTATTTGCATGCCGATTCCGGTTTCTTCGCGCCGGACCACATTGGCATGTAAATTAATTGAAGAGTTGTGAGAATAATATACTGTGACCTCTACTGGATCATTTACAGGAATTTCCTGATCTGTCTTGATAAACAATCCCTGCAGACTCATGTTTTTAACATTACCAAAGAATACTTGATCCTTATGCTTGACAGAAGCGCACTCAGTGAATTCTACCCGTGTGAAATTTCTTTTCTGCATAAATGGATCCCATAATAATAAATTAAGTAAGTAATGTTAAAACAGATAAATGCAATGAAATGATATAATTCCAATTACATCTGTTTTGCATTTAATGTGCCAATGTGTAAGCGTCTGTTTATTGGGCAATTTATAACAGTGTGTTTTGTATAGACCTTTGAGTGTAAAGAATATCGACGGATCTGGGGGGATGAGTTCCTGTTGTATCAAGCAAACATACCTGAATTCAATTAAGTTTTGACCATGAGTCGTTCGTTTTGTCGTTCATTAACAATCAGCGGATAAAAGTAATTGTTTCCGCTGAAATTTTCCATGACAGTACGGGATAATTTAAAAGTTGGCATTTATGATTATAGTTGGATTGTAAAATTATTCGACATTAGCCCGAATAGATGTATATCAGAGGCTCATATGTATTACCAGAACTGCCACTTCCCGGTGAAAACGACATAAATCGCCAAGGCAAGATTTGTAACGGCGTGGGCCAGCACACACTGGGCCAGGCTGCGGGTTTTGTACAAAATCAGGTTGAAGACCACTCCAGCCATGATGCCGGCATAGAAGTAATGGTGTTCGGCGCCGAATAATATGATTGTGAGCAGGAAAGAACCCCAGGTGAAAGTACCGATCCTGACCTTTTCGAAATTGTTGTCGATGATGTAACGGATCAGAAAAGAGCGCCAGAAAAGCTCCTCCATCAGCGGTACAACCAGTACGGCACCAACAATTCTGAAAAAGATCATCGTAATTTGAATAGCCCTGCCAGGCAGCAACTCAGGGTTAAATCCCGGCGGCGTAGCGGATGAGGTACCCAGAGTCCAGTCCATCCGGATCCAGAGCATGAATACCAGAACCCCCACAACGGAAACCAACAGAGTTGTCGGAATTGTTGACAGATCTTTAACCCTAAGTTCGTTGTACTCTTTCCTGTACCTGTAAAGAAGATAGCCAACCACGATTGTTTTTAACGGATACAGATAGTAAAGTGCTGTAACCTCAAGTTTGATGAAACCATGCTCAATTACTGTTCGCAGCACCTCATCCAGGCCGATGAAAGCCATAAAAACGGCAAATGGGAGAATGCGGGGCAGTGCTGGTTTCATATGGCAAATACCTTCCGTTCAGGAGCCTGTGCGGGATGTTGATTTTGAAATGCTATATAAGATCGTTAAAAAAGTCCATTGAATGTTAGTCGATTTTCTCATGGTGTCATATTCCATATAACGACTATGTTTATGACAAAATGCGGCTGTATTGCCTATAACCTTCTTTGATGTTGTGATTTTATAATACTGCAAGCAGTTTTGTGATAACGTGCAGGAGTTAAAAAACTTATTTGGGGAGTTGTCATGGGTAGCAGCTTCATTTCTAATGTTTCCGGTGAGTGGCTGGAGTCTCTATATAATTCCTGGCGTCTTGATGCCGGATCGGTTCCGCAGGAATGGCAAGCATTTTTCAGCGGATTCGAGTTGGGAGTCAGTGACTCCGGTGGTGCCGGGTTCGGTTCTGACGGTACACAGGCATTGAAAAACTCCGCCGTGCAGTCCCTGATTTACCGTTATCGTAGTGTCGGCCATTTGCTGGCCTGTACCGACCCCCTTTCTCCCTGTCATCTCGATCATCCTCTTCTGAACCTTTCTGCCTTCGACCTCGATGAATCCGATCTTGACACGATCTTTACCTGCCGTCGCTTCATGAAACAACATGCCACGCTGCGTGAGATCGTTGCTGTCTTGAGCGGCACATATTGCCGCGAGATCGGCGTCGAGTTCATTCACATCCAGGACCCCGCAGAAAGGCAGTGGCTGATAGACCGGATGGAGCCAAACCGAAATCATCTGCAGCTTGGTCACGATGAGCGGCTGCATGTGTTGAAAAAACTGCATGAAGCGGCACTGTTCGAGTCGTTTCTGCATAGCAAATTTGTCGGTCAGAAGCGTTTCTCCCTGGAGGGGGGAGAGATGCTCATTCCGATGCTGGATGCTGTTGTGCAGTGGGGGGCGGCCGCCGGTATTGTTGACATGGTTCTGGGGATGCCTCATCGGGGGCGGTTGAACGTTCTGGCCCATATATTCGGCAAACCGTATGAGCAAATTTTTGCCGAATTTCGCGATAGTCAGGTGTCAAATTTATTGGTTGACGGTGATGTCAAATATCACAAAGGGTACTCTACGGATATTGATCTCCCTGCCGGCAGGATCCATCTGACAATAGCCGCCAATCCCAGTCATCTTGAAGCGGTAAATCCGGTGGTTGAAGGGAAATGTCGCGCCATACAGGATCGTTACGGCAATGACGGCGCCAAGCGTGTTCTGCCGATTCTACTTCACGGAGATGCGGCTTTTGCGGGGCAGGGGAGTGTCATGGAAACGCTCAACATGTCTCAATTGGAAGGGTACCGTACTGGCGGAACTATTCATATCGTACTGAACAACCAGATCGGTTTCACTACGCTGCCCAAGGATGCCCGTTCGACCAGTTATGCCACGGATGTTGCCAAAATGCTGGCTTGTCCGGTGTTCCACGTACAGGGCGAGTCGCCCGAGGCCGCGCTGCATGTTGTCAGGTTGGCGCTGGAGTATCGCCAGACCTATGGGCGTGACGTGGTGGTGGAGTTGATCTGCTACCGCCGTCATGGACATAATGAAGGCGACGAACCTGCCTTTACCCAGCCGCTTATGTACCGTCAGATTGCTTCCCGGTCACCGGTGAACCGTCTCTATTCCGATGCCCTTGCGGAGCTGGGTGTAGCCCCTGACATCCTCGCTGAAATCGAGCATCGTGTAATTGCCCGCCTCGAGGCAGCCCTTGAGATGGCGCCGCAGTTAGATGACATCGGTTTCCAGGATGAATGGAGCGGCATCAGTCGTGAATATAGCCCGGTCAGGGTGGAGACCGGCATATCCGATGAGAAGCTGCTGACCCTGGCACGACGCATAGCCGAATTACCTCCAGGTTTCAGCCCCCATGCCAAAATCCACACCATGGTTCAGAAACGTTTTGAGGCAGTGCTCAAGGGTTTTGGTATTGATTGGGGCAATGCCGAGACACTGGCCTATGCCACATTATTGGATGAGGGGGTATCGGTTCGCCTTTCAGGGCAGGATTCACGCCGGGGGACCTTTAGTCATCGCCATAGCGTATTGCATGATATCAATGATAACAGTACATATGTGCCGCTTGCCAGCGTAGCCCGAAATGGTGCCGTTTTTCAGAGCTGGGACAGCTTGTTGTCCGAATTTGGTGTCCTGGGTTTCGAGTATGGTTATTCTCTGGAAACACCAAAAGGGTTGACCATCTGGGAGGCACAGTTTGGCGACTTTGCCAATGGCGCCCA
>JBGSQD010000101.1:0-7104 GCA_041738275.1 Geobacterales bacterium
GCAGAACCTGGTGGAAAATGCCGTGAAATACATGGGGGATCAACCTGCGCCCCGCATCGAGATCGGTTCAAGCCAAGACGGCAACGAGGCGGTATTCTTTGTCAGCGATAACGGCAAAGGGATTGATCCGAGGCATCATGAAAATATCTTCGGTCTGTTCAATAAACTGGATGCAAAAGGCGAAGGGACCGGGTTAGGGCTAGCCCTGGTAAAACGGATTATTGAGGTTCATGGCGGCCGGGTCTGGGTCGAGTCGGAAGGAGTGGAGCAGGGGAGCAGGTTTTGTTTCACATTGCCGAAGGGGCGTTTTACAGGAAGTGATGAATGAGCCATCATACTTTGATGACGTTCGCTGAAAATGGTAGGCGCTTTATATGGATGGCAGTTATATCGGTTGCGGGAATTGCTGTGCTGGCTGTGATCATCAATTACGCCATTGCAACATATTTCATAAACGATGCCGAGGATAAAATCAGAAACGTTCTGCTATCTCACCGTGGGCTTCACCTTTACATCCAGAATGTCATGCATCCGGCATTCTACAATGCCCAGGACGAAGGCTCTGTGTCGCAGGAATTCTATTCTCCGGAAATTTTGTCTTCCTCCTACATCGTCAGAAACATGCATGCCTTTTACAATCAAGAGAGGAATAAGGAGGGGCTGCCGGAAATCTATTACAAAATGGCTTCAGTCAACCCGCGTAATCCGGTAAACAAGGCCGACAAGTTTGAATCGGCCCTGATCCGTATGTTTAATGAAAATCGTGATGTCAATGAATTTAAAGAAGTTATAAATATTGATGGGAAAAAATATCTATATTATGCCATTCCGTTTCTGGAAACACAAAACAGGTGCCTGACATGCCATGGGAAAAGGGATAAAGCACCACTTGGACTTCAAG
This sequence comes from Geobacterales bacterium, assembly GCA_041738275.1. Classification (GTDB taxonomy): domain Bacteria; phylum Desulfobacterota; class Desulfuromonadia; order Geobacterales; family Pseudopelobacteraceae; genus JACPFJ01. Next base: position 902 of record JBGSQD010000101.1, read on the forward strand.
CGGTTTATCAAGGGCAAGGCGGTTTTAACGAGAAAACCGGAGTTTTCAGGTCGATTGAATCCATCAGGGTACCGATCAGTGACGAGATATCAACGGCCTTTGTCCTGACTTTTTCTCTTTCCGCCGGCCTTTTTGTTATGTTCTTGCTGATTGTAGTTAACAGATTGCTCAAGACTGTCGTGAACGAAAAGACCGCCACACTTGAGGCAGAGATCGCGGAACGCAGGAAGCGCGAAGATGAACTGGAAATGAAAAACGCCGAGCTGGAGCGTTTTACCTACACCGTATCCCACGACCTCAAGAGTCCGATCATTACCATAAAAGGATTTGCCGGCGCACTGGAAAAGGACCTTCAGGATGGCAGATATGAGCGGATGCCGGGTGACCTGAAACGGGTCAGCAATGCCGCGGATAAGATGAACGACCTGTTGCATGACCTGCTGGAGCTTTCAACCATCGGACATGTTGTCGCTGCCATGGAAAAGGTGGATATGAAGCTGCTGGTGGATGATGTACTGACGCAATTGGCGGGGTCTTTAAAAGCACACGATCTCTACGTTACCATGCACCCCTGTCTGCCTTATGTTTACTGCGATAGAAGGCGCATGGCCGAAGTGGTGCAGAATCTGATAGAGAATGCCATCAATTACATGGGTGATCAGAAAAACCCGCAAATACAGTTTGGTATGCGGCAAGAAGATGGCATGAAAATTTTCTTTGTGCAGGACAACGGTATCGGCATTGATGAAAGATATCACCAGACCATCTTTGGCCTGTTCAACAAGCTTGATGCCAAAAGTGACGGGACCGGCATCGGTCTGGCAATAGTAAAACGGATCATCGAGGTGCATGGCGGGCGGGTGTGGGTTGAATCCGACGGGCTGGGGATGGGGAGCAGGTTTTGTTTTACAGTGCCGGAAGGGTAAAGTTTATTTTCGAATATAGACAGGAGACAAAGCATGAACGGTGAACCCTTGACAATTCTGCTGGTGGAGGACAACCCGGACCACGCCGAGTTGGTAATGCGCAACATGGAGGATTTTCAGGTGGCAAACACCATTATCCATGTTGAAGACGGTGAAGCAGCGCTGGATTACCTGCACGCCAGGGGCAAGTATGCCGATCGGCAGCAATTTCCAATACCGCATCTCATGCTGCTTGATCTGCGCCTGCCCAAGGTGGATGGTCTGGAGGTCTTGAAAGAGGTTAAAACCACACCTCGACTGCAGGCCATGCCGGTGGTAATTCTTACCACCTCGGATGCCGAGCGGGATATGGCTCAGGCCTATGAACACCATGCCAACAGCTACGTGACCAAGCCTGTGAATTTTTCTGAATTTAGCAGGCTTTTAAAAGATCTGGGGTTTTATTGGCTGGCCTGGAACAAGCGGCCGTGGTGACAAAAGGAACATCCCATGCTGACAGATAACCCCGCTGCTCCTCTGATACTGGTCGTTGAAGACGACGACAGCCATGCCGAGCTGATTCAACGCTCATTTGCGGACGCCCGGGAAGAATTCCGTCTGGAGATTGTCGGCACAATATCCGATGCCAGGATTGCCACGGTACGGCACTCGCCCGGCCTTGTCTTGACCGACTATCGAATGCCTGACGGAGATGGCCGCGAACTGGTTGAGATGGCAGCCGGATCGTGGCCGGTTATCATGATGACCTCCCATGGCAACGAGCAACTGGCTGTAGAGTCCCTGAAGGCGGGTGCGCAGGATTATATCGTTAAGTCTCCGGAAACATTCTCCTCATTGCCGCGTATTGTAAACATGTCATTGCGCGAGTGGCATCTTATCCAGGATCGCAAGAAAATTAATGAAGCTGTCAGCCGCGGTAAGCGCGAGTGGGAGCAGACATTTGATGCGGTTCCCGACCTGATTGCCATCATCGATACCCACCACACCCTTGTCCGCGTCAATCGTGCCATGGCAGACCGTTGCGGTTTTGCTCCGGACGAATTGGTCGGCCGCAAATGTTTTGAGGTGGTGCATGGTTTATCTAAACCTCCACCCTTTTGTTCTCATATCAAGATGATGCAGGATGGACGGGAGTATGAGGAAGAGGTTGAAGAAAAGCACCTGAACGGTTTTTTCCACGTTTCGGTTTCGCCGCTGTATGATCCAGATGGGTCGATAAGTTCCTGTGTTCATGTTGCGCGGGACATCACTGAGCGCAAAAAAGCCGAGGAAGAACGTCGGGAATTGGATCGGCATTTCCAGCAGACCCAGAAACTGGAGAGCCTTGGGGTGCTGGCAGGCGGCATCGCCCACGACTTCAACAACATTCTGACAATCATCCTGGGTCACTGCTTCATGGCCAAGGATGATGCCAATGCGGCAATAGCAGAAAAATCCCACGTAGCGCAGATTGAAAGCGCTGCAAACCGTGCCGCTGATCTTTGCCGCCAGATGCTTGCCTACGCAGGAAAGAGCCCGCTGCTGTACGTGCGAATCAATCTGTGGCTGCTGGTTGATGAAATAATCAGGATGCTCCAGTCTGCCATCAAGAAAAACGTATCCATACAGCTTGATCTAAAGCGTGACGTTCCGGAAATATCCGGCGACAATGCCCAAATCCAGCAGGTTGTTATGAATATAGTCATAAATGCTGCTGAGGCGATCGGTGACAATAACGGAACAATCAAAGTCGTTCTTAATAAAGCCATTATCCAAGCGGAACAAAAAGAGACCGATTTTGCCGGCAATATCATTCCGGCGCGCAGTTATGCCTGCCTGGAAGTTTCCGACGATGGTTGCGGGATGGATGAGCTGACGCAAAAACGGATTTTCGAGCCGTTCTACACCACAAAATTTACCGGCCGCGGTCTAGGTATGTCGGCCGTTCTTGGTATAATCAAGTCCCATGACGGAGCATTGCAACTGACCAGTAACCGCGGTGTCGGTACTACCTTCAAGGTATTCCTTCCACTGTCGGACAGCCCTGAACTCGTTGCAGTCGCCCCTTCTGCCTTGATTCATTCTGCTGTTGCGGCGCACCGCACTGTTTTGCTGGTGGATGACGAGGAGTCACTGCGTAACATTGGCTCATCATTGTTGAAGGCGATGGGTTTTTCCGTTATAACAGCAGCTAATGGTCGCAAAGCGCTCGACATCTATCGGGCGCGCGGAGCCGAAATCGATATGATCCTGCTTGATCTGATCATGCCTGAAATGGGCGGTATCGATACGTATTACGAACTGCGAAAAATGAGCGCGAATGTGCCGATTGTCATCTGCAGTGGGTACGGAGTTGAAGGGATTGCAGAAAATATCAATGCCGATAAATACTTCGGTACAATCCAGAAGCCGTACAAACCTGAACATTTGCGCAGTGCGATGCTGAGACTTCTGGATATCGAGGTGGAACTTAAATGATACAGTCATCAGACTGCCGCATACTGCTTGTTGATGACGAAGAGGGCATCCGCTTCACCTTGGGCTGCATCCTGCAAAAGGAGGGCTTTCTGGTAAACGTTGCCGCAGGTCACGATGAAGCTGTCGCGCTGCTTGGTGACGGACCATATGATCTGGCCTTTGTCGATATAATGCTGGCCGGTGAGAGTGGTATAGAACTGCTGCGGGATATAAAAAGGATATGCCCCACCACTCAGGTAGTCATGTTTACCGGTTATCCACAGGTTGAATCTGCCGCCGAAGCCGTCCGTCTGGGTGCTTTTGATTATATCACCAAACCGGTGCGCCATGAAACACTCATGCTGGTTACTCGCCATGCCCTGAAAGCCAAACTGATGAACGATGAGCGGGAGTGCTACCGGGCCAACCTGGACGCCATTTTTCGCAGTGTTTCCGACGCAATCATCATGGTTAACAAAGACGGGAGATTGGTCCACTTCAACCAGCAGGCAGGAATTGTGTGCGGATACAGTGAGGATCTGATCGGTTGTGATATAGCTGAAATCAGCCCGGGGTGCACCGGATTATGTCGTGCGGCATTGCTGGAAACCCTTGCAAACAACTCCCCCCGGGAGATACGGCGTTTTGAATGTCGTACTAAGGAAGGCAAGCATCGAGTCGTCAGCTTTAACTCTACTCCGGTGATAGAAGCGGATGGCAGTGTGAGCGGAGCAGTGGCGGTCATTCGGGATGAAACCAGGCTGGTTGACCTGGAACGATCACTGCAAAAACAGGGGCAGTTCCATGCCATCATCGGCGCTTCCGCCCCGATGCAGCGGCTTTATGCGCTGATCGAAGCGCTGGCTGATGTGCCGACTACCGTGCTGATCAACGGCGAAAGCGGCACCGGCAAGGAATTGGTGGCTGCTGCACTGCATGCGGCCGGCTGTCGGGCAACGAAGCCGTTTGTCAAGGTCAACTGCTCGGCTCTCTCGGAGTCGCTGCTGGAAAGCGAGCTGTTCGGCCACGTGCGCGGTGCTTTCACCGGCGCTATTGCAGATAAGATCGGGCGTTTTCAAAGGGCGGATGGCGGCACGCTGTTTCTGGACGAGATCGGCGACATATCACCCGCCGTCCAGATGCGGTTGTTGAGGGTTCTTCAGGAGAACGAATTTGAGCGGGTAGGGGAGTCTACCCCGATCAAGGTTGATGTCCGCATTATCGCCGCCACTAATCAAAATCTTGTGGAGAAGGTCAATCAGGGAACCTTCCGGCAGGATCTGTACTATCGCTTGAATGTTGTCCGCCTGGTTCTGCCGGCACTCAAGGAGCGCAGTGGTGATCTTGAAATGCTGGTGGCCCACTTCATCACAAAGTTCAATGGCAAATTCGGCAGGGATATTCTGACGGCCTCGGAAGATGTCATGGATGTTTTTCGCTCCCACACCTGGCCCGGCAATGTCCGCGAACTGGAACACGCAATAGAACATGCCGTCATTCTCTGCAAATCTGAAATAATCTCCCGGCAGGACCTGCCCCAGGACCTGTTGGACACAATGCAATGCAGCAGCAAACCGGCTGCAGCTATTCCCACGAACTCCTTGTCCCCGCAAAACAACCTCACTCTGGAAGAAGCCATGGAAATGGCCGGCGGCAACAAAACCCATGCCGCACGTCTGCTCGGTATCAGCCGTAGAACAGTCTATAGGCATCTGGATACCTGATTCGTGACCTGTGTCACGACACACCCCCGCTGTGACATGTCACACTTTAGACTGTGACATCATAGCAAACACACTTACTCTCTTACCTCTCTAACCTCCTCCAATCATTTATTATCCCTCGCGTCTTGCCCAAGTTATCAACTCTGGTACACTTTTTGTAAGTAGTATTAAGTTCTGTTTAAATTTTTGTTTGCTGCATGGGAGGCGGTTATGGCGGAAGAATTAGAGGCGACCCAGTATTTAACTTTTACGTTGGCCGAAGAGGTGTTTGCCGTCGATGTTGCCAGGGTACGGGAGATCCTGGAGATGCCGGGCATAACGAAGGTGCCCCAGGTGCCGGATTTCATGCGGGGTGTCATTAACCTGCGCGGCTGCGTGGTGCCTGTCATTGACCTGCGGCTGAAATTCGGCATGCAGGAAACCGCCCAGACCGTCAACACCTGCATCATCGTGGTTGAAGTGGTGATGGATGACGAGAACATCGTCCTGGGCGCACTGGCCGACAGTGTTCAGGAAGTTATCGAGATGGAACCATCCCAGATTGAAGCAGCGCCGCACATCGGCACTCACCTCAAAACCGAGTTTCTCAAAGGGATGGGCAAACACAACGAACACTTTGTCATGATTCTGGATATCGACAAGGTCTTTTCCGGAGCAGAACTGGCGGCGGTGCAGGCCCAACCATAAATTAATCCTGAGAGATTTGTAAATACATCTAACAAAATTAAAGGAGGAGGAGTGATGTTTAAAAATATGAATCTAAGCAAGCGATTGGGGTTGGGATTCGGAGTACTGCTGGTTCTTATGGCAGTGCTGATCTGGATCGGTGTCAGCGGAATGTCAAAAATTGAACACAACATGGAGCGGATTGTCAGGGTAAATGCTGTCAGGATTGCCCTGATAGCCAAGGTAGACAAGGATATTGACAATATCAACATCAATGTCCGGAATATTATTGTCAATGACATCCAGGAAAAAAGGAAGGAGTATAGTGAACGGATTGTCAAGTTCTACGAGGAATATGAAAAAAACTTCAAAAAAGTCGAGGAGATGACCAACAAGACCGATACCAAGTCCTGGGAAATCATCCGTGTCTTTAAAGAGAGCCTGGTAACCT
>JBGSQD010000103.1:0-18122 GCA_041738275.1 Geobacterales bacterium
GGTCATGGCTGCCAAGCGCTTCCACGATGGTTTCTTCTTCCTGAAACGTCAGGGGCTGTTTGCGATTATCGGCTTCGCCATCATGCTTGTGGTCATGCGCGTCGATTACCATGTATGGAAACAGCTGGCTGTACCAGCCCTGCTGCTCTGCCTGGTGCTGTTGGGCATAGTTCTGATTCCCGGCATAGGCGGCAAGGTGGGAGGTTCGTCACGCTGGATCAGACTGCCAGGATTCAACCTGCAACCTTCTGAAATGGCCAAGTTGGCCCTGATCATGTACATGGCCTACTCGCTGGACAAGAAGCAGGACAAGGTCAAATCCCTGACCTCAGGCTTTATCCCCTACATGATTGTGCTGATGTTCCTGATCGGTTTTCTGATACTGCAGCCCGACCTGGGCGGAGCGCTCACCCTAGCGGCAGTAGCCATGACCATGCTCTTTGCCGCCGGCACACGCCTGACCTATATCCTGTCCATGTTCCTGCTGGCGCTCCCCTTGCTGGCATACAAACTCAGCAGGGGATACCACAAAAGTCGCATAGACGCCTTTCTCGACCCCTGGAGCGACCCTGAAGGGAAAGGGTTCCAGATCATTCAATCCTGGCTGGCCCTGGGGACCGGCGGTCTCTTCGGACAGGGACTGGGGGAAGGGAAACAGAAGCTTTTCTACCTGCCCGAGGCGCACACCGACTTCATCCTCTCCGTGGTCGGCGAAGAGCTGGGTTTTCTCGGAGTGGTGGTGATCATCGGCATGTTTTTCCTGCTGGTGCAACGAGCCATGCGCATATCCGTGGCAGCACCGGACACCTTCGGACGTTTTCTGGCCTTTGGCATCGCAGTGCTGTTCGGCATCGAAGCCACAGTCAACATGGGCGTAATCACCGGGATGCTCCCCACAAAGGGGTTGGCACTCCCGTTTATCAGTTATGGCGGCAGCTCACTCTTGATAAGCCTGTTTGCGGTTGGTATACTGCTCAACATCTCATCCGGGCTGAAAATATCCTCCATCAACCTTAAGGAGGACAAATGAGATTGATTATCGCAGGAGGAGGCACCGGCGGCCACCTGTTTCCCGGCATCGCCGTGGCCGAAGAATTTCTTGAGCGCGACCCGAGCAATGAGGTCCTCTTTATAGGGACCGAACATGGCATCGAGGCACGTGCGGTCCCTGCCGCGGGCTACCGGCTGGAGATCATTTCAGCGGCCGGCATCCGCGGCAAGGGAGGACTCAGTCAAATCAAAGGCATGGCCTTGATGCTCTACGGTTATGCCCAGTCCCGAAAAGTCCTCAAGGCGTTCCGGCCCGACATGGTATTGGGTGTGGGTGGCTATGCCTCGCTGCCGATGGTACTGGCAGCCCGCGGCATGCAGATCCCCCGCTACATTCACGAGCAGAACGCCATTCCCGGCATGACCAACAAGATGCTGGCAAAGTTCGTTGACCAGGTTTTCATCACCCTTGAAGAGTCTGCCAAGTTCTTCCCGAAAGACAGCACGCTGCTGACCGGAAATCCGCTCAGACGGCAGATCCTGCAGCAGGCCGCCACTTCAGCCGGAGAAGAATTACGGCTTGGCGGCCAGGGGCGTTTCAGGCTGTTGATCTTCGGCGGCAGCCAAGGTGCTCACGCAATAAACATGGCCATGATAGCCGCGCTCCCCTTTCTGGAGCGGACCAGCGACAAGCTGGAGATCACCCATCAGACCGGAGCCAAGGACGCGGATCAGGTTGCAGAGGCATACCGGAAGCACGGCTTTGATGCCGCGGTCCGCCCCTTTATCGATGATATGGCCGGCGCCTATCAACGGGCCGATCTGGTAATCTGCCGGGCCGGGGCCACCACCATCGCCGAGTTGACCGCCTGCGGGCGCCCCAGCATCTTCATACCCTTTCCCCATGCGGTTGATGACCATCAACGTTGTAATGCCGAGGCGCTGTTGAAGAAGGGTGCCGGATTCATGCTGCTGGAACGGGAACTGAACGGAGAGAGCCTTGCCGGGATGATCCGCGAACTCATGGGCGACCCGGAGAAGCTGCAGCGCACAGGCAAACTTGCCTTCGGTCTGGCCAAGCTGGATGCGGCAAAGATCATCGTGGACGAGATGATGAAAGGAATCTGAAATGTACGGAAAAATAGAGAAGATCCATTTCGTAGGCATCGGCGGCATCGGCATGAGCGGCATCGCCGAGGTGCTGCTGAACCTGGGCTACAAGGTATCCGGTTCCGACCTGAGGTCCTCCGACACCACCGAGCGACTGGTCCGATTAGGGGCCGAGGTCAGCATCGGCCACCAGGCCGAGAATCTGAAAAACGTCGATGTCGTGGTGATCTCCTCAGCCGTGCATGATGACAATCCTGAGGTTGTCGAGGCCAAGCGACTGCATGTGCCGGTCATCCCCCGGGCCGAGATGCTGGCCGAACTGATGCGGATGAAGTACGGCATCGCCATTGCCGGCACCCACGGCAAGACCACCACGACCTCCATGGCCGCCTCTATCCTGGGTCATGCCGGCATCGATCCGACCATCGTCATCGGCGGCAAACTGAACGCCATCGGCACCAACGCGCAACTGGGCCAGGGCAAATTTCTGCTGGCCGAGGCCGACGAATCGGACGGTTCCTTTCTGGTGCTGTCCCCGACCATTGCAGTAGTAACCAACATTGACGCCGATCATCTGGACCATTATTTAGGCGGCATCGAAGAGATCAAGGATACCTTTGTGGAGTTCATAAACAAGGTGCCTTTCTATGGTCTGGCCGTACTCTGCCTGGATGACAAAAACATCCGTGCGGTTCTCCCCAGGGTAAAAAAACGCTACATGACCTACGGCCTTTCCTCCCAGGCCGATATCCGCGCCACCCATGTCAGACACGAAGGTTTTCTGACCTCGTTCGTGGCCCACTACAAGGGGTATCGCCTGGGTGAGGTTTCCTTCCCCATGCCTGGTCCTCATAATGTTTTAAACGCCATGGCCTGCATTGCCGTGGCGCTGGAACTGGATGTCCCCTTCAGCGCCATCCAGGAAGGCTTTGCCAAATTCGGCGGGGTCGGACGGCGCTTCACTGTCAAGGGTGAGCCGAACGGGATCATGGTGGTGGATGATTACGGCCATCACCCGGCCGAGATCAAGGCAACCCTGGCCGCCGCCCGCCAGGGATGGCCTGAGCGGCGCATCGTTGCCGCCTTTCAGCCGCACCGATACACCCGTACCCATGAACTGTTCGATGAATTTGTGACCGCATTTTACGATGCCGACATACTGGTTCTGACCGATGTCTATGCCGCCGGCGAGCAACCGATCGAGGGCGCCACAGCCGAGCGCCTGGCGAGTGAGGTACTGCGTTACGGACAAAAGGATGTGACCTATATCGCCAATCGCGAACTGGTGCCCGACCATCTGGCCGGGATCGTCAAGCCGGGCGATATCGTTATCACCCTGGGCGCCGGCAACATATGGCAGCAGGGCGAGGCGTTGGTGAAGATGCTGGGGGGCACAGCCTGACGTACTCCGAGATTGTGATACGAGGCCAATTGCTGCGCAACGAGCCCATGAACCGTCACACGTCGTTGAAGGTGGGCGGACCGGCGGACCTGTATGCCGTGCCGGATGATGCCGAAGACCTGCAAAACCTTTTGCTGGGACTGAGGCAACAGCAGATCCCATGGCTGGCCATGGGCAAGGGTTATAACCTGCTGGTGCGCGACAAGGGGATCCGGGGTGCGGTGATCTCGCTGGAGCGTTTCAACCGGATCACGGATCTTGGAGAACAGCGTATCCTGGCAGAAGCCGGGGCGGAGAACCTGACTGTCGTGCGCTTTGCCCAGGAACTGGGGCTGGGCGGCATCGCCTTTATCTCCGGAATTCCCGGCACTGTCGGGGGCGCCATCAAGATGAATGCCGGTGCCTACGGCTCAGGCATCCTGGAACGGACCGAATCATTGACCCTGCTGCGTGATGGAAGAGTTGCGGAGTACCGTATGTCCGAACTTGACTACGGTTATCGCCATCTGACATTGCAGCCTGGAGACATTGTCCTATCAGCCGTCTTTAACCTGGAGGTGCGTGAAGCGCAGCAGACCGAGGAAGAGATCCGCAAGGACCTTGAACTGCGCCGTTCAAAGCATAATGTCGGCTTCCCCAGCGCCGGATCGTTCTTCAAGAACCCCCCAGGCCAGGCAGCCTGGAGATTGATCGACACCGCCGGCATGCGCGGGGCCCGGGTTGGCGGTGCCCAGGTTTCCGAGGTGCACAGCAACTTTCTGGTCAATAGCGGCGGTGCGACAACGCTGGATTTTCTGGAACTTTCCACATTAATAAAAGATGCTGTTTTCAAAACATCCGGCGTGACACTGGAAGAAGAAGTGCGTATAGTGGGCGAGGAAAACTCATGAGAAATGTAAACCCTAAAAAAATCGGCGTACTGATGGGCGGGCTTTCGGCAGAGCGAGAGGTTTCACTGAAAAGCGGAGCCGCCGTACACCAGGCGCTGCTGACCCAAGGTTATCAGTCCGTGGCCATCGATGTGGGACGTGACCTGGCTGCCGTTCTGGAACGTGAGGGTATCGGTGCGGCCTTTATTGCCTTGCACGGTCGCTATGGCGAGGATGGCTGCGTGCAGGGACTGCTTGAACTGATGCAGATTCCCTACACCGGGTCAGGCGTATTGGCCAGCGCTCTGGCCATGCACAAGCTCTACAGCAAGCAAGCCTTTAGCGCCAACGGTATCCTCACCGCACCGTTCCACCATTATCGTCATGGAGAGCAGGTTCGGCTTGCCGAGCTCAGCTTTGGCCTGCCGATAGTTGTCAAACCGGTGCAGGAGGGCTCCTCGGTCGGGGTCTCCATCGTCAAACAGGAGAATGAACTGGAAGCCGCTGTCTCGCTGGCATTTAGCCACGACAGCGAAATCCTGGTTGAACAGTATATCAAGGGGCAGGAGGTGCAGGTCGGCATCCTGGACGACCGCCCGATCGGCGCCATCGAGATCGTGCCCAAGAACGAGTTTTACGACTTCGAGGCCAAGTATACCGACGGCATGGCCGAACACATCTTCCCGGCCCGCCTGGAACCATCACTTTATGCAAAGGCGCAGCAGGTAGGACTGGCCGCGCACCGCACCCTGGGGTGCAAAGGTTACAGCCGGGTTGATCTGCTTGTGAACCCTGATGGCGACTGCTATGTCCTTGAGGTCAACACCCTGCCTGGAATGACCGCCCTCAGTCTGCTGCCGGAAATAGCGGCCAAGGGGGCAGGCTTGACCTTCGAGGCACTGGTCGTAAGAATCATCGAATCCGCAACACTTTCAATAAAGGCCAATTGAGCGAATGAGGGATTTTGCCACCTCCAAATACCAGTGCAAGAAGGTGACTGCGAACCGGGTCAAGGTGCAGCGCAAGCCGCTCGACCTGAAGAAATATCTGCGCCCGCTCGGCAAGTTCGCCCTTGGACTGACAGCAGTGACGATTGCCGGCCTGATCCTTTTTGTGGCCTATCGCACCCTGAACTCGGCAACCTTCTTCCGAATCAAGACAATCGATGTCTCCAGTTCCAAGCGCCTGACCCGCGAGGAAATCCTGGCAATCAGCGGGGTTGAGCCAGGCCGGGACCTGGCGCGCCTGAATCTGAAGCGGATGGGTGAACAACTCGCCCAGAATCCCTGGGTTGAAACCGTCCACATCCGCAGGTACTTCCCGGACGCGCTTTCCATTGACATTACCGAACGCGAACCCGTGGCCGTAATCAATATGGGCTTCATCTACTACCTGGACCAGAAGGGGAACGTTTTCAAGGTACTCAACCAGGGAGACCGCCTGGATTACCCGGTTATTACCGGCTTTAGCGAAGAAGACCTGAACAAGGCTCCCCTTGCCACCAAAGAGGCACTCAAAACCACCTGTGAGCTGCTGGCAATTTTACGTGATAAAGGTGCATTTATCCTTGCAGATGTATCGGAGATTCATTACGATAAGGGCTTCGGTTTTACCATGTTTACTGCTTCCGGCGCGCTTCCGGTGAAGATCGGCTCCGGCGACTTTATAGCCAAGATTGAGCGTTTTGCTAGAATATACCGGGATCTCATGGCCCAGCAGCCGACACTCCAGTATATAGATCTCGACTACATCGACAAGATCATAGTCAAAAAAAGTTAATTTACTTTACGAATCCAGAACATAGGCAGGGGGGGGCATGTCAGCTACCAAAAAGGATAACCTGATAGTCGGGCTTGATATCGGTACAACCAAGATCTGTGCCATTGTCGGTAATGTCACCGAGGACGGAATTGATATCGTCGGCATCGGCACAAGCCCGTCCAGCGGCCTGCGCAAAGGTGTGGTCATCAACATCGAAAGTACGGTCGGCGCGATTCGCAAAGCGATCAGCGAGGCCGAGCTGATGGCAGGCTGCGAGATCAAATCGGTGTATGCCGGCATCGCCGGGGGTCATATCAAGGGGATCAACTCCCAGGGTGTGATCGCCATCAAAAACCGCGAGGTGGTCCAGGAGGACGTACGCCGGGTGATCGACGCCGCCAAGGCAATCGCTATCCCCATGGACCGTGAGGTCATTCACATCCTCCCCCAGGAATTCATCATCGACGAGCAGGACGGTATCCGCGAACCTCTCGGCATGAGCGGCGTCCGCCTGGAGGCAAAGGTACATATCGTCACAGGGGCAGTGGCGAGCGCCCAGAACATTGTCAAGTCCTGTAATCGCGCCGGCCTGGATGTGGCAGACATCGTACTGGAGCAGCTGGCATCCTCCGAAGCAGCACTTTCGTCCGATGAAAAGGAATTGGGGGTCTGCCTGATTGATATCGGCGGCGGTACCACCGACATCGCCATTTTTTCCGAAGGCGCCATCAAATACACCTCGGTGCTCTCCCTAGGCGGCAACCACCTGACCAACGACATCGCAGTCGGTCTGCGCACCCCCATGGCTGAGGCGGAGAAGATCAAACAGAAATATGGCTGCTGCCTTTCCTCCCTGGTGGGAAAGGAAGACAAGATAGAGGTGCCAAGTGTTGGAGGACGCAAGCCGCGTGAACTGTCCCGCAATGTGCTGTGCGAAATCCTCGGCCCCCGAGTGGAAGAGATCTTCACCCTGGTCAACAGGGAAATTGTCAAATCCGGCCTGGAAGATTCCATCGCATCAGGTGTGGTTATCACCGGCGGTTCCAGCATCCTGGAAGGAATGCCGGAACTGGCCGAACAGATATTTAATCTTCCGGTGCGCCGTGGCGTTCCCCAGCGTATCGGCGGCCTGATTGACGTGGTAAATTCGCCGGTATACGCCACCGGAGTCGGTCTGGTAGTTTATGGCAGCAGGAATGCCGGAGCGCGGGAGTTCCCAACCACAAAATCGGAAAGCAACCTGTTCGGCTCGGTATTCGGGAGAATGAAAAGCTGGTTCAGGGAGTTTTTCTAACAATTAGTTAATTAACAGTTATGCCTTTACAGTGGCTAACAAATCTAATTTCAAGGTCTTATATACACTGGTAATTTTTAATATTTTTTCTTTTGATTACTGGTGAAAATGCGTTTAAAGTCCAATCTTAAATATGAAACACTGCCAATGCTGAAGGGGGAAAACTGATGTTTGAGTTTGACGAAACCATTGAACAAAGTGCAGTTATCAAAGTAATCGGGGTAGGCGGTGGCGGCGGCAATGCCGTTAATACCATGGTCGCCCATGACATACACAAAGTTGACTTTATTGTTGCCAATACCGATGCGCAAGCGTTGCGGACATCAAAGGCAACCACTAAAATCCAGCTTGGCAGACAACTCACCAAGGGACTCGGTGCAGGAACCAAGCCGGAGGTCGGCAGAGATGCGGCCCTGGAAGACCGCACGCCGCTGACTGACTCTCTCAAGGGCGCCGATCTGGTCTTTATCGCCGCCGGCATGGGTGGCGGCACCGGTACCGGCGCAGCGCCGGTAATCGCCGAGGTGGTTCGTGAGACCGGGGCACTTACCGTTGGTGTTGTTACCAAACCCTTTACCTATGAAGGCAAAGCCAAGGCAGAGGTTGCAGAACAGGGGATCAACGAGCTCAAGAAACATGTGGACTCCCTTATCATTATCCCCAATGACCGTCTTATCAGCCAGGCCGGCAAGAACATGTCGCTTTTCGATGCCTTCAAACCTTCCGATGACGTCCTGCGTCAGGCTGTTCAGGGAATATCGGAGCTGATCACCACCGAAGGCTTCATGAATCTCGACTTTGCCGATGTCAAGACCGTCATGAGCGTTCGCGGGATGGCCATGATGGGAATAGGCATAGGCACTGGCGAGGACAAGGCTTCCACAGCTGTCAGCATGGCCATCTCCAGCCCTTTGCTTGAAGACAACGACATTTCCGGATCAAAAGGGGTTCTGGTCAACATTACCGGTTCTTCGAGCATGACCATGGACGACTACAATACAGTCAACCGGATCATTGCCGAGCGTGTCCATGAAAGCGCCATTATCAAGATCGGTGTTGTCAGGGATGACAGCCTTGGTGACACCATCAAGGTGACGGTTATCGCCACCGGCTTTGGTGACCGTTTTGACACGGAACGTTCGCGGGATTTCCGCAAAAATGTGTCGCCGCTTGCCGACCGCACTGCCCCCAACAAAAAATGGCTGGATATTCCGACCCATATCCGTGACCGCCAGCAGACCGAAAATGCCACCCGTGTCCGGCCGGTTGTCTCCTACATCGAAGACGATGAAGACCAGTACGACATCCCGACCTTCCTGAGAAAGTCCGTCGACTGATTCATAAATTTCATGGGGGGCCGCATTCAATGCAGCCCCCCTTTTTTGCCCGGCTCTCCGCCTTATCCCTCCTGGAGAACCGGGCTTTTTTATATCTTGTCCCCTTTAAACATCCTGGCATCTTGTCCGTGCTTCAAGCGGGGTTCAACCCATCTTGAACAGTCAGGCTGGAAGCATACCCTCCAATCGTGTCATCTTGAAAACAGAACAGAATTAGCCTTGACAATTAATAGTTCAAAATTTACGGTGCCTAACAATATATTTCTGCCGTTTCCTGATGTTAATTATTCCGCTCGGTGATAGGAGCGTGGGCATCCTGCCCGTGTTTCGGGCGTGTTTATGCCCGAATATGTTTGTTTTAGCGGAGGGTAGTCAATGCTGAAGGATATTAAATCATACGCGCACCTGAAACCGGGACAGAAAGGTACGATGCGTCTGGTGAAAGAATACGGGAAAGCGCTGCTCTGCGTCCGCTATCGCTATGACGAGGTCCGTGACGTGAAACTGAAGACTGAGGAGATTATCGTGGATGAGAAGCCGATGCAGCGTCCGAGATTCAGGGATGGCGACATGGTACCGGTTTCGGTTGCTTTTGATGAAACGGAATTGCGGGAACTGCTTAAAAAAATTCGGGCACGGTGGGAACCGCAGATGAAGATGTGGTTTGCTCCGTACCGACTGATACGCGGGACCCCACTCGAAGACAGAATAGCAGCAGTATAGCAGTAAGACAGAAGTTACTTATATAGTGAACCACAGCGGTTACCTATATGAGTAGTTTGTTACCTATATCGGTAGCAAGTTACTTATATACGGAAACCGGTAATCAACGAGTTGGACAATGAAATGAAAACGAACCGACAAAAAAGAAAAACTATCCTCTCCGGTGAAATGCTCGCAGAAATTTCATCTAGGCTACCGCCGCCAACTAAAGCGAATCGGCTATTTTGGCGAATCTTCATAGTCTTCGTTGTGGTGGCGATCTCTGCCATCTTCTCCATCACCACGATTTCAACGAAGCAAATGGGCTTCCTCTGGATCGGTCCCGCTTTAGGGCTTATGTTAGGACTTCTGCTTGGATACGTGACAAATTGGGTGTTCGCTCGATCATACCCGCTTGTTTTCACAACGCGTGGAATAACAGCGGGACCCTTTATAAATGAACTATGGGAAGATATAGAAAATTACCGACTAAACAAGATAGAGGGACTGGAGAGGCACACAATCTCAAAAATTGGAATAGGAACGACTATGACCCTATTTAACAAAGGGCTCTGGCAGAGAACCATCGGCAAGAGTGGGTCAGTATTTCCAATTCAGGGGTACTTCTTCGATGAACAGCAACAAGCAGATATTCGGCGGATATTCCAGGAGCACGGTATTACCGAAAAAGTGTGATGTGAATGTCCAACTAGCGGCAACAGCGGTCTCCGCTGACGCTCCGCCGCTGGTGCCTTGAGACGTTGGCCGCATAAAGATCAAGAGGATGAGATGAATATCATTTTACAATGGTACGGAGTTATTACTGTAGCTTTCTTCGGAATAACGGCAATGCTCGTACAAGATGAAATCAAGGGAAGAAATGACTTCGAACTAGTAACATGCGGGGGAACTTATAATGTTTTCAGATATTACAGGCATCTAAAAAATAGCCATGAAAAATTTAGTCTGAAATTTAAACTACTTCTTCTATCTCACCTCAATTTTCTTATATTTTTTGTTGTATTTATGGCAACGGGTCTGGGCTTTTTCCAAAAATAATGACCAACCATGTACAGAAATAAAAAAATGACTAAATTGAGACTTATTACTGTAATTTTGGTTAAAGTTGCTGACGCGGTATTTGTTGCCGTAGAAGTTAACAGGTGGAGCGGCGACTGAAGAGTAGAAGAATAAGAAAAAGTCCATAACCACAGGAAATGTCCGGCATAGCGGGCTTTTTTAACTGAGAATCGGGCTGGTGGAGAAGTAAGAACGTGCGGCAAAAAAAGAGAGAAATCGCATAAAGTAGCGGAGCCGGAGCCGTCACAGACATAAGCCATGGCGCGGACAGCCGGCGTGAAGTGAAGAGTTTGTCGCCGGAAAATCATGGCAGCAAGATCAAAGACCAACCAGACAGGTAGACACCGCCCCGCCCGAAAAGTCCGGGCGATGCGGGTCACCTGCCGAGCCGTTAGGCGAAGAAAATAATGAACATTCGAAAGTATTCATAGCGTTGTTCGGGAGTTTAAAGATGGAGTATAGAGTCGCGCTAGGTCTACTTGGGCTTCTAATTGGAAGTGCTGGTGGTTTTATCCTGTTCAATCAAAGATTTCCTCAAATGTGGAATGCTGCACCTTCTGTCGAAGGACCTTTAGCCTCAATTGGTGGCTTGGTGCTAATAGGTTTTGGGATCTACTATCTCTACATTGCAATAATAAAAAAGAACAAAGAATGACGAAGAGAGGTAATTGCTTCCGACACTTGAGGGTGTCGATTGCCCAACCACTCGGCGGCAGACGGGCTCCGCTAACGCTTCGCCGCTGCGCCTCGACCACGTTGGAAACCAAACCGAAAAAAACATATTGGGAGTAATGAACAATGACATGCAAAGAATATGTCAGTGGTAAGAAAATTAAAGAACATGTGATAAGTTTTATAGCCGGAGCAATAATCGGCTATTTTGTTTTTTTTGTGGCAGCAGTCATACAAGATGTTGCATCGTGGAAACAAATAATGATTCCGTCGTTGGCGGTTGGCATTGCGGCGTCAGTTTGGAAAGACAAATTTATGAATTTTTTCCTAGGAATAGCGAGTTGGTTTTAATAGGACGCCCTTCGCATATTTCACATTTGAGGGAAAGGTATGTTCCAACTCTCGTGTGGACTCGGTCGCGGCGAAAAACCTGCCGCGCCGGTCACACTCATAGCCGTTGGGCAGAAAAAATGATCAATAACAATTTGGATAATCATGAATAACAAGACATTCGTTACGTCAATTACGCTTGTGGTTTCGTTCCTCTTGTACCTGAGGTTCGGATCGCTAGTTTTCTGGGTAATCGCGGTAACTGGTTTTTTGTCTGCACTATTTGCCATGATAGTCGAGACTTTCTTGCACGTAACATTGAAAGAAGATTCATTTCGAAACTATAGAAGATTTAAGAGAAGAATTTTTAAAGGTCCTTTTTTCGATTTTAATAGCTCTGAATTTTGCCAGAAGCACAAAACCAGCGAAATAAAATTCTTAGTCATAATGGTTCTGTTCTTCATTGGAATTATTTCCCTGAGCTACGCCATAATCTAGAAAGCGCCCAACCAGGCCCTTGGACACCGACCGGGGCTGAAAAGCGACCCGGTGCGGGTCAAGGGCGCGAACCGTTATGACAGGAGAAAATGACATTGATGAATTCGATCACAGCTGACGATTTCATATCCTTTCGGGACTTCGACTTGAATTGGCGGTTTCGGCAGGCACAATACTCACATCGACCGATGGCACAGCCTGGACCGCCAGACCTTCTTCGGGGACCGAGTACCGTGCCGTCACCTGGTCAGGGACCCAGTTTGTCATAGTCGGCAGTCATTTGCAGACATCTTTCGACGGAATCACTTGGACCGCACGGACACCGGCATGGGGCAATGTAATGAACTGTGTGATCTGGAACAGGACGGCGTTTCTAGCAGCCGGACAAGGGGGGGCGAGTCAATGGTCGTACGACGGCATCACTTGGAATGAAGGAGAGACAATGCAGAGCACAGTTTTCGCCCTTCTCCGCTTCAAGGATTGGCTCATTGCCGCATTGTAACGCAGTTCGTAGGTCGCGTTGGAGGTAAATAGGGACATCCCCCAGATTAATGGAAGACATATTAGGGTCACAGCCCCGTTGGTCGACAAAACAATTTCATACACCAAACTCAGACACAGCAATCGTGCCCTACTATTACTAAAATTGACACGAGTTACCAAATTTGCTAACCTTTCAATCATGAACTACACCATCGAATATTTCCATTCCCGCGTCTAAGCTGAGATTGAATCCTGGCCTGTCGGCATACTTGCCGATTATGCACGAATTCTTGAACTGTTGATGGAGTTCGGGCCAAACTTGCGGATGCCACACTCACGGGCAATGGGCGGTGGTGTATTTGAGGTGCGTCCACGTGGGCGGGAAGGAATCGGGCGGGCATTCTATTGTTTTGTTGTTGGACAGCGGATCATAATTCTGCATGCATTTATCAAAAAAACGCAAACCACTCCGGAGCAGGAACTGAAAATTGCCCGGAAAAGATTGAAGGAGGCTCAAAATGGCTGATTTAAAATATCAACCGGTAACTCATGACCACAATGCATTTCTTGATAAAGCCAAGAAACGTGAGGGGTTCAAAAAAGCATATGAAGACTTGGAAGAAGAATACGCTTTGGCAAAAGAGATGCTTGCAGCCCGTGCGCGAGTAGGACTCTCGCAGGAAGCCGTCGCTGAGATCATGGGAACAACAAAGAGCGCAATATCAAGGCTGGAAGCAGCTGGTAAACACGCCCCGTCATTAACC
Source organism: Geobacterales bacterium (assembly GCA_041738275.1). Lineage (GTDB taxonomy): Bacteria > Desulfobacterota > Desulfuromonadia > Geobacterales > Pseudopelobacteraceae > JACPFJ01. The sequence continues at coordinate 13,293 of JBGSQD010000103.1, forward strand.
ACACTTAAAAAGTATGCTCACGCCGTCGGCTGTCATCTCGAAATCAAATTTGTTCCAGAGCATGCCCAACAAGGGAGCTAGACCGGGCCTCATAAACCGCCCGGTCAACTCCCGGCCCGATATACCAGGAAAATTAAACCCGAAAAAACCGAGTGCTCCGTAGTGGGCACGATTACAGTCGATAACGAGAAGGGGATGGTAGCTTTGCGACACACGGTTGCCCGTGTTGTGCCTCTGGACAAGAATGCTCAATTTCGTAATGCAGCATTGACGTATTTCCGTATTTCAGATATTCTGCAACTTGGAGGCATGCCATGCAACACACTGTTCTTATTTCAAATCGTGGTCAACTCACGCTTCCTGCCGCACTGCGCAAACGCTTTGGCCTTCAGTGTGGCGGTGCTGTCATCCTGGAAGAACACAACAACGAACTTGTCATCAAACCGGCAGCGGTGCTTGAAATCGAGATGTATGCCGACAGCCAGATCGCACAGTGGAACGCTGAAGATGCTCTGGATGACAGCTATCGGTCCGCCATTCTCAAAAAACTGGCCGAATCGCAATGAAACGAGTATTTCTGGATGCCAATGTGCTCTTTACTGCTGCCCACAATCCCAAGGGCAAGGCGGCCTTTGTGATGGAATTAGCTTCTGCTGGGGCATTTAAGCTGTTTACCAGCGGTTATGCCAACGAAGAAGCCTCACGTAACCTCATCGCCAAATACCCGGATAGTCTGGCTGATTTCAATCGTCTTATGAAGAGCATTACCGTTGTTCCTGTCATCCATCCCTCTGCCGATTGCCCTGATGTCCTTCCTGCCAAGGATGCGCCGATCTTTGCTGCTGCCGTTCACTGTCGCGCAACATTCCTGCTTACTGGAGATATCAAACACCTCGGACCGCTTATGAACCAGCCGGAGCTTTGCGGTGGCATGATCGTACAGACAGTATCGGAGTTTCTCAATTCTCTCCTTCTGAAATAACCTGCCCCTTCTGTTGCCGGCCAATGTAAATCAATGCAGCCAAGACCCAATGGCAGGTTATCAACTGTTGTAATCCGGGCAGTACATCATCACCAGCCTGGCCCGATTCTCCAGACACTGGCAGCAGAGCTCACCGGCGTCCTGCCAGACCTCTCCAGCCAGCCATTCACCGGCCTGGGCATACTCGGACTGCTCACTTGTCTCATCAAAATCCTGTTTGCAGATAGAGCATTTTTTCATCCCCTGCCTTCCCCCTGAGCGCAAAAGGCCCGTTCATATTCGTCCCTCAAATGCGCCCTGTCCTCTGCTGAGATAATATCCCATGGCAGTAGTTCATCTTCGGCAATGGTGCGCTGGACAGCGCTATCCGTGTCGAGACCACATGCCTTGGCGGCCTTTTTGAGATTTACCCCCCCGGCCATCGTGGCCAACAACCTGGAGAGGGAGCGATCACCTCGCGATAATAATGCCTGAAAATAGCAATCCCGCAGGCCTTCGACCTTGAGGCGCACATTGGGGATGGTACGGAACCTTCCCTCCAACAGTTTCACCTTTTTCTCCAAAGATGATAACGGCTCCATGCCACACCACTGAAAGGGTGTAAATGGCTTGGGTATAAACGGATTTACCGACAAGGTTATCTCACCGATCCGGCGGTTGCCGCGGGCATGTTCCAGCACCCGTTTCCTGATTGCCGTAACCAGCCGGATCAGCTCTTCCAGATCCTCTTCGGTTTCCGTCGGCAACCCGATAATAAAATACAGCTTCAGGTTGAGGATATCACGTGAGATCAGCAGTTCACACGCATTCAGGATCTGCTCTTCGGTCAGGTTCTTGCGGATCAGGTCACGAAGTCGCTGAGAGCCGCCTTCCGGGGCAAGGGAAATGGTCTTGTGGCCGCTGGCAACCAGGGCATCAAGCATGACGGTATCAATACGGTCGACGCGCAAAGAGGATACCGACACCCTTGCTCCCTTCTCGACAATATACCGGCAGAGTCGGCCGATCTCGCGATAATCCGAGACCGCAGCACCCACCAGGCCGATCTTGCTCCGATGGGCAAGCCCTTCATCAACTGCTGCCGCAAGACATTCAAAGCGGTTCTGGCGAAAGGGGGCATAGATGAATCCCGAGGTGCAGAAACGACACCCCCTTGGACATCCGCGACTCACCTCGATCAGAAACATGTCGCCGAACTCGGTGTTGTCAGTCAGGATTACCGATTGTGCCGGACGGTGCTGTTCCAATGAAGCGCAGGCACGCACGACCTGTTCCGGCACCCCAGGAGCCCTGTCCATGGAAACCAGACGGCCTGACCGGTATTGGGGATGGTACAGCGATGGGATATAGAAACCGGGCAGTGCAGCCAGGGACAGCAACAATTCATGACGGCCACGCCCAGGCGCCATCAGGGATTCAAAAAGGTTTGGTACGAGTTCTTCCCCCTCCCCTATGCAAATCACATCAAGAAAATCAGCCACCGGCTCCGGATTGATAAAGAAAGCCGCGCCACCTGCAACAATCAGCGGGTGCGACTCGTCCCGTTCGCCGGCCCAGATCGGGATTCGTGACAGCATAAGCATCAGGGGTATATTGAGGTAATCGGGTTCAAATGAAGTGGAAAAGGCGATGATGTCGAAATCGGCCAAGGGGCGTTGGGTTTCCAAAGAGAACAGGCACATGCCGCTGCGCCGGTATTCTTCCAGATCCTCACGGTCTGGCAGAAACATCCGTTCACAAAGGATTCCTGGTGAGGACACCAACAGGGAGTAAATGGTTTGATATCCCAGGCTGCTCATGCCGGTTTGATATCGACTGGGTGAGACCAGGCAGATGCTTAGCCGGCCGCCCCGCCCGGGACCACGGGAGCACAGATTGGTCTCTCCATCAAGCAAGGCGCGTTGCTTTTGTTTTATATTCCAGCTCATCGGGTAATCAGATGGATGTTACACATGATTTACGCTCAAACTCACTCTCAACTCCTGACCTGCCCGTCTCCGTACACGATGAACTTGGTGGTGGTCAGGTCCTCCAGCCCCATCGGCCCGAAGGAGTGCAGCTTGGTCGTGGAAATGCCGATCTCGGCCCCCAGGCCGAGCTGGTTGCCGTCGGCAAACCGGGTTGAGGCATTAATCATGACGCAGCTGGAGTTGACCTCTCGGATAAAACGCTGGGCTCGGGAATAGTCACTGGTAATAATGACCTCCGTGTGCAGAGAACCGTAGCGGTTGATGTGGGCAATGGCCGCGTCCAGATCATCCACCACCCGGCAGGCCAGTATCAGTTCCAGGTATTCGGCCTGCCAATCTTCCTCCGTTGCCGGCGCAGCGGCTGGAGCATACAGACGGAAGGTTTCGTCGCCGCGCATTTCTACCTTTAAACTGTCCAGCGCTGCCGCTATCCTGGGGATAAAGTCTGCCGCCACATCCTTGTGAATCAGCAGGGTCTCCAGGGCATTGCAGACCCCGGGACGCTGGACCTTTGAATTGATGATGATCTTTTCCGCCTTGGCAAAGTCGGCGCTGGTATCCACAAAGATATGGCAGACCCCCTTGTAATGCTTGATGACCGGAATCCGAGAATTTTCGACCACAAAACGAATCAGGCTCTCTCCGCCGCGCGGGATGATCAGATCTATCGATTCCTCCTGCTTGAGCATCTCCAGCACACCTTCCCGTTCCGTAAAAGGAATCAGTGACAGTGCCGCGGACGGAACTCCCTGGCTGGTCATTACCCCCTGCAGAACCTCGGCAATGGCTAGGTTGGAATGGATCGCCTCGGAACCGCCCCGCAGTATAACGGCGTTGCCTGCCTTGAGGCAGAGCGCTGCAGCGTCGGCGGTGACATTGGGACGCGCCTCGTAGATGATGCCGATCACTCCCAGAGGGATACGCATCTTGCCCACCATAAGTTCATTGGGGCGCTTCCACATCTTGGTAACCTCACCCACCGGGTCCGGCAGGGCCGCAACCTCGCGTAAAGCATCGGCCACCCCTTTGATGCGCTTTTCATCCAGCATCAAGCGATCAAGCATGGCCTCTGAAAGCCCCTTTTGCCGACCTGCTTCAAGGTCTTTGCGATTCTCGGCCATAAGTTTCGGCGCGGCCATTTCCAGCCCCTCAGCCATCTTCAACAGCATTTCATTCTTAACGCCCGTGGAAAGCCGTGCCATGGCCAGCGATGCCTGTCGGGCATCTAAAGCTATCTTCCTGATCTTCTCGGCTATGCTCATTATATCCTCTCACGATACTTGTTATTCCAGCAAACCTTGCAGCAAAACAAAGTTTACGCAAAAAACGATTGCCCATCAAGAGAATAACACCCTTCGGCAGGTGAAATAGCAACCGGAAAATCGTCCATAACGCAAGCGGGGTGGCGAAAGCTGCCCCGCTTTATTATGAGTCAAGCGGCTCAATGTCCATGCAATGTTTTTTTGGGAAACAAGAGAATCTTGAAAATTCTGGTATAATTTCAGACAAGTAATTATCCCACATTACCAATGAACCATATCTTTAAACTTGTTAAAAGGAGGAGTACCCATGAAAAGCCGACTTATTGCTGTTGCCGCCCTTGCCATCCTGATGATACCTGCCTTATCTGCTGCCGTCTCCAGCCGTCCGGGTCCCTATGTGTCCGGTTTCATTGGGGTCAGCATCCCGAGTGACACTGACGTGACATCATACGATTTTCCCGACAATGAAACATTCAACCTAAAAACGGCAGTTGGATTCCGTTATCCTATTGCCGGCAGTAATTTGAGAGCATCTGCCGGGTTCAAAACGGGTAACATTTTTCTGTAAGCTCTCTTGGCAATCAGTGCGATTCTCTCTGCAATTCCCAACTGCTCC
>JBGSQD010000106.1:0-5634 GCA_041738275.1 Geobacterales bacterium
TGCCCCCATACCATTGAACCAAAAACGGATTTTAGTTCACTGTCACTTGTTGGGCCGCCGAATATCCAGCTTTTTCATTCTGAAGGCGAGCGTGCTCGGATTCAGGCCCAGTTGTTCCGCGGCATTGCCATTACCCTTTACTTTCCATCCGCATTGATCCAGAACATGCATGATGTGAAGACGCTCAATTTCATCAAGGTTGTTTCCTGCTTCTTTTTTTGGTGGTTCCACCGGCTGCAGACAAAACGACTCATCCAGAGAGAGTATATTCCCCTGCATCAGAATGACAGCCCGCTCCAGTACATTTTCCAATTCCCTTATATTGCCCGGCCACTGATATGACACAAGCGAATCCATGACATTTTTAGGGATGCCCTTGATGGTTTTCTTTGATTTCGCCTGCATCTTCATGATGAAGTACCAGACAAGCAGCGGGATATCTTCTTTTCGTGCGCGCAGTGGCGGCAATTCTATGGGAAAAACACTAAGCCTGAAGTAAAGATCCGAACGGAAACGCCCCTCCTCCACCTCGTATTTAAGGTCCCGGTTGGTAGCTGAAATGACCCGGACGTTGATTTTCTGCGTTGTGGATGAGCCAACCCGTTCGAATTCACCCTCCTGCAACACCCTGAGCAGCTTTGCCTGAAGTTCCAGAGGCATTTCGCCGATCTCGTCCAGGAAAATTGTCCCGCCATCAGCCAGTTCAAATCGTCCGATCTTTTTTGCATGTGCTCCGGTAAAAGCGCCCTTTTCATGACCAAACAGCTCGCTTTCAATCAAGTTAGCCGGCAGGGTGGCACAGTTAACCCGAACCATTGCACAGTTTTTCCGTAAACTCCGATTATGGATGGCGCGGGCAATCAGTTCCTTCCCTGTGCCGGTTTCGCCCAGGATCAGCACAGTGGCATCGGTTACGGCAACTTGCGAGACCTTATCAAGGACCTTTTTCAGTGCCTCGCTCTTGCCCACGATTTCATCAAAGCCGCTGGTGACAGAGACCTCTTCCCGCAGGTAACTGTTTTCGGCCTGCAGCCTGTCCTTGAGCAGGGCGACTTCGCCCAGGGCTTGATGGAGATTTTCCTCGGTTTGCCGCCGGATCGCGACCTCCTGGCGCAGCCCTTCAAGAAGTCGCGCGTTTTCCAGGGCTACAGCAGCCTGGGCCGAGATTACCTGAATGGCTTTGAGGCGTTCCCCGTTGAAGGCGTCACGACTGCGATTGTTCTCCAGGTAAAGAAATGCGGCCGGTTTGCCGCTGTACATCACAGGCGCGCAAAGGATGGATTTCGGCCTTTCCCGCAGGACATAGGGCGTATTTGCGAACCGTTCGTCCCTGGTGGCATCGCCGATAACAATCGCCTCCAGCGTGCGACAAACCTGGCGGACAATGCTGTGCGACAGGTCGTGATTCGCCGATATCTGCTCCTTCTGAAGCACATTGATCCCCTCGTTATCAACCGAACCTGCCGCATCGAACAGTAGCCTTCCACCTTCGCTGCGAAGGAGGAAACCGCGCTGGGCACCGGCGTTCTGCAGGAGAATCTCCATGAATTTTGCCAGAAGTTTCTGCAGATCCAACTCCTGGGAAAGGGCGGCAGCGGCACGTTCGATGCTTGAGATGTCCAGCGCCTCAGCCTTTTGGCTCCCTTCATGCTGGGGGCGGCTTGTCAGGGCGATCATTGTTGAAAACGAGTTTTGCTGCGACAGATATTGCCGATAACGATCGTAGAGCTGATCGAGCTTTCCCCACGACCCCCAGCGTCCATATGCAGAGATGGCAGCATGCAGATACATGGTAGCTATCTGATCACGTCCGATTCCAAAATAGAATTCGGAGGCCAGTTCATTGGCAAGAGCTTCTTCATGAATATAATGGTTCTCCCGCGCTCCTGCTATGGCCTTGTCGAAATATTCCATCGCGGCAAAAAAGTCGTCTGACAAGCGACATCTCTGTGCCTCTACGAGATCAAATTTGTGCTGGTGATTGATCGGACACGCCAGCGCTTTGAGTCGAAGCCGCTCTCGTCGCACGGCAATAGTTCCCAATAGTTTATCTTTTTCCTGGCCGGCCACACCCGGCAGAGCATCCGTTAGGCTTAGGCAGATGTAAAAATCAGCAGGGAGAAGAGCTGTGGCGCCTCCCAGCGGCAATCCATTTGCTCGCAAGGATGCTTCCAGAGCCGGGGATGTTTGCCGGTAGATAAACAGAGTCATCATTTCGTGACAGGCTGATATTTCCTCAACTGTCTGGTCCGCACTCACGTGCCAGTTCAGCAAGTCATCCGGAAGAGACTGTAATTCCATTCTGGATTGATACGAGATATCCGCACCATTTTTTAGCGACCGGCAAACTTGCTTCAGACGTAATAATCCAAGGGAAATCCTTTCCATGCCGATACGTTGATTTTTATCGTGATATTCCTGAATCATGCTTTCCAGTTGCGATAATTCCATGCCGGAGTGAAGAGCTGTTTCACAGCAATAATAGGTAGAGATGCTGGCGGTCATCAGATCGCCGCTTTCGAGGCCGATTCGATAGGATTTAACAAAGTCGGTAACCAGAGAATCCAGGCGTAATCGCCAGCAGTTAATGTCCACTGTAAGCAGGAAGTTGCAATAAGACTGGAGGCGGGGCGCTGCAGAACGGTTCATAAGTTCAGTACCGCGATCGGCAATCTTGAATCCGTTTGCATAGTCATCCAGCAGATAGCAAAGCATGCCACCAGCCATGATATAAGCGAGATATGACTCCTGACTGTTTGGATGCAACAGAGCCAACTTGAAGAGGTTGTGGCCGATTACAAGATACAGATGATGATTTACCGTCCCTGCAATTATGGCTGCTCTCGCCAACAGCCTCATTGCAGCGATACATTCTGCATCGGTTGTGATTTCTGTTTCCAGCAGAGGTTTTGAGAGAGTGGCATGAACCGCTCTCTGGGTCGCGATAATTGCTATTTTAACTTCATCTTGTGTTGGGTTTGCCGGTATCTCGACCCCCAGGAGCTTTACGACTTCCAGGCTTATCCTGACCGCCTCTATCTCCTGCAACTTAGCATGATTGAGTGCAATCAGGGTTTCATAAGCAGGTATCTTTTCAAGCAGGTTATGGGCGTTGGCGATGACCAGGCGGACAAAACGGTCGGCTTCACGGTAATTTGCCGTCAGAAACGCCGCCTCTGCGGCTTCGGTATAAATGGCCAGGGATAGTTCGTAATTTGAGTCCCAGGAGGTATCCGGCAGAAGTGTCAACCCACTGGTAATATAGTGATAAGCAGCAGGGAATGCTGCTGCCGACTTGGCTAAACGTCCTGCCGTCAGGTTCATGTGGGCCGTTCTTTCCCTCTCGTCAGGATACTCAATCAACGCCAAGGCATTATTCAAATGGTCGAGAACGGTAAATATTTTTGTTTCTGCAAGGTTTTTTCCTTCACGCTCCGCAATAAGCCTGCCGATGCGCAGGTGCGTTGCCGCACGCTCCGGTTCCGGGCTCAACGAGTACACACACTCCTGCAGATGATCGTGCTCAAACTGATAGCCATTTTCATTTTTCAGCAAAATCCGGATATTGCACGCTTCGATAAGATCGGCTTCGACTTTTTCCCGGGTCGAGGAGCAGACAGCCGCAAGAATTTCGGTGTCGATTGGCCGCCCCAGAGCCGCTGCCATGGAAACAGTATGGCGGATCCCCTCCGGCATCATGCTGATTTTACGCAGAGTCAGGTCAATAACGTTTTCAGTGGTTTCATGGCCGGCAATCTTGGGCAGATCCCACCCCCAGGAGCCGTCGTCTTTCAGGTGCAGCAGTCCTGCTTCATGGATATTTGTTAGAAATGCCTTGGCATAGAACGCATTCCCACCGGTTTTCTGAAACACCAGGTCGGCCAGCGGTGCGGCATTCATCACTTTCATCCGCAGGGATTCAGCAACAAACTGGCGGATGTCCTGCAATTCGAGCGGCTTCAGGTTAAAGATTTCATAAGGGATCTGTTTTTCATCAACCCTTCTCATCGACTGCATCAGGGGGTGCCGCGGGTTGACCTCACTGCTTCTGTAGGCGCCAAGCAGCAGGAAATTTTCTATCCCTTTATCCAGAACGCCCTCAATCAGCTCCAGGCTTGACTGATCCGCCCACTGCAGGTCGTCAAGGAACAGCACCAAGGGATGTCCTTCAGTTGTCAAGGCTTTCAGAGTGAGGATAAAACAGAGCAGGAAGCGATTTTTTGATTCGATGGCGCCAAGCTCGATTATCGGCGGGATCTCGCCGAAGATCTCCCTCATTTCCGGAACGACCTCCACAATGACGCCGAGGTTTTGGCCCAGCGAACTTTCAAGCTTTACACGGAAGCGCGTCTCCAGCTCTTTTTCATCGGACATGACTCGGCGCCATAAGTCGAGCAGTGCCTCCCGAATGCCGCTGTAGGGTGTTTCCCGTTCCAGGGCATCATATTTGCCGGCAATGAACCAGCCTTGCTGTGCGAACACATTTTTTCTTAGTTCATTCACCAAGGTGGTTTTCCCGACCCCAGGGTAGCCTGCCACCATGACCACCTGCTGTTTGCCTCGCGCAGCTTCGGCGAAACAGCGCAGAAGTTTCTTTATCTCCAGTTCCCGCCCGTAAAACCGTTGATGCAACTCGAACCGAGATGGCGGGTCATTTTCAGCCAGCTCAAATAAGCGGATCATACCGGTAGACTCCAGTTCGCCAAGACATCTTTCGATGTCCCGCTGCAACCCGTGTCCGCCCTGATAACGGTCCTCAGCCGGCTTTGCCATCAATTTCAGGATTATTTCGCCGAGAATGGGTGGTACATCAGGATTTATATCGTTTGCCGCCGGCGGAAGTTTTGCTACATGAGCATGGAGCAGTTCCAGTGGATCCTTTGATTCGAAGGGAAGTCGTCCGGTGACGGCCTCAAATAAAGTAACGCCAAGAGAGTAGAAGTCTGTACGGTAATCTACCAGCTGATTTGTTCGTCCGGAAAGTTCCGGCGACATATAGGCTGGAGAGGTTTCAAGCATTCTCGTGTATTGAACCCGCTGAACTGTCCGAGGGACTTGTGTGGCAGATCCAAGTCCATGCAGGCGGGTTTCTGCTGTTTCGCAATTGACCAGGATATTTCCGGGCTGAATGTCCCGATGGAGGTAGCCAGCCTGATGCAGCGCGGCTAATGTGTCGGCCAGGTTGCCGGCAACCTTCAGGGCCAGTTTCAGTTCCAGCGCCCCTTGATGAAGCAGGCTGTCCAGCGGTTGGTAACCGGAATCCTCCATGATCAGGATTGAGCGGGCGTTTTCTTCCAGCAGTTTGAGCGGGCGGATAATACCATTGATTTGAAGCTGCTGGCAGACCTCATACTCTCGACGCAATCGTCTGCAGGCAATTTTTAAATCAGTGCCAGATTTGGTTGCCTTGAGAATGACAGGCTTTCCATCCTGAGTGGATGATTTGTAGAGGGTGTAAAATTCACCCTCTCCGATTTCAATTTTGTCATTAACCCATTCCATAGCAAGCCACCCTTCTGTAGCGTACCCACCCTTACAACTTTGATGAGCAATATTGCATATCTAAAATCCAAAGACAATATATTGTCCCTTAATTCCTGTTTTTTCCCCTCACCCGGCCTTCGGCCACCCTCT
>JBGSQD010000111.1:0-17888 GCA_041738275.1 Geobacterales bacterium
CGCCTGCGAACCCCGAAGATCGGGTTCCACTTCATCATATTTAATAAAATTGTAATTGACATTCAACAGATCAACCGCTTCGCGAGTGGCATAGCTGTTGTGTTTGGCAATCCACCAAGTGAGGTTGTTCAGGTTATGATCAACAATGTCGTGCTCAAATGCAACCGTAGTGCCATGACTGATTTTGATATGTTCATCCATCCAGCGCATCTCACAACGCCCTATGCCGGTACGGAAGAGGCGCAGCATAAATACCGGGTACATATCACCGTGACGTATCCATTTATCCATAAAAACCATGCGCCGTTTGATGTGGATCCCGGAAATGTCATCAGGCAATGAGTGCAATCGTGTCTTCAGCTCCAGTTTCAGGTCATCGGTCACAACCTCATCAGCGTCAAGGCGCAGAATCCATTTGGTTGAAATGGGTAAATTATCCAAAGCCCAATTAAACTGGGTAGCATAATTTACCCAGCGGTTTTCATAAACCTGTGCGCCAAGAGAGATGGCTATTTCACTTGTGTGATCTGTAGAAAAACAGTCAATGACATAAACATTAGTGGCAATATCACGAACGGATGAGATGCAGCGTTCTAGGTGCTGTTCTTCGTTGTAGGTGAGTATGATTACGGAGAGATTAAATGAGGTCATGGCTTTCAATCAAGTCTTACGCAGTCTGGTGGCGTACCGCCACGGAGTATCCAGTCGTAAAACGCAACCATCTTACAACCAATATCTTCCCAACCAAATTCTCTAACAACATGTTCCCTGCCTCGCTGTCCCATGGCAATCCGTTCATCATCTGTCAGTTCTGTAGCTTGTTTGATAGCTTCTGCCAATGGATCAACCCCAATATCAACCCACCAACCACAATTATTAGTTACAAGCTCCTTCCATGGCGCCCCCTTTGTTGTGATTACCGGGGTGCCTGATGCCAATGCTTCAGCAACAACAATGCCGAAGTTTTCACTGAAAGTTGGCAGGATGAAAAGATCGGCAGTTTGATAGAGCGAGTTCTTTTGCTCACCCTCAACCGAACCGACAAATTCAAAAACATCATGCATCCCCAAAGAATCGATCTTGCGTTGTGCTTCCTTCTGGTGGTTGTTTTCGTCCGGACCGGCGATGATCACTTTCCAGTTTTTTGAGAGTATTTGCGCCCATGCGTCTATAAGGTTAAACAAACCTTTTGAAGGATGAATGCGTGAGAGAAAAAGTGCATGGCGAATTGTAGACTGCTCTTTGACTTTTTTGTGGTTAAAGGGAGGCAATGTCACTCCATTTGGTATTACGGCTATTGGTTGCTTAAACCCAAGGTTGCGAATGCTGTTAGCTTCTTGCTCTGTAGACGCGCAGAAGGCAGTTGCATTTTTAAGGGTTCGTTCCTGCCATAAAAACCAGACAATCTTCTTCTTCCAGGCATTATAGTCAAATGCCCAAGGCTCCATCATGCCACGAGGGCTAACAATATAAGGGATATTATGTTTATGTGCGATGACAGCAGATTGATGATTACACTGTAGCCAAAGACCGTGATTGTGGATTATTGAAGGTTTATTTTTTTGAACAATAATTGATAATTTGTCATTGTAGCCTGGTGTATAAACAATTCTGAATTTACGGAATGATTTTAATGCATAGAACAGAACAGAGCTACTTTCAGGATAAAGCAGGTTCGAGCTATTTTCGCCATACTCTTTTTGTGTCACGAGTATGATCCTTCTATTGAGTGAAGATAAAACATCACATAACCGGGTAACCGAACGAACAGGTCCACCGAACTGTTTACTTGTGCTGGCAATGATATGAAGTACTGAATTCATTTATATTTTAGCACTAAATACAAACGTTCTTTTTACTTTTTCTAGCATAGTTTTAATATATCGCTCTACGTCAAGAAAAATACCCAGTTTTTTTTCAATATTGAGAATACGTACAGGATGTACAATGTTAAAATTCCATCTGTTCTGTTCTGTGGTAGCAGTTTCATTGCTAAGCCCTAATTGCATAACCTTGTTTTTTTCAACAAAAAGAAACATGTTCTGTGCATACCACCAGTTAACTTCGGTATTATTCCATATAAGTGGACGTATAACATCAATGACTACAAATCCTTTTCTCTCAAATTTTTCTATCCAATAAGATTGCCATTGCTCATTGATATGACCAACTCCGCCTTGAAAGGGAATTGCTGCACTGAATAGTATAACAGGTGAAAATTTAGTTAATGACTCGACAAAACTATCTGAACATTCTTCAGGAAGATGTTCTGCAACTTCAAATGAACATGCAAGATCAAACGCTTCAGTGATGTCAGAATATGGATGACGAAGATCTCTTTGTATGAAATTTTCAACAGGGATTACAATAGATTCAGGATTTGTCCACACCCCATCGATTCCTAAAATATGTTTGGCACCTGCCTCTTTGAAAGCGTTAAGCCAAGCGCCGTTACCACAGCCTATATCAACAACTTTATTCGGTTTTATCCATTTTGAAAGATGCTCTACTATAATTTTGGCAGAATGGGCAGTTGTAAAATCTGAATGTTGAAATGTTCTGAAATCGCTTTGATTATGTTTGTTATAACTCATAGATTACTCCATAAAATAATATGCTTTGAAAGTAAGTTATGTCAGTTTATTCCCATCGGTACTGGCACGGCCAGCAATTTCAACAAGGATGAATTTGAGCGCCTTGAAGCAATTGAGTCATGGGGCAAAGGATAATTGATAGCATCTGCGCTGATACTTTGAAACGAAATCAAAATTATCATCGACGGCTAAAGAAGACCTGATTCGTTCTAATTCGCGGCTAGTTCCTTCTCCCTGAGGGAGAAGGTGGCCGAAGGCCGGATGAGGGGGCAGCGATGCCAATATATCCAGCATTTCCCCCTCACCCTAGCCCTCTCCCTCATGGAGAGGGGATTACATTCTCTCTGTGATGCTCATCACATTCGCAAACAGTAAATAGTAGCAGAGCTGGATGCGCAAAAATGGGCGGAGCAGATGATCCTGCTGCTCTAGTAAAATCAACAAGGCTACAAGGTTGCTTTGAAAAATAGACATCTGAGCATATCGGAAACGCTACCTAAATGTGCTGCATGAAGCTGAACGTGAATGCCCGTCACCCGACGAACCGGCAGAAAAGAGGAAAGGCAAAACAGCAATATCATCGGCAAGAAAACTTCTGGAACGCTTGAGAAAATTTGAAGAAAAAACATTAAGATTCACGGATGATGAACTCCTCGTACCTTTTACAACAACCAAGCTGAAAATGATTTGAGAATGACAAAAATACCGCCACAGTAAATATCCGGATGCTTTCGAGCAATGGAAGGCGCAAAAGTCGTCTGCTGAATCCTGAGTTAATGAAACAAGTCGTCACTGCGTCCGAAAGGTTGCAACTGCTGTTTCAGGGGGAATTCCACAATTTTATTAATTAGAAAGAACAAGGTGCTGAATAGTTATTCTTTTCAAATAGTTCAATCTCTAACACTCATTAAACTCAACGAGAACTGATTCCTCTAAAGAGCCTATAGCGCCTGCAACTAGCATACACAACGACATAACTGTGCTGTTACCTAGTATGTCGTGCGTATTTGCCCATAATAATAAAATACCAATTATATACGCAGCACCCAGCAAGATTAATTTTATGTTTTGTTTCCCATCAATATATAACTTCTCTCTAGTTACATACGAAAAAATAATGTAAATGAACAGGCCGCCCCAGAAGAGAATATTACCTATTAGTCCAACAAAACCTTCTTCAGCAAGTAGTCGGAGCCAACTGTTTTCGGCAGTTCCGTTAGGTACAACATCATACAATGGTTTACCACCAAAAGATTCTGCCCCTAGTGAAAAAGCGCCGGCTCCTGCTGGAGTTAATGCGTATGCATCCCAAACGTAATTTGCAGGTGCAATTAGATTGTCTGTCCCCCGAGTAGAGATGTCTGAAAGCCCGGAAGCGGCGCGCATCAAGAAGAGCATACCAATATTGGTATTATCAACGTCAATATAGCTATTTAATAGAATGTAACAAACAGAAAATATAGCAAAAATGTAAGATAGTACCTTTAATGGCGTTTTTGTGTACAAAACAAGACAAATGATTAAAGCGATAAAATAACCTATAATTGCTGCTCGTTGTCCTGTTACTAAAATCAGCATGATGTCAAGTATTACGGAGCGCATTAGTTGGGCGCTAGCTAATCCTTTTGAGAATGCGTAAAATAGGCGAAAAGTGGCTAGAACAAATACTACAGAACCAAGTTTTCCAGTATGAAGAAAAATAGATACTGGACGAAAAATAAGATAAACACTCACTTCACCTACAGTATAGTCGCCAATTCCTTCACGTCCGTCACCACCTAGTGTGTCAGGTAGGGCATTCAACCAATGTTCTCTTCCTACTAAAAGTTGCGCAATCATTACAATGCCAATTATTATAAGCCAAAATGTAAATGTTTTATTAATAATGATAGCTGCTTCATGCAGACCTAAATTGCGACGGAGTGTTATACCGATAATAAAAAATGCACAAGGGACTAATAAACTTCTAATACCAATAGCCCCGAGAACTAAATCCTGATGGCCAAGTATAATAGTCATCAACTTCCAAGAAGTAAGACTAAAAAACGAAATCCATATCGTGGTGTCAAGTCGTGTTGTATTTCGAGCTGACATCAGTATTGCGAACATTATAGCAATACCATCTGCAATCAATAACACTGAATTAGAAGGATATAAGTACTTTCTAAAAACTTCCGCAAGGAGCGGTATGCTTATTAGTGCAAATGCAGCAAATCGTTTTGAATCAAGTGACACTCTTATTTAACCGTTTTGAGAAGAAAAGTGCGGATTGTTTCACCAGGGGCTACTAGATAGTGATCAGCCTCAACTATCAAGACCTCTTTTGCATTTACATTGAACGGGGGTTGATCAAGAATGATACCGGAGTTTTCGATTAGACGTGTATCTGGTCCATGTGGCTTGTCTTTATTTGAAACGGAATTGACTAATTTAGAAGGATAATGTTCGGTAATTAAGACAAATGGAAATGTTTGAAGTTTTGAAAGTGCATTTTTAATTTGACAATTTGAGAGGTGTTGAAAAACTTGCCTAACAAGGCATAAATCTGCTTTTGGTAACGCGTCCGTAGTAATATCAAGGCATTTAAAAGATATGTGTTCCGAGGCATAGGTAGTTGTTAAGCGATCAATTAGTGCAGGGACGATGTCGATACCGATATATGACGCAGTCAAAGGAGCAATCTGCTTTCCAATGTAAAAATCACCACAACCAAGATCAACTACTGATTTGATTTGATGCATCACAATAAAATCTTGTACAAAACTTACGTATTTCTCAGCAGCGCTACCTCTCGATCCTGACCCAGAATAATAGTTACCCCCTCCGTCTGATCCCCACAGTCCACGGTCATAAATTTCACTAAATGCCTGACGTAGTGTTAGTCTAGCAAAATGATGCCGTAACAACATAATTTGAGCTTTATTATTTAAAGTAAGAATTGCTTTTGGTAGCAATCTTTTTATCAACTGTTTCATCAGCACCCCCTACGTGCGCAAATTAAAAAATTCCTCGTAAATATCCTGCTTCCGGTATTACCTATCTCTGCTAGGTTCCACACTTTGAGTCCTACGCGGATCGCTTCCCACATGAGCCAGCGTAACGTCGATGCGACACTGTATCCGAAGGGAATCGGTCCCAATTCTCGAGCCTGAATAGCGTCAAAACCTACCAGTGCCAACAGTCGATTGAGAGCATCCGGGTTAAAGCCCAGCTCGTGTGTTAAATCGTTGTAACGGTGGTGGGTGCCCCACTGACTTTCTGCATTGGGAGTCTGCAGGACAAGACGACCTCCAGGTTTTAGCGCTGCAAAGCACAAGTCGAGAAATCGCAACACTTCGTCTTTGCGGAAGTGCTCAACGATATCCAGTCCCGTGATCAGGTCAAACCGACCTCGATTCTCGGCAAGATAATCAAGCACATTTGCTTCTACAATATTCAGCGTTACCTGACGGGCAAGTGCTACCTGCTCGGGGCTTATGTCTACGCCGTAAACATTGTTGTACCCAGTGTCGCGAAAGAATTGCAGCAGTTTGCCGCCGCCACAAGCTACGTCAAGGATGTGCGCACCTTTATCGTTCGGCAGCCAGTCACGCAGGTAATAGCGGTAAGCGCCCCCCCAGCGACGCGCTGCTTCGATGTTGAAGGTCTGTGGCGCATTTTGAAAGTTAGATGCGTAATGCTCGTAAATGCGAGCGCGGTAGTCTTGGGGTGCTGATGTTGATTCTTTCATATATTCACTGAATCCTCTCTTGTTATATAGATAGTGTCCATCCGGAAACCCCAGTTTGAGACACACAGGATCTCCGGTCATTGTTGGTAGCCTCGGTTTTGTAGCGGTTGGACTACCCTTTCACCAGTTTTAGCTGCTCTTTCTCATTTTTATGACGCACTTCACCCGGTAAGGGTTGTGTTACGATGCTGCTGCTGTTGTCAGTTCAGGTTGCTTCCAGCTTAATCCGAGCGATGACCTGCAGGTTGTAGGCAAAGATCGAACTCCAGACGTATTGTTTGAATCCTTCCCAGCCTTTCCAAGTACAGCGGTCAAGACCAAAGGCCCGCTTGAGCGTTGAGATGTTCGCTTCGATACCGGCGCGGAAGTTCCGCAGTTTCTTGTACACCCAGGAACTCTTGGCCATGTCTATCACCGATAACCCGCGTTTCTTGGCAAATGCAGCGTCCTTCACTCCCAACTCTTTTGCATCTGTCAGGTTATCTTTTGATGCAAAGCCACCATCAGCGCTTACCTGTCGCGGCATCTTGCTGAAGGTTCTCTTGTGCCGTTCCAGCATGGTAATGTACTGATCCGAATCAGCCGGGTTGCCTTTAGCAATCAGGCAGTCAAGGATCAGATTGGACTTACCACCAGTCAGGAATATCTTGTGACCGAACTGGGTGTCACGCCTCTTCTTGACGATAATATCGGCGTGATCCTCGAAGAAGGAAACCACCTTGTCTGCCACCGGAACCTTCTCGTTACGGAATACCCGCCGCTCTGTCTGGCTGATGACTTTTTCCAGCAGACCGACTGCTCGTTTCAGTTGGGCGGCAAGATTCAAGGCGATCATCATGTCGCCAAGGCCGGTTGCCTGGTACGCCTGCAGAACCGGGATTGCTTCCTTGGCATAACCAACAACCTTGCCGGCGTAGTGCGTCATGTCACGATAGGCCGATACTCGATCATCTTGTTTCTTGGCGTTGAGAATAACCATCAGACGCTTCTTGACTACGCGGCAATGATCGCAGTAGCGATAGTCAGGACGGGGAGCAAGGGTTTGACCTTCCTCCAGCCAGCGGGTGATGACCCTGATGCCATCCCATAGCAGGGTGGAATCAGAAGGATCGTGGATGTTGCTCTCGACAACGGTTGAGTCAATCCGTACCTTGCGACCGCTTTCAATGCCGGCTGCCACGGCATACTGCATGAGGCAGATGTGAATTGCCTCCCAGGTCTCTTCTGAAAGCGGCTTGATGTTTTCCTGAAGAGATGACGATGGATACTGCCCCATCTCCAAACGGGCAAAGGCTCGAAAGGATTTTGAATCTTCGAGATGAAACGCCAACTCCTCATAGGATAGGTTGCGATACTGTTTCAGAGCAACGCAACGCAGTACCTGTTCAGCGGTCATTCCCTCTCGACCGGTATCTTTGCGGGCGGCTCGTGTCAGGTCTGCAAAGACGAGATCAAGCATCTTTGGAGTGGCATCGAGTATCTCGGAAAACGCGGCCAGTTCCTTGCCGATATCATGTCGCATCGTGACGGAGAAAATGCTCATCTGTCGTGTCAGTTTTTGTCGCATCCGGAGTGCTCCTAAAACCATAATGTGTAACTGTTACAAGCTGTTATGGTTTGCAGAATAACACAAGACGAGTAAAAACTGAATCACTTTATGCAAAAGAACCAAACAAAATCATATCGTTACGTTTCCGGATGGAAACTAGATAGTTACTTCATCATGTGAGGTAATAGAATCTGTTGTCATGCTGTTAAAACGCCTTACATTGCGAGCTCGAGCGGCTACAAGAAACAATTGTAAGGCAAAATAGATCGGCACTGACCACGCAGCCCCTATAATGCCATGATAATATATAAGTGGTGCGGCAACGATCAGCGACATGGTCGCTGTAACAGTTTCTACCCACAACACACCTCGTGTGTCGTGGTGTGCATAACAGACGCGCATCAACACCTGTGCAGCGGCGAACAGCACATAACCGGTCGCAATCCAGGCCATCAAAACTGAATTTGCACGGTACCCTGTGGCAAGCAGCAGCGTTGCAATCTCGGCATGAAAAAAGACAAACATGAGGCACAATGCCAAAGCCCCTGCCAAGACCACAGCGAGCCAGCCTGCAAGAGCCTTGCGTTCGCCTGCATGATCGTTGGCGCTTACGCTTGCGTAATAGGGTTGACGCAAAGCGAGCTCCACGCTGGAGGTGAATATTAGAAAAGGCTTGCTTGCGAGTCCGTAGAGTGCCGAATAAAGTCCCGCCGCCTCAATGCCGGTCATGCCGCCGAGCAGGTAGCGGTCTGCTTGTCCACTCACCCAGCCGACAAGCGGCAGAATTGTGAGTGGCAGCGAATAGACCTGAAGGCGGCGCATTATCTCGATTTCAATGGTTGATACGGCTATATCTCGCAACAGTACTGTTCTTCTAAAAAACGAAAAAATGAATAATGTAAGCAGGCATCCGGCGAGATACCCGGCGACGACGGCTGTACTGGTTACACCGAACTGCCAGATCAATGACACTGCCATAATGGGGCGTAACCACGCATCGGTGACCGTAAACAAAGACATCGTGCGTTGGTTTCGTGCAGCGTTTAGAAACGTGACTTGTAGCGCACGTGCAACCTCTGCCATAAACAGTGCCAGAGAAAATATGACGAGCCACGCATCGTGCGGGTGGGTGATAATCCACGCCAGACCGATAATCACCAACGCCCCGCTTGCAAGGGAGATCGGTTTGCGTAGCGCATGCAGGGCTGCACGGTGGAGTTCTTGTGTCTGCCCACCGTGTGCAAACTCTGGATAGAAACGGAGAACTGCTTGCATCAATGGTCCAACTGCGAGACCTTGTAACAGTGAAACAACTCCGAGTGCGAGAGTTACTGAACCATACACTGCAGGTGGTACCATCTGGGTGATCAGTCTCAAACCAAAAAGGGTTGCCAGTGCTGAAGCGCCCTGACCGGCGAATACCCAGGCGCTCTCATTCAGTATGCGATGGTAGCGTTGTAGCAGAGCCCTCATAAAGGTTGCCTGATGAATTCGCGCACCAAAGCCGCGATGCGTTCGCAATAAGCCTCGGTGCCAAAGTAAACCAGACCTGCAGGGCGACCGCGGGGAATGGTCAGCACCTTGCGAATAGCCTCAATAAGCTGCTGCGGTTCGCGGGGATCAATCAACTGACCCAATTGACCGTCACGTAATGCGTCGCGGCTACCATCCAGCAGACTTCCGATGACGGGTACTCCACATGCCATTGCTTCGAGGTAGACGATACCAAACCCCTCACCCCTGCTTGGCATAACGAAAACGTCTGCAAGGTTATAGAGATTGATTTTGACTTCTTCGCTCACAAAACCGGTGAAAACAACATGTGGCGTAACGCCTAATGCTTCAGCCTTGGACTGTAGCCGTATGCGATCGATGCCGTCACCTGCGATGATATAGACAATATCGGGAATCTCTTGCGCAAGTTGTGGCAACACTTCTAATACTTCGTCGAATCCCTTGTACCGCTCGTAAGCTGCTAGGCGCCCGACAGTAAGCAGAACACGCCGTCCAATGATGCCGTAACGTAAAGCAAGCGAGTCGTTGCGGGGAAGTGGTGTAAATATTTCGAGATCGACGCAGTTTGGGATGATGCGAAAGCGTTGCTCTGCTATGTGTGCCCATTTTTGCATGCGTTCGACCGTGTATCGGCTTACAGCAACAATTGTATTTGTATGTGTAAGCAATGCACGGACAATGGGATTGCTGTGGGGATTCCATACCTCGATTCCATGTACGATCAACACCAGTGGGCAGCGTTGTACACGACTTGCCAGCCATGCAATTGGTAACAGGTTGATGTGACCGCACACTACCATATTCATTCGCTTTGAGGTAAATATCAAATGTAATGCTCGCAGCATAAAGACCAGCTTGCCGCGTGCAGCAGGCACATCAAATTGAATTTTTTCGGCAATCGGCTCAAGTTCACGCTGAATAAGGCGTGGTAATACAATAATCGATTCAATTTCTGGCATTTGAGCCAGAGCGTTAAGGAGGTCTCGATTAAACTTGGCGATGCCACCGATACCGCCAAATGCGTCCGTAATAATCACCCCAACACGAAGCGATGCAATCATAATGTGTTAGCCAGCCATAATAGGGATTTCCATCGTTGTCTGGTCTCAACTGGAATGGTGCTGATATTTTCTCTTAAGAGTGACACGATTACTGAAACAATAAGAGCAATCATTGCCGACAAGATCACTATCTTGCTCCGATGAGGCTTACTCTTCCTCTCAGGCACCTTAGCCCTCTGCAACACCTGAAACGGTGCAACATCCTTCACCTCACTAAGCTTAGACACTTCAAACTGCTTGGACAGCATCTCCAAAACCGCTTCCTGAATCTTGAAATCCCGCATCAGGCGCAGATAATCCTGCCCGAGCTGTGGCATACTCCCTACATTAGGTATGGAACTACTGCCCCCGCTCCCCTTTCCTTCCAGCCCGGCAATCTGAGCCCGCAGACTGGCAACTGTAGCCTTGGTGGTCTTGACCTCCTGGCTGGTGTCGGTGAACTGTCTCTGAAAGGTAGCAAGCTCTACCTCCTTTACGGCCAGTTGGGCACGTAGCTGGGCCACCCCTTCAATAGTCGCTTTTGCCTGATCAGTTACAGATATCGACTTGTTTTTTGACTGGAATTCCTTGAGAGCATCCTCTGCCCGACTTAAATCCGCTTTTGCTTCAGCTATTCTTTCTTCCAGAAAGAGCCGGTTCTTGCCGGCTCCGGCCATGTTCAGCCCAGCGGCAAGCTTCCCCAGTTCTTCCACGTAGGCATTCGCCAGGTCGGCGGCGCGTTTTGGGTCTTTATCATCCACCGCGATGGTGATCACTCCATCCTTTTTCCCCAGGGACACTCCGGCATTTCTATCCAGCGCCCGGTAGACATCAGCCCGGTATTTTGCTTCGTACAGGTCAATCAGCTTGAAGCGGTCTATGATCGGGTCTTTGACTGTCTCGCTCCTGAGCATGGTGACGTAGAGATCACCGGTGGTCTTGGCGCCGATAGCGCCGCCGGATAACCCGGCCAATCCACCCAACTGCGCCATGAGCGCCGCGCCAACTCCCCCTTTGTCTTCATCGCTCGGTATGATCATTGTCCTGGCGGTGTAGATGTTGGGCATCATCAGCGTGATGAGGGCAGTGATAACCGCTGCACCAAAGGTGGTGAGGAAGATCATCTTTTTGTGTTTGGCGATAACCAGAAGGTAATCCAAAAGGCTCGGTGGTTGGTTACTAGACGCAGTATTATTTTCAGATTGCTGCATTAATTACTCCGTAAATTCTTTTTTAGAATCAGGATTTACTTCATATGATTTAATCCTGAGAAATCCAAGGAATCCTGACGCTAAACCTGTCTCCAGCCTCGGGATTACTACGATTACTCGGGATTCTAACATCAAAAGCATATATCCTGAGGAATCTTGAAGCTGAGACCTCTTTCTTTAGCCTAGCAATTAATCTCAAAATACTTAATCCTGAGAAATCCAGGGGAATCCTGAAGCTAAACCCGGTTTTCAGCCTCGGGATTACAACGATTACTCGGGATTCTAACATCAAAAGCTTTGATCATGAGGAATCTTGAAGCTGAGACCTCTTTCTTTAGCCTCGGCAATTAATTTCAAAATACTTAATCCTGAGAAATCCTGAGGACTCCTGAAGCTAAACCCGGTTTTCAGCCTCGGGATTACAACGATTACTCGGGATTCTAACATCAAAAGCTTAAATCCTGAGGAATCTTGAAGCTGAGACCTCTTTCTTTAGCCTCGGCAATTAATCCCAAAATACTAAATCCTGAGAAATCCAGGGGAATCCTGACGCTAAACCTGTTTCCAGCCTGGAGTTCCAGGGAGGACAATATATTTAATTGCCATTCCCGGTCACGAACTTAATAGCCCTCCAGAGCCTGATGCAACTCATTGAGATGCAACTGTACAGTGTCCCAGATCATGACCATGTCGACTCCCAAATAATCATGGGCCAAAATATTACGCATACCGGCAATCTGCGCCCAAGGTATGTGGGGTTTCTTCTCATTGAGCATATCAATGCCATAATCCTTGAGTGCCTGCCCAATGACTTCAAGATTACGAACGACGGCATCCTGGGTTTTGCGGTCCTCAAGAAAGGTGTCAAGTGTGTAGCCTGCCGTGTAATCCTTGATCAAGTCAATACATTCCAGTGCCGTGGCGATATAGACAGACTTGTCTTTCATAGAGTCACGGCCTCTTGCTGGATTTTTTGTGCTATATGCCGGTTTAAAGCCCGTGAACTTACTACATCAACTTTGCGGCCCAGTTTGCTTGAAAGAGCCTCGATAAGGCCAATCTGGTCGAAGAGTGTGGAACCCGGTTGAAAGTCAACCAGGAAATCAATATCGCTGTCAAGTCGTTCATCTCCTCTGGCCACAGAACCGAACAGCCGTATATTGTCGGCATGATACTGTCTTGAAATGTAAAGAATTTCTTCCCGGTTCTGTCGCAATGTTTCGATCATACGCGCCATTATGTATCTCCATAATTCAGTTTGGGAAAATCAGCCTTCACGCATCAGGGACTTCCCAGGGGGCTGGCACCTTTTTAAGGGCCATCTTTGGGGCCAAGCTTTCAAGATGATACTGGTCAATGGTTGATCGGTGCAAGCAGGAAGTCTGTGATAAACCGGTACTGCTCGTTTTTCACCAATTCCAGCACCCGCGGTATGTCTATATTCATGTAGTCATGGACAATCCGGTTCCGCAGACCAATGGCTGCATTCCAGGCGGTCAGGTCGTTAGTTTTAATGGTACCACGCTCTGCTAGCCCAAGGAAACAATCATAGGCTGACAGTGGCACCTGTTTCCCTGCTGACTTGAGCAGTTGTTTTGCCTTGCCAACAGCATTTTCGACCAGCACTTGGATTGCATGCAGTACGCCGTTTTGTTCAAGACGGGATAGCGAACCCCCTGTACACAGGGTCATGCGGGCCTCGTCAAGCAGGCCACTCTGATCTTGGGCGATGAGGGCGGTTTCCGCTTGGTACAGATCAAGCCGCATAGGTCTGCTCCCAGTACTGCTCCTCAAGCTCCCGCCAGGTGCGCTGCAGAAACCGGTACCAGGCCAGGCTGTCTCCCCCCTTGAGAGGGACGCCCTCTTCAGCCACCACTGCCCGCATGGCGAGCCGGGCAGTAGGGATATCAATCAAATCGACATCCTGCTCCGACATGCCAAGCCTTTCTGCCAAGGTTCGGCGGAGCTGTTCGGTGGCGGCTAGTTGCTTTAAAAAGTCTATTCCACGGTTCCACTGTATTGCAATATCCCAATCGCTGTCCGGGTGTGCAGTGCCGGTTGCCCGGCTACCGATCAGTATGGCCAGCTCAAGCTCGGGCTGGTTGCTTAGTATGTCGGACAACCGGCTAATGGTCATTTTCTATTCCTGTACAGTTCCAATATTTCATTCGTCCGGTTTATGACATCTCTCCAGCCTCTTTCAGAAGCCTCGAAAGATGCTCGTTGATCCTTAAAAAAGCAGTTAACCGCCGATGAACGCCGATACACGCCGAGAAAGGCGGAGAAGTCAAAAACTTGAATCTTTAGGGGTAATACAAAACCTAAAAATCTTTATGGGACAAACCAACATCTTTACACTCGGCGTCATTCGGCGTGTTCGGCGGTTCCAATCAGAAGTTTTTCACAATACGTTTCACTTCCAGTTTTGGTGACCCGAAATTGATCAAAAGGCACACCGTTTTGCCTGTTGCTGTGAGATAATTCATGCATTGTGCTCGATGTATATCGTCAAGAACCTTAACCGCTTTCAATTCAACCAGTACTTCATTCTCTACCAAGAGATCCGCAACATAATCACCAACCACAATTCCGTCATAATTTACTTTGATGGCATGTTGTTGGGCGACCTCCAAACCATGTTTGCCAAGTTCATGAAACAGGGCATTTCCATATACCCTTTCCAGGAATCCGCTACCAAGTATTGATTGTACGGTATAGGCACAACCAATAATGGTTTCAGTAATTCTATCCAGTTTTTCTCGATGTTCAATTACATCCATATTCGTTTCCATTAGAAACTTTGTTAACCGCCGAACACGCCGATGCACGCCGATAAAGGCGGAGAAGTCAAAAACTAGAATCTTTTTTGGGGTAATACAATATCTAAATATCTATATGGGGTAAACCAACATCTTTAAGTTTCTGTTTCTAGTTTTCTCGGCGTCATTCGGCGTGCATCGGCGGTTCCAGTTTTCCAGCAGCTGGGATTCATTTGGTTCTGTTTGCCGATTGTGCAGCTTTAACCTTGAGGCTCAATACCTTTTGAGCGTAGTCTGAGATTTGTTTCTTTCCTTGCCTTAGCGAGTCGATTTCTGATTTCGTCAGCCGACTTGAAACCGATGAGATAATTTGCCTCGTTGGCAGTAAGGGTGTTGGGGACAATTCCAAAGATTTCTTCGATTTCATTTGTGTACCTCTTTTCCAGTTCGCGTAGAACCTTTAGCTGCGGCAGGAATTGTTTTACTCGACCGGCATTCACTAAAACAATAACGGCAACAACACAGCCACCTGAACACTGAATAAAATTTGCAAGTTCTGCAAGAGTACCACCCATATTTGTCACATCATCTACCAGAACATATCGTGCGCCTTGGGATACTGATCCTTCAAACTCAGGGCGCAAACTCATACGCTCCATTGGATCCGCACCCGTGTGAAACACTCTGGTGACCTGTATTATATCAGTATCAACCTCTCCATGTGAAACAATTGCAGAGGCAGTTGCAAGAACCTGCGGAATAGCATTATCACCAGTTGCCTCGCGAGCATGAGGGGCTATGTAAATTGCGTCAGACGGCAACTTGCCCTTGATGGAAAAAAGAAAATCAAGTGCAATATCAGAAACGAGCTCTACGGCAGCATCTATTCCACCGGCTTTAGCTTCTTGATACCTGGAATGCGCTTTAAGCGAAGCGTCGTTATCGAATAACCAAAACGGTTCATTTATGTCGTGCGGAAATCCATAACGCCGTGTTGTTGATAGGTTAGATGGCAAATGATTCACAAAAGCACTCGTTATAGTAAAATGGTATTTTTAATGGTAATGATACCATCCTTTTTCCCTAGGGACATCCTGGCATTTGTGGAGAGGAAGATCATCTTTTTGTGTTTGGCGATAACCAGGTGGTAATCGAGTAAAGATGGTAACTGGGGTGTATTATCGGGTTGATGCATTAAAAAACCTCGTAACACTGTAATTAACCGCCGAACACGCCGATAAAGGCGTGAAGTCAAAAACTAGAATCTTTGGGGGTAATACAATATCTTAATATCATTATGGGCAAACCAACATCTTTAAGTTTCTGTTTCAAGTTTTCTCGGCGTCATTCGGCGTGCATCGGCGGTTCCAGTGATCCAGCATCGGGATTCAGTCAGTCTGTTAATGATGTAAATAACTTTTAAATGTCCATGGTATTTTCAGACAACATTTATGTATTTACTGCAATACTTTTTTGTCCGTTCAACACCATCAAGCAGATGCGGTGTCAATGAAAGCACTTTTCCGAATATGTCGCGTATTGCCTCGGGAAGATATTCATGGGCAATATCGTTTCTGACTATGCGTATTTCAACAAAAATATCGCTGCTGGCAATCAGTTCTTTCTTTTCAGCGCGGTTGATTCTGTCTCTGATGGTGCCTGGGCTATCAAGATCCAGTTCGTCCACCAACCGAAAAATCTTCTGAATCAATATATCACTTAATCGTGCAAATCGGCCGGTATATGACTCAAAACTCTCGAGTTCTTCCGGTTCATAGTTTTCCTTGATACCAATAGCGCTGCATTTGTTGAATGAATATACCAGTATATCCCTGGCATCATCGAGAACCTTCAGCTCTTTCAACAAAAGCAACCGCATCTGTTCAGTCATAACCGCACACCTGTTCCGAGAGCCAACTTGACAAAAGGATCCGAATCATCCGCTGCCAGGACAATATCTATTTTCTGTTCACCCATAAGCTCATACAATTTTATCCTGATAGATCCCTTGTCGTCATTGGTCAGAGTGTCCGACATGATAAGAAGATCAATATCGCCACCTTTTTTGCTGTCATCCACTCGTGATCCAAACAGATACACCCTGGCAGAATTGTCGTGGGATTTCACAGTTGATAGAATTGCGGCCTGCTCAGAATCCTTGAGCCTCATTTTTTTCTTACCTCAAAAGACATCAGATCCAGGGTAATCCTGATGCTGGACACAATATCAGCCGTTACCTCAACCCCAAGAGCACTGTGCCGGCTGTGATGGCAATCTGCGACATGATTGTCGTAATGTCTTTAATGTCACGCAGCCAGGCGGTGTGTTCGATGCGTTGCGGTACGACTATGCTGTCACCGGGGTTGATCTCCGTGGACAAGAAACTGTTGTAGAACAGAAAACCGGATGCATTCTGGTGACTGCTGACCGAGCCATCGGCGCGGATGATGTATGCCTCACTCATGTCAGCGTCTTTGGTTGCTCCTCCAACCTTTTCCAGGTAATAAGAGACATCACGCCCATCTTCGTGAATAAGCGTGGTCTGGTTGTAAACCCGGCCGAAAATATTTACCGAGTTGGGCTGCGGAGGTACCTCTAATACGTCGCCTCCCATCAACTCAAGGTCGTGCGGCAAACCGCGGAAGCAATCAAGCTCACATAGGCGCATGACCATCCTGCCTTCAGCCTTGACTGTTTTCAACTTGGCGATACTTCGCAGGAGCGCCTCCAGAGCAGCATTTGTTGAATCTAACTCCTCCTTGGAGGTGGCAACAGCGGCCTGTTCACTCTGCTTGCGCATGATATCCTGTTCAGCCCGGGCCAGGGATTCATCCATACGTACCTGTTGTTCCCGCTGCACCGAGAGACGGGTAAATTTTGCCCCGCCGAAATAGGCTTTGGGTGAGAACCCCCCTGCCCTGGCAATCAGGGAACTTAACTTTTCGCCCTTATAGATCGGGTATGTTCCAGGAAAGATAAATTCTCCTTTAAGGGTAACATACCGCTCAGTTTCCTCGGACCAGTTCGGTATCTTCTTGATGGTCAATTCGTCAAAGGGAACCAGAGGGATATTTGCCGCCTTGTCGCCGGCAAGGGCTTGTTCAAGGTTAATCGTGATAGTCTGCGATTTGACCGTTTCCCCGGTCTGCATGATACGACTGATCTCGGCGCTTTTCATGTAGGCGGTCAGTTTGGGGTTGCCGGCACTGAGCAACAGATCCCGAACAGTCATATTTACAAAATAGCGGTATTCTCCCGGCTTCTGGACCTCTCCGTTGATCCGCACCTTGGGCATTTCTTCCATTTCCCACCGGGAAAAAAGACGGACCGTGTCGAATTCCTGAAGTTCCAGATCGTGGGTCTGATCACCAGCCAAGGCTTTGGCAGGATTGAAAATGATTTTTTCCGGGTGGAAATCAGGAGCAAACAGGCGGGTGATCTCACCAGCTTCCCGGTAATATTCCGGCAGGGTGTTGTCAGGCAGCAGCAG
>JBGSQD010000140.1:0-6642 GCA_041738275.1 Geobacterales bacterium
TTGCGGCCCTAGACCCCTTGTTTCAACGGCCTGCTCCTGATTTCAAATGGCGGTCTATTCATGTGAATACAATATAAGCATACTCCGACAGATCAGCTCCAACAAACCTCAACCACCTTAAATTAAGGCTTCATTATCTCAAAACCAGTTATAAACTACTGGTTTAAATATTAAACTTAATTAGAATCACTTGTATATCCGTTGTTTTTCTATATATTTGAACTCAAAGTTGTAAAGTTTTTAAGCATTAAAGGAGTCAGGAATGGCTATTAATAAGGAACTGCTTGATGAACTCCGTCATCGACGTACCGAAGCGCTTGCCGGCGGCGGCAAGGAAAAGATGAAAAAAAGACATGCGGAAGGGCGATTGGGAGCCCGTGAACGGGTTGAGCTTTTATTTGATAACGCCTCATTTACCGAGTTCGGCATGCATGTGAACCATGCCTGCCATATGCCGGGGTTTGCGGCAAAATTCATGCCTGGGGATGGTGTGGTAACCGGCACCGGCAATGTGGATGGCCGTCCGGTAGCCATCTACAGCCAGGACTTCACGGTGGGTGGCGGCGCCCTCGGTCAGATGCATGCCAAGAAGATCTGCGACATCATGACCCTTGCCTGCGAAACCGGTATCCCGGTGGTGGCCATCAACGATTCCGGCGGCGCCCGCATTCAGGAGGCAATACACAGCCTTTCCGGATATGGCCAGGTCTTTTTCAAGAACGTGGCTGCCTCGGGGGTGGTGCCCCAGATTGCAATCATTGCCGGACCATGCGCCGGCGGCGCTGCCTACAGTCCTGCCCTGATGGATTTCCTTATCCAGACCCGCACGCACTCCAGTATGTTCATCTGCGGCCCTGAGGTGATCAAAGCCGCCACCGGCCAGGCCGCTCCGATTGAACAGTACGGTTCTGCCGAGGCCCATGCCAGTGTCAGCGGCAATATCCATTTCATTGCCGAAGATGACCGGCATGCCATCAGCATTGCTCAGCAGCTGCTCAGTTTTCTGCCGTCAAACAACCTGCAGGACCCGCCGCACCAGATCCCCAATGAGATCATCCTTGAGCGCGATGAGGGTATGAACGAATTGGTGCCTGACGATTCCAGGGCCGGCTTTGATGTCTACACGGTTATTGAGCGGCTTGTGGACACCGACCAGTGGCTTGAGGTGCACCGCGACTTTGCCCGTAATATCGTGGTCGGCTTCGGACGTATCGCCGGTATGGTAGTCGGCTTGGTGGCCAATCAGCCGGCACATAAGGCAGGATGTCTTGATATCGACAGTTCCGATAAAGCCGCTCGCTTTATCCGCTTCTGCAACGCTTTCAATGTGCCGCTGGTAAACCTGGTGGATGTGCCCGGTTTCATGCCCGGTTTGGCTCAGGAACGTGGCGGGATCATTCGTCACGGCGCCAAGATGCTGTTCGCCTATGCCGCAGCCACAGTGCCCACAATTACCGTGATCATGCGCAAAGCTTACGGCGGCGCTTATCTGGCCATGTGTTCCAAGGATATGGGGGCGGATTTCATCTTTGCCTGGCCCTGTGCCGAGATTGCGGTTATGGGCGCCGAAAGCGCCACCAAGATCATCTACAAAAAGGAGATCGAAGAAGCTGAAGACCATAAATCCAAGGAAGCTGAACTGGTAAAATCATATAGGAACCAGTTTGCAACCCCCTATCAAGCAGCTTCACGGGATATGATAACAGATGTGATTGAACCAGCCGAAACCAGATCGAGGGTGGCGACAGCGCTCAGGATATCACTGACCAAGCGCATGACGAGGCCGGCAAAGAAGCATGGATTGATACCGCTCTAAGAAAGTATTTCGGAAAAAGAATTTGATTGAACCCTCAGGAGGAAACATGTCGGAAACGACAACACCTGTTACCACGCCGACTACAAACAAGCCTGCAGCCGATCCATCTGTCTTCAAGATTCTGGACGATGGTACTGTGCTGTACAAAACATATCAGCAGGCGCAGGACGCAAAACAGTTAAAATCATCCAGGCAAGCCGGCAATACCACAAAAAAACTCTCCCAGGCAAAATATGGCGAAAATTACCGTACAAAAGACGGCAAAGTTGTGCCTTACACCTTGGCTAGCCTGGTGGAGTTCCAGTTCACCGGTCTGATTGTGGTGATAATTGTACTAGCGGGCTTAAGTCTGATCTGTGCAGCAATCGGGCGCCTGATCAAGGCATTGGACAAAGGAGTGGTAAAGTCTCCTGCTGTATCCACTGTAGCTACTGAGCTTCCCTCCCCTGCTCCTGCTCCCGCATACGGCATACATCCTGGTCTCAACGATCAACAACTTGTGGTGCTGCTCACGGCAGCGGCAAGTGAAGCCATCGGAAGCCCGGTGCGAATTGAGAAGTTTCGAGCAATAAACAAGGGCGGAAACTGGTCAGCACAGGGACGCAGCGAGCTGCAAAGCCATCGACTAAAATAGATACTTATGACAGTTATGACAGGAGACATAAAAACATGAAGAAACTTAGAATTACCCTTGAGGGGAAAAGTTATGATGTAACTGTCGAGGTTCTGGATGATGCAACTGTTATGCACTCTCCCATATTACCTGCTGCGGCAAAGCCGTTAACAACAGCGCCGCCAGTTGCTGCAGCTGCGCCTCCTGTTGCTGTTTCCGGAGATGGCCGGATTGTTGCTAGTCCGATGGCCGGGTTGATTTTCAAGTGCCTGGTAAAGCCCGGTGATGTGGTGACTTTCAACCAGGTTGTAATCGTGCTGGATGCCATGAAGATGGAGACCCCGGTTTATGCGCCGTTTGCCGGCACAATTACCGCTGTTTTTGTCAAAGAAGGGGATGCCGTGGATGAAGGGCACAGCCTGCTGCAGATTGATGGTGGACCAAAATGATAAACGTTCTGAATGAAGTCAGACTCATGCTGCTGAATGATACCGGCTTCCAGTATGTCAATGGTCAGATGGTGATCATGTGGTTTATCTGCGGCTTGTTGTTCTACCTGGCCATCAAGAAACAGTATGAGCCGTTGCTGTTGCTGCCGATCGCTTTTGGTGCGCTGATGGCGAACCTGCCGACCAGGGCGTTGTATGACGGCGGCTGGACCATTGAAGGTATGTTTCATCCGACAGCCGGCCTGTATTACTATATCAGCCAGGGAATCCATCTGGAACTGTTCCCGCCGATCATCTTTCTGGGAGTGGGGGCGCTGACCGATTTTGGTCCCCTGATCGCCAATCCGCGCACGCTCCTGCTTGGTGGGGCAGCTCAATTGGGGGTCTTTGCCACCATGTTTTGCGCCGTGGCTTCCGGCATGTTCACTCTTGGTGAAGCCGCCTCCATCGGCATCATCGGCGGCGCAGACGGCCCCACCTCCATCTTTACCGCAAACAAGCTGGCAATGCATCTGATCGGACCCATCGCAGTGGCGGCCTACACCTACATGAGCCTGGTTCCTTTGATACAACCCCCGATCATGAGGGCGTTGACCACTGATAAAGAACGGAAGATCCGCATGAAAAGCCTGCGCAAGGTCAGCAAACTGGAGCGGATTATATTTCCCTTGGTGGTGATGGTGCTCTGTATTATGGTGGTGCCTGACGCCTCAGCCCTGATTGCCATGATGATGCTGGGAAACGTGCTGCGGGAATCCGGCGTGGTAGACCGCCTGGTGAAGTCCTGCCAGAACGAGATTATCAATGTCACCACAATATTTCTCGGCACGGCGGTGGGTATGACCATGCAGGCAGACATCTTTTTGCGATCTACTACTCTTGTTATCATCGCTGTGGGAGTGGTGGCTTTCGGGCTTTCAACAGCCGGAGGGGTGCTGATGGCAAAGGTCATGAACAAGTTCTCTCCCAACAATCCGATTAACCCGTTAATCGGGTCAGCCGGAGTATCTGCGGTGCCGATGGCAGCGCGCGTAAGCCAAACGGTTGGCGCCGAATATGACCCGCAGAACTTCCTGCTGATGCATGCCATGGGGCCGAACGTGGCCGGCGTAATAGGTACCGCGGTTGCAGCTGGTTACATGATAAGCCGCTTATCCGGCCAATGACTTTTGTCAGGATATTAGTTTGATGCTACCTCCTTTAACCCGGATGTTATTTAATCCCCTCTGACGACGCTTCCTTAACGGTAAACTCCTGTGTTATCCATTATTGCCTATACTGGAATATAAAGTACTGCACTGCGAGCATTATCAGGGTTAAGATCACCCTGGAGACCCCTTTGGTCACGTATGTCATCACCCAGGTGAGTGCATAGGCGCCGATCCAGCAAATAACCATTCGGGCAATGCCGGTAATTTCAGGGAATATGGCAATCCAGATGAAATAAAAACAGAGAAAATTGATCACAAACAGAACGGCACTCAGAATAATCGCGACATCGCGGCGTTCAGCAATGCCTGGCAGTAATTGTTTCGTTTCTTTTGTTTTTTCCATTGGCACTGTCAGCCCCTTTCCCGCTGTAATCTGCTCTGCATTATATACCTGCAAAAAATCTTCCTTACCCTGCACCCTCTATCTGGCGATCATATCCAGCTGATAACGGCTTCTCAGGATCTGCAGCAAAGATTCACACCCTCGAAATGCCAGGCGGAGCTGATCCCGGACCGTGTCGGACAAAACCAGCGGGTCAATAAAATTGCCCGGTTCTTTTCCCGATGTCAAAGATATCAGCTGTTTTTCCAGCCTCATTTTTATCAAAAATGTGAACGCGTCGCGAATAATCTCCAGGTCATGATCCGACACTATATGCTGATGGTTGAGCCGCTCCAGCTTGGACCAGGTTGTCCCACCCATAAATCCGGCCTCCAGTGCCAGCAGACTGATCCCTCTGGTCAAGGCGAACAGTCCCCCTTTTTTCAGATCCAGTTTACCCCGTTGGGGTCCTTTCTTCTCCACAAGCAGGCGGCTGAACATTCCCAGGGGGGGTTTGAAGCGCACAATGTTACGCGCCATGCTCGGGAAGAAAATCGAGTTTTTACGGGCACAGTCACAGATGTGGGCTCGCAGTTCACCTTCGAACGCCTTTTCACCATGAATTACCCGCAGGTCCTGAAACACTCCGAAATGGACGGTTTCATCAGGGCCGGGCATGGCAATCCAGCGTTCGGTCAGCTCCTTCCATTCCGACAGGCTGTGGCACCACTCCGGATTGCTGGCCATCATGTTGCCTGGACAAAGGGGCACACCGACACTCTCCAGAGCGGAGACGATACGTTCGGCAAAACGCTGCACCTCGCTGCGCTTTTCTTGAGAAAAGTTATCCCTAAAGACGATCGCATTGTCCTGATCCGTGCGCAGTGTCTGTTCTTCGCGTCCCTCACTCCCCAATGCAAGAAATGCGGCGCCCACCGGAAGACGCACGTCATGACGAAGTTCAAGTATAAAGATCAGTCGTTGGGTAAATGCGTCATTAAAGTGGGCTATGAGCTGGATCAAGCTCTGTGCGTCGGCATTGGTTTTGATGGCATACTGCAGCATCCCGATCATCTTCTTCCCGATCGTGCGCAACTGTTCAATGGTCGTGGCGGTTTCGATCTCCTGTACCAGATACAGGGGGCTGCGGGTCTGGATTCGCAACAGGTCCGTATCAGTCATTACCCCTGAGAGCCGCCCATCTTCGTCAATAACCACCAAGCGGTGGATGTTGTGTTTGGCCATCACAAAGATGGCCTTGAACAGATAGTCGCTGCTGCGGATGGTTATAAGTTCGGTCTTCATGACATCCCGCACTGTAAGTACGGAAATGTCGTAAACCGCATCTGCGATCAGGTTACGAAGGTCTCGCAGGGAGACGATGCCGACAGGTTTCTGGTCTTCAACCGCTACGATACCGGAAATATTGTCTATCTTCATCAGACGGGCCATTTCGACCAGTCCCAGGTCAGGTGAGCAGGTAATCGCCGGACGGTGACAGATACTGTCAACAGTAATAAAGAAAAAACTGTCCTCACTGATCACCGGCATGATTCCCCCTTGCCAAAGCTATTGGCTTCGTCAGTATTCTTTCTTACTTCAGGCTTGATTGCAACTAATTTCCGGATAAAATCCACAGTAGGACACAGACTATTAAAATTCCGCTAAGCAAATAACACTTTTTTACGCACAAAAATAATACTGTTGTTGTGTATACATAATCAGGAGTTTATATACGGTAAATATCTTGTTCGTAAAACGAGAATTTATTTGAATTTAAATAATTGTATCACATTATATACTTTATTTTTTAGTAAGTTACAACGTTAATAAATTATAATCAATATATATGATGTTATAATTTGACACAAATATAATATTGTTATATTAATTCTATAACGCGATTTGTAAAGATGTTTGTATTGGTCATAGTATTTTCCCACAACGTTTTCAACAGCCCGTCGCCTTGAGGTTTAGCGATGAAAAAGATGCTTTCCCACATTGTTATTGTAGCGCTGCTGGTGATTGCACCTGTTTCCTTTTCCACAAGCAAAATTCCGAATTTTGATATACCTGCCACCAGAATTTCCCATATACAGGTATCACGAAAAGCTAACGTTCCGATTATCCAGCGGGCTAAACAGACGCCCCCACTGATGGTTGCTGTTTGCCTGCAACAAAATTTTTTCGCTCTTTCGCTAATCTCGGATTGTTTTAATAACCTGGAAATC
>JBGSQD010000122.1:0-16398 GCA_041738275.1 Geobacterales bacterium
AGTTCGGTGTAGTAGAGGTGACCAAATTCGGATGTTGTGTTGTTATAGCCAAAGGAAGTGGAACCGTCAAAACTAAAACTCAATGCGTCACCTGACGCGATCGGTAAACGCCAGCCGCTGTTCCAGGTGATGCTGACGCCAGGGTTCAGCTTGACGTTGCTGAGGGTGGTTCCCAAGTTCGAGGCCCAGGAGACCTGATTGCTCCAGGTGCCTGCATTGCTGTAATCGAGCCAGATCAGAGAGCTGTCGTTGTCGTAGATGAGGTTGTAACTGCTACCTGCGTAGTCTGCCGCACCGATGGTGGAAAGGCTCGCTTCCGCCATCCCGTAAATTGCCATTAGGGCTACAAGCGTCAATGTTGCAGCTGTATTTTTCATTTCTCTTCTCCTTCTTCCTTGAAAGTTATGTGGAATTATCAGCAAGATGAACTACATGATTAAATGTCATTGCAGCATTACAAATAAAGCCCGTACCAGAGCATACAGCTCATAGCACGGGCCTTCTGGTTCCTGTCGATCAGGTCAGCAAAGTTCCCATAAAGCAATTATTCAAACATACTCAGATGGATTTAAGACCTGCCATTTGTACCACTATGAATTTGTATTTTCAAGTCACATCATTTCTAATGTAGGTACATAGCAGTACACAACCCATAGTTGTAATCTTCCGTCAAGGATGGTGCGCTATGGGTGATATGGTCAGTTCTAGGGAAATAGGTTTGAAGATCAAGCTGTTAAGGCAGCAAGCAGGTCTATCACAAGAGAAGCTTGCAGAGATGATTTTTTTGACTTTTCAGCAGGTGCAAAAATATGAATCAGGTCAGACTACCCTAAATATCCTCAAGCTCCAGCAGATAGCCGAGGCACTTCAGGTGTCTGTTACCGAGTTCTTTAGCTCTGAGCCTACCAAGCATGTCAGGCTTTCCATGGAAGAGGATCAGCTTCTACATGCATTTCGGAGGATCAAAAATACTGAGCTTCGGGGTTGTATTTTGAAGCTGGTAGGGAACATTAATAAACGAACAAAATGACGAGATTTCTGTTAGTGGTACTGGTTACGATGAATCCATAGCTCTGCTCCTTTCTTGGATGATGGATTTGCCGTTATGTGACACATTCAGCTGACGTCACTCCGGCATTGACTACATGATTGGAATATTAAGGGGGCGGGGTCGGTAATGTTTTGAATTGGAAAAGAGGTATTTCAGGACAGGGGTACCAGAAACTTATGAAAATGAATTTGCTCTCGGAATCATACTTCCTGCTTTTCTGCATATAAAATAAATCTATTCTGTTTTGGCACAATCCTTTTTTTCAATTACATTCCTTATAAAATCATTTATTGCTACATAGTATTCCAATATTTTTATAATAAAATTAGCAGCTTAAATATTAATGCTGCACAACGCTGCCTAGTATACCTACATTGATCAGTGGTACTGTGTATTGTAGAGAGGGTTTACTCAGCCTGATGGGGAGTTCGTCTTCATAATTAACGATCGATTCTCAGGTCTTTCTTGGCTGACTTAATGTAGCGACCAAATGCCTTATCCTTATTTCGCTTTTCAAGATACGACATTTCATGAAACTCTGATTCAGTCCTTAGTTTGATAAAGTTCTGATAGTGTGCGCGTTGTAGGCTTGCTTCCTCAACTGCACGCAAAACAGCACAACCTTTTTCATTCAGGTGAGAACAATCACGATATTTGCATTTCGATGCTAACTCATAGATATCAGCAAAGCTGTCGCTCATTCCTTCCTCAGCTCCCATAATGCCAAACTCACGCATTCCAGGGGTATCAATCAGCATGGAACCGTTATTCAAGATGATGAGTTCGCGCCGCACCGTCGTATGCCGTCCCTCGCCTGTACCACTTACAACTTTGGTCTCAAGTCTGTGGTCCCCAATCAGCCGATTTATCAATGTACTCTTGCCAACCCCTGATGAACCCAAAAGACAGTAGGTTTTTCCGGATTGTAGAATTTCGCACACTCTGTCAACACCTTCGCCGGAGACATTACTCAGCGCGAGTACCTCAGATATTATTCCAGCATTTCGGATTTCGGCTATCAGGTCGTGGAGTCTTTCAGGGCTGACCAGGTCTGTTTTTGTGAGTAAAACGACAGGGTCTACATGCCCATTTCTGACCATCACGAGGTAACGCTCAAGCCTGTTGACATTGAAGTCGAACTGACATGACTGGACAATTAAGGCTACGTCAATATTCGACGCAATCATCTGGTATTCAATGGTATCACCTGCAGCCTTACGACGAATAAATGACTTTCTCGGAAGCACGTCATGAATTATTCCAAAATCGTCAGAGCCGTTGTATTGAACGGACACCCAATCTCCAACACAAGGGAAGTCAGTTGGTTGCTCAGCCATATAGAGAAAACGTCCGGCAAGCTTTGCGCGAAATTCACCGGTCTCATTAATGACAAGAAGTTGGTCACGGTCCACAGCAACGACTCGTGCAAGACGGTGCTCCGTCAAGCCAATTTCTTGTGCTTTTACATTAAACCATTCATCCCATCCAAATTGATGTAGTGGTTGAGCGATTGAGTTCATTTGACGTACCTCAAAGTAAATGGATTCATTTTCTACTGCTCCCGTTCGCGCTGATATCCTTTGATGCTGTTGTAACCTCCATCACCAAACGGTTGCAGTTTCTCCTGCCAGTGCAGCTTTAGAACCATAAGAAGCCGATCAACGTTGTCACCTTGTGCTGGGGGGGGGAGAACTTCCAGTACCGAAAACTCGAAGTTGTTGGCACCGAACTCATTCAAATCTTTCTGCAGTCCTGGGCTAAAGACAATTTTTCCCATTTTGAGCTGAAACATTCTGCTTTTCTCTGATCCTTCAAGATTTTTGCTGCTGTCGATGAATTTCCTGTCGTTAATCTTGTTCCGTATTTGATAAACACCCATATCCGGACGGTTCTGCTTATACTGCCGCTTGAGTTCAGCACGTTCACTCACTTTTTTTGTAATTGGAGACTTGAACGGAATGGCCGGGTTAACTGCTTTGTCCGCATCCATCACTTCCCGCCAGTAGGTTGATCCATCACGTTGTACAAATCCTTCGTCAACAAGCAGCCGCCTGATGGTGCAGTAGTCATCAAAAAGCGGCTTGATGATTCCGGTTACTTCTTGTTCGGAATAGCGACGACCCGGATCAAACCTGATGGCAAATTGTTCGAGAACGATAAGCCGCTTTTTTTGTTGAGCTGGAAGTTTCTCTAGCGTGCCATGACGAAAGAAAGATTCAAGGACTTTGCGGTGATAATCGTCGATGCGCTCATCTTGCAAATCTTTACTGGCAGGGGATGCGGAAACAATTTCCTTCAGCGTAGTATCAAACAATGGCACGTTGGCTTGAATGACAACGTAGTACTGCTCCTTTTTGCTGCTGACCAACCCTGCCTGCTCTAGTTTTTTAAGATGGAACGAAACAGTTGACGGTGCAAGAGCATGCCGCTTAGCTATTTCCTCGACATATTGGGATTGCTCCAATAGGGAACGAACAATGGCCAGGCGTGATTCATCGGCGAGGGCCTTCATAATTGCAATACTCTGTTCGGCTTTCATATGGTTTCTCCTAATTCGATATCCATCGAATTAAAGATAACCGGAATTTCTTGCGTATGTCAATCTGTTTTTATAGATATCGAATCAGTAGTCTGGATTACCTTTCCGAATTCAGCCGACCATGTGCGATCTGTATTGCTTCTTTTTCCGTTATTCCAAGCAAGAGCAGGAAATTATGGTGGGCATCCGGTTCACGTCGCTCGAACTCGGCGTGTATTTGAGGACTTAAATGCTTTGTACATCTATTATTTCTTTTGGTCTGAATCAATGTAACGGAATATATTTTCGTCTGTAGCGTTCCACATATTCTGAATTTAGTTCTGCATCTGAAACACCTCTATTGATCCGACCAATATATTCTTCTTTTGGGCTACCTTCTGCTTCGATAGGGTCAATATATACAAGGCAGGGATAATTGGTCTTTTCCACCTCGACTCGATGGGTTTCCTTCCAATATAAACCGTTATGTACGCCTTCTGCTTTGTCTAGGGACGCTTCGTCCTCTTCATTGATCCGATATACCACGCCACGGACTTCATCTGCTTCTGACTTGATGATATTTGCATAACCACGTTCAGTAATAATCCAGCGAAAGCCTTTTAGGATGCCGTGTCCAAAATATCTATGGTTAGGGCATCGCTCTTTCATCTGATCTTGCAACATATTTGAGCCATAAGCGAAATATAGCTTCATACTCATTTCTCCGATTTCTTAATCAGGTACAGTACTGGCGACTATAGATTGGAATCAAGATTTCCCTTTACTCTTAGCGAGCTTTTCCACTAGTGCCAATCCGATGTATTCATTCACGCTGATATCATCACCAGCAGATTCTTGTTTTATACTCTTAATGATTGACTTTTTCAGGCTAACAACAAGCTTGGTCAACTTGTCCTCTTTAGGAGCCTTTTCACTCTTTTGTTTGTCAATTTTCTTGTCACTCTTTTTTGATTTTATTTTTTTAGCTTTGGGTGCGTCTGGGTGTACCTGATCATCCTGTTTGTTTTTCTTTGATTTCTTCGGTTCGGTAATATTGTCGGTTACAAGCTCTTCTGCCTGATCTTTTGCGTGTTCTGATTTCTTGTTTTTCATAGTGATTCTCCATTCGGAAATAATTATATACGAAAAGTATTCTACCATAAAATATGTGACAATGGCAGTTGCAGACAGTCAGCAAAATTTTCATCTGATATTTGTTGTGATTCCATGATGTAACAGTTATTGGCCCTATTAGCATACTTGGACAATCCATACTACTGCACAGCTATATTCCTGATTCCGTCCGGTCGCCATGCCGGAGAAATAACATGACTCCCTTTGCCGGTCTGATCAATCAAGCTGCCATACATAACGGTAAAATCACCGTGACGATTATTCACCTTATCCATAGCCTCGGTAATTTTCAGCCTGGTCTGCTCTTCAGGGAATAGCGGTAACTGGCTGGTCTGGTATTGCAGGTTGGTTATCCTGATTCCCAGAAGTCGAATTGCCTGAGCAAGCTCCAGACTGTCCAGAATCTTCACGGCGGCATGATAAATTTCATCACTCAAGTTGATATGGTTCGGCTGACTCTCCTGTTTGCCAAAGGTTGTGAAATCGGCATAGCGGACTGTGAGGTGAACAGTCTTGCCCCAGACTCCATATTTCCTGGCTCTGCGGCCTACCATTTCTGATAACTGTAACAGGTACTTCAGAATATCAGTTCGCTCCCAGATATCCCTTTTCAGGGTCATGCTGTGACCGACACTTTTTACCTCATCGCTTTCTTCCAAAGGGATAACCGGCGAGTTGTCTATTCCTTGCCCCATCAGCTTCAGCTTTGTTCCGACAATACCAAATTTCCTGGTAAGCCTGGATTCGTCGCACCGGCCCAATTCGCCACAGGTGTAGATACACATCATCAACAAGTGCCGCTCCATCTTCCTGCCAATACCGCATAATTCCTTGATGGGCATATGCTCAAGGGTACGGGCAATATCCTCTTTGCGGATAATGGTCAGGCCATCCGGTTTTTTCATTTCACTGGCCAACTTAGCGAGAAGCTTGTTTGGCGCTATACCGACGGAGCAGGTAATTCCAAATCTGGCTTTGATGCGGGACTTGATCAGATAGCTTATTCGTTCCATACCGCCGAACATGGTGACTGATCCGGTAATATCCATAAATGCTTCATCAATACTGAATACTTCCACTAATGGCGTGTAGTCGAGCATGATCTTCATAATCTGTGATGAGACGTGGGTGTAAAGACGATTATTGGCGGGAACGAAGATCAGGTGGGGACATTTCTGCTTGGCCTCCCACATGGTAAAGCCGGTTTTTATGCCAAAGGCACGAGCTTCATATGAGGCGGTAAGTATGACGGTGCGCTTGTCGCTGCCGGTAACAGCAATGGGCTTTCCTCTCAAGGCGGGGTTTGATTGTTGTTCGACTGACGCAAAGAATGCGTTCATGTCGATATGCATGATGATCCGATCCATTACAGAGCCTCAATTTGCTCAAGCCTCCAAGTGGCATCCAGCATGTTATAGATCAATTCATACAACGCACCTTCATCAGTGACATGGAAATGCATGAAAGTGGTTTCGCCTTTCCTGTCTTTCCAGGTGTTGGTAATCTGGTTAATGGTATGCTGTTTTCTGTTGTAATCAAACCATACCGGCTTGACTTTCATGCCGGGGCCAAATACCACGGCAACCCGTATATCAGTTGGATTCAGCTGCATCTGTCTAATCCAGTGAACGGTAGATTCCGACAACTTTTCCGACTATGGAAACTTCTTTTTCACCCTCATGAATAATGATGGGGGCCATGTTTGGGTTTTCAGGTTGCAAGCGAATATGGTCTTTTTCCCGGTAGAAGCGTTTCAAAGTTGCTTCGCCATCTACAAGGGCAACAACAATATCCCTGTGATGTGCCACTTCCTGGGGGCGGATTAAGGCCAGATCCCCTTCACTAATGGATGCGTTGATCATGGAATCACCTTTGACTTTCAGGAAAAAGGTTCCTCCTGATCGGGCGACATTCCGGTCAATTGAGTAGTATTCCTGAATATCTTCTACAGGTGGTTGCGGCATACCCGCTCGGACTGTGCCGACTATTGGCAGAAAAACAGACAACTCATCATCTGAACCAGTAAAGAGACGTTCCTGTGTTTCAGGATAGTGAGTGGCTTTCGGCGTAACCCTGATTCCTCTTGAGCTACCGGCAATACGGGTAATATATCCCTTCTTCTCCAGGGCATTCAGATGTTTGATCACTCCCACGTTACCGGTGACACCAAGATGTTCGGCAATCTCCTGCATGGTTGGTGGATATCCGTGTTGCTTGCTGAAGGAAATCAGAAATTCGTACACGTCTCTCTGGCGGTTGGTAAGCTCAAACATGACATTTCTCCATAGTGGTTACTTAATAGTAACCTATCACGATGAAATTGAACATGTCAAGGGGTGAGCTGATAAGGTTGATTTCAGGCTGGTTTGATCAGGTCGGAGGAATTGTTGCGGGGACTGTTGACAAGAGTGTTGACCGGATAATACTCCATCAGGTCTGACGGAAAAGGCCGGAGCATTTGAACAAGATCCTGTGGTTTAGTCTCTGGGGAAAGCCATTGTGCATATTCTCCCTGTGACAGGATCGCTGGCATGCGGTCATGGAGGCTCTGTAGCAGGGTGTTGGATGCAGTTGTGATAATGGAGCAGCTCTCAACAGCCTCACCTTCCGGTGACTTCCAATATTCCCAGAGACCGGCAAACATCATGGGATTGTCATCCTTCAGGCGGATATAATGAGGCGTCTTATTGCCGTTAAGCTGCAACCACTCATAAAATCCATTTGCCGGAATCAGGCAGCGGTGAGAGTGAAAGGCATACCGGAATGATGGTTTTTCCATAACGGTTTCGGAACGGGCATTGATCAGCTTATGGCTGATAGATTTATCCTTGGCCCATGACGGAATAAGGCCCCAGTGCAGGTAATCGAGTTTATTGCTGTCGGCCATGCATCTGACAGCGGGTATCTGCTGGCCTGGGCAAACATTGTAACTCGGCATCAGCGGGGGTGGGTCAAAGATGTTGAACAATTTGACGAGATGGTCAAGCGGTATGAATATCGTGAAGCGTCCGCACATTACTTGTTGACTGCATGACGAAGCAGGTTGCTTGGCTTGAAACTTAATATTTTTCTGGCTTCAATAGTAATACTCTCTCCAGTTTGGGGGTTACGTCCCTTGCGGTCTTTCTTCAGCTTGATTTCAAAGTTACCAAAGCCAGCGATTTTGATTTTCTCGCCAACTTCAAGAGTATTTTTCATTATTGAGAATACCGACTCCAGCATTTCAGCGGATTCTTTCTTGGTAAAACCAGTATTGGCCTGTATGCGTTCTGATATATCTGCTTTTGTCATGGTTCTAATGGCTCCTCATCTCTCCAAGTATATCTACAATATTTTTACATGCCAGACTGTTTCATAAAAATTACAACCAATGATAGGGCCAGACAATAGTATCCAAAATATTTCCAGCGACCAATTTCAGCAATTATTCCTTAAACCATTTATCATCAGGCTTTAGATAGCCTAATGTAATTAGAGCATGTGATAACCTGTTTGCACCAATCTTACCTATTAAATGTGCCTTTGTACTAAGATTACTATATTTAGCACCAGTAATTATCTTCTCAGGATGTTCCAGTATATGTTCATCATTAAACCAAAATATCAATGCTCTCTGAGTCAATGCTGGTAACAGCTTTTTTAAAGGTGGGTAATTTGTATTGAAATCATCAAGCTTAATATATATCTGTCTAACCCTTTCTCTAGTTAAATCATACATCTTAGCTATCGCAGGATAAGATAAGCCACTCTTCCTCAACTGGTATATTTCTTCATCTCTTGCGCTAATGTCCATATTTGCGACACTCCATCAATTTATTCAGAAACACAAAGACAATATCATCAGTTACGAAGTCATTCATTATATCAATAATTCACATACCATATTGGTTTGTATCTTCTCTGCAATATCAGCTTTGGTCATTTTCCAGAGGCTCCTATATCTGAATGGTTTTTGAGGGTGCTGATGGTTCAATATATGTCGTTGGCTCTGGAGAACGCAGGTAATACGCTAATGTCATCACTACAGGAAAGATCAGGATGCAAATGAGCACAAATCTTCCAACAGGGTAATATGTCCTTCGCTGGTTACGTCCTATCAGGTAATAGAGCACTGTTCCCACTGGTGGGAAGAAACAGAGTGCAAGTATCCAGATGATCTTTATGCCAAATGTCTTGAAGGTGTTTATTGTCGCATCTGCCAGTGCATACAGCCAGACTATTGACGGGAGTGCAATAACAGCGATGAACACCAGCAGCATTATCGTTGCCATGCTATTTCCCCTGTTAAACCAGTCTTCCCGTCAAAGTTTTGATCTTGGCCTTTACTCTTTCCGGCAGCTTTGGATGTTGCTCCTTGGCAATCATACCTGTAAAGAGTGTGCCAACTACTTCGGCCCCGATTGTTTTTGCTGTCATTTTGAGTTGCTTATTGGTTCCAAAAAGCCACCGTCCCATAATTCCCGGAGCAGCAGACGAGGATACCAGCAGTGCTTTTTTCTTTGTTGCCTGTGCTTTTCTGAACTGCGGTCCATTCATGTTCCACGGCCAATATGCATAAACAACCAACCGCTCCATAAAGCGTT
Source organism: Geobacterales bacterium (assembly GCA_041738275.1). Taxonomy (GTDB): domain Bacteria; phylum Desulfobacterota; class Desulfuromonadia; order Geobacterales; family Pseudopelobacteraceae; genus JACPFJ01. The sequence goes on from JBGSQD010000122.1 coordinate 9,287, forward strand.
TAAAGATGGCTGTGACTGAACCCATATTTGTCGGTGTGGCGAGTATAAAACAATCCGCCCGTTCGATCTTTTCAATCAATTCCTTCATACCGTCATGATGTACACATTCCGCCGGTGCCACACCTGGCTGTTGGGTACATGCACGGCAATTCAGACAGAACTCGATTGGGTATTCACGGAGCAGTATAATTTCGACTTCGGCACCAGCCGCCTTGAGAGCCTGTGCAAAAGCGTCAATCGTTTGATCGGTAATTCCATCATCCCGATATGAACCATTGATTGCGAGTATCTTGTTCATCGTCACCATCCCTTTTTGTCATCCCTTAACAGCAGGATAAGTGGCAGCTTTTCACCGTCTTTGAACTTCTTACGGTCTTTCTCTATGCTAGAGTTATTTAATGCAGTGTTCCAGTTCTGTGGCGGCCATAAATTACCAAAACAGTCATCTATGATTCCTCTTCCAATAATTCAGTCTTTATTGCCGTTTCTGGGGGTTCTGAAAACTCCAGCTCATCCTGCAATCCATGATCAATATTTTTCAACTCGATGAACCCATCGCTGTCTTGACGCCACCGAGCCCTTACGAGAGACTCAAACGTAACGGCACCGGACAAAGTTAGATGATCAGCATGATCGGTAACGATGATTTGAGGCATGATGCCAGTTGCATCCTTGGTCTCCTGACAGTAAGTTACGAGTTGATCAAAGAGATTGGTTACAGCCTTCACATCTTCATCGACCGGACGTGACTTATCCCTACTGGTATCTTTTTTTGCCAACTCTTCAGCAGAAAACTCTACTCCACCGTCAAGAATGCTGGGAAAATACACCTGACTGGGCTGATCAAAGAACAGTATTGGCGGTACGGTGCAGTTCTTACCCACTTCACAGAAATATCGTTGCAATGCAAGGAACAAGACCAAGTGACATGAAAGCCAATTGGCTCCACTGCCCATCGAACGCAGGAATACCTTCTTATTCGCCTCCATCTCGTGCCAAAGATCAAATGTTTCGAGATCGAAGTGTAGCCTAATCGGTGTGTATGACTTTTCAAAATCGAATCGACTGCCAAACAACGAAAGAAGCTCTTGTATTCTCACCTGAGCTTTGGCCAGATTACTTTCGATATCGTAGTTGGCTTTCAAATATGACTTTAATTCTCTGATCGTGCCCTTTAATTTTTCGAGATCTCCATCGGGTTGCTTCCCTTGTAGGTCTGCAAGCTCAGACAGGACGTTTTCAACACGGATTTTTGATTCAACTGCAAGCTCGTACTGACTCCGAACTTTCTCAAGATCGGTAACTTGCTTATCAATAGCCTTGATTTGCTGTCGGCAGAGCGCCAACTCAGGCTTAATGACGTCAATATCTAATTGGATATTTTTCCGCTGTTCTTCAAATGATTCAAGTCTGTATGAGGATCGTGATAATTCTGAGTTCAGCCAATTGATTGCATCTGTCAACTCATTTGCCTGCTCCTCCACGTCATTGTTCTGCGAATTACAGAAAGGACAAATTGAAACATGAAGTTCAGCGCTTGCCGGTACATCTGTCTCTTTGCTCCGCTCATAATGACGGCGGGAGAAATCGATAGATGAATCCACCGTCCCTAATTCCTGCTGTTTGAGCCGTAAGCGAGCTACTAATTTACGTTCTTCATTCTCTGCTTCCTGCCGCAACCTGGAATGCGCATCTGAGTCTGCCACAACTTCGACTTTTGCCTCTCTAAGTATCCGTAGTGTAAGCTTAGGTTGAGTTACTGCATTATCAAGGTCATCTATCAAAGTCTTGCCACTTATAGCCTCGTACTCCCGTAATGCATTCAATAATTTAATTTTTGCAGATTCTTTGGCTCCCTCGCGGCGTGGTATTGAGCGCTCAAGTAATCGCTGCTCTTGTAATAGAGCATTGAGCTCTTGGCTTTTTATGAAGTAATTTTGGTCCGCAAAGCCAAGGAATATTTTCAAATGATCGATTGCCTGTTCGCGCTTCTCCTTTTGGTCAAACCGATAGAAAATTGCGTGTTTATTTGCGACAAGGTTCTGGTGCTGAAGCATAAACGACGTAAAACTGCGAGCTGATGGGGTTGAAGACTTAGCTCCGCGCCAGCCTCTTGCTGCCAAATCCTCGTCTATATCTGTAACAACTACTCCGAAGTACCTCTTTAACTCCTTGAGAAAGTCACTTAGAGGACTAAAGTAATCATCATCAAAGTAATCAACACTCAAAGTGTTCACTTTCTCAAGTCTCTGGAGATTCAGTTCTTCTTTCAGGAAAGCTTTGTTGTCTTTTGAACGCCTAGCAAGTACGAGAGCGGACTCATTTACCTTCATAACTGTGAAGTATAAATCGGCACAATCTGTGATCACGCCAACTGGAACGGTAAAATCAGAACTCCCAAAACAAAAGTCGAAGATCTCAATAAGAGCGCTCTTTCCCGTGGATGAGCGACCTGTGACAACGTTTACTCCCTCTTGGAAGCTAACCGCATGTACTTGGCCTTGTATGTCGAGGACACCAATATGTAGAATCCGTGCGTTCATAGAGACATGACTCCTAACATTCGGAATACAGTGGGAACATCATACGGCTGAAAGAAAGTTCCTAGTCGGCGAGCAGCCTTAACCGGTTCTACCTGTGTCTGCATATGCTGGTAACGGCGAAACAAAGGGAAATCAGCCGGAACAATGCCCCAACCTGTACTGGTAATTTCCAGATACCGCTTGTCGCGCATATCATAATAAATTGCCTGTTCCTTGGATGAGACCCTGTTCTTCAGGTTGACCAGTTCACCTTCAAAGCGTGCAATGGACTCTTTAATATCCAAGATTTCCTTGACAATACAGCTGGGGGGCAAAACGCCTGTTTCCCGTAAATAGAGATACTTGAGCCTGTCAGCTACCGGCTTGCTGGGAGCTTTGTACGATTCCCCTTCATAAAAGAAATAGGGCTCCCGTTTTTCGTCGTGGAAGGGGATAATTGGCTCGGCGAGTTGATTGAGAAGATCCTTTCCAGTAGGTGGCTCTTCATTTTCCTGTTTCTGGTCGTCAGTTATTTCCTCAACCAAACGAACAAGCTCGTCTGTGCTGATTGGCGTTACTTGACTCCGGTTAAATGCAATGACGTGCGAGAGAATGTCACCTTGATTTTTCCCAGTTGCAGCCAGCATCTTAATTTCTTGTGTCAGAACTAAGATGGGATCGGTGGTTGTGGCTTCGTCCGCCTCATTCTCCGGAACAACAGCTTCAGACTCTTCAGAAGGGAGATCCAGGTGGGTTGTTTTATGTTCTTCATTGGGATTCATATATAATTTTCCTTTCAATCTGTCCCCATGGGATTCTGCCCCATGGGGACGTTAGTTTAGTTGTGAGCATCCTGTTATCGGGAGGATTCATGGTTGCCCTCAGGACCATTCCCAGCACCAGGGAAGAAATCCTGCTATCGTTTATTCAGTTTTATGGGTCAGGATTTTGCTCCAGATGTTTCCCCTTAAGCATAACTTGCCAAAATCAATTACTCTTCATCGAGGGGATTTGTGATTTTTTCAGTAATTGCATCGCAAGTATCAGGTGCTGACATGATCAAAAGGAAGCTTGCTGCATTTATGGCATCAAGCAATTCTCTTGAGGCGGTCAAACCATAGACATGGTTATTATCCGCCAAGCAGCCGTCAATGATCCCAATGCACTTTTCAGTTGCAGACATCATCCCTTCCATTTCTTCAACGACTTTTGTAGAAAATTTGCAGTTCGTTGCAGTCCCGTTAACGAGAGAACAATCGTCAATTAATCTCCTGCCAGTAAGGTCTGCGATATTTTCGATAAGTACATCCAGAACAATGTCAGCATGAAGATTATTGTCGAGAGCCTGAAGCGCACTATTCAGAGACGACACGCTAAGGACGATTATCTCTTGTATGACCTTTACCGAGTTATGGGATACGGCCTGTTGCTTACAAACATTGTCACTGCCGGTACTGCTCAGTGCAGTGATTTGGGATGGGGTAATTTTTTTCATGTATATTTTCCTTGTTAGGCTATATATGCCCAAGTATTGTTATGGTTGTGAGTTGACTGCTGCAGACAGTCTCCTCGGGTTTCAAGAGATCTCTATTCTGATCTGCCGGTGATCGCTAGATTCCGGTGCCTACCAAGTGGTCGAAAATGAATTTACTGATGTCTTGCTCTCGATACCGGACTGCTCGCCCAATTTTCACGTAGGGGATTCCGGTTCCCTTGAACCTTGACATCTCGAACCAAGCCGGACTCATCCCGGTCCATTCAACCACCTGGTGCTGGGTCAGCAACTTGTCCATCTGTTCTGCCATCTGCAATGCCTCCTTCTTTGAAATTTAGCTGGCCAGCTGATGACCAACAAAACTGCAAGAATCGGCGACAAGATTGTGTGCCAATAAAGTGATAAGTTTACTTTTGCGGGAAATAAAGTTTGGAATGCGGAGAACGATAAGGAGGGTTATGCGCAGGATTCACTTGTTTAACTTATTGCAAATTAAGGATTATTTCCACCCAGAAACCTCAAATGCTCAAATTTATGCCGCATATGAGGTAAATAGTGCGGGGATTAATCATCTTTTGTTGACATGAAGTGAGCAGGTGTTTTTGGGTGGGTGTCCTTTACAGGTTCGTGGGATATTGTTGTCGGTATATAATGCCTTAATATATTTTAAAGCAGCCTTTTCAGACAAAACATCTGAATCAATTAACATATTTCCATCAGAATTTTCCAAATTGTATACTTTCTCGACCATGTGATGGGGCAAACATTTGCAACCAGGCTTATTAGCTTCAACATCAACATAATCCTTGATATGGGCCTTCATTTGACGGTTCAGTCCCCATCGTTTATCAGTCATCTGTAGTGCGGCCTGGGAGCTCTTAATACAGTTCTTTGGAATACCGGATTGATCCCTACGTCTTATTTCATGGACCGTACTAATTTCATTAAAATCAGTTGGCGGATTTGTTACTGGTCGATAATAATTATTTGAGTCTAATTGGTCACCGTCAGAACTTTCCCAATAATTATTTGCTCCTTTATTGCAAGCATATGATTTTTCTGCTAAATAGTTATTAAATTCAAATTCTATTTTATCTTCTAAGCTGCTAATACTAATTTGGGATTGAGGAATGTTGCATAATTCGGATGGCAAAGAGAATCCTTTTGTTTCAACCCATTTTGTAAAATAGTATGGAATCACATACGACTTTTCTAGTAAAGGGAGTCCACTTCCGAAAGTATCATAAATAGCAGAAGAACCTTGAATTGAACCTATTTCAATTGAATTGAACATTATTCGCGTTAATTTTTCAAATTCAACGTCATACTGTCCGTCATATTCAGTTTTTGTTTTAAAGCATAGATTTATCAGCTTATATGAAACTACGACCGATAGGGCTTCTTGAAATGTCCAATAATCCATTTTGGCATGCATGTCATAATCAATATTCGGAGGCGTAAAAATCATATTTCCTCAAGTGCAATGATATCATTTTTGAACTAACTCGACAAAGACACTTACATCCAATAATGGGTTCCCATGAGTTCCATCAGCTTGGCGCTAATCCGCTCCATTGGCTCTCTCAGACGGTCGGTAGTAATTTGAAGAGGATGTAAGTCTTGATGCTAAACGGCCAGCTCAACAGTTATTTTCTCATAGCGTAGATGAGGAGCCTTATTCTTTCCAGTCTGGGAAATCTCAACCAAACCAAGATTCACTAATGCCTTCACATCATCCGAGACATTTTTGATGTTCCTTGCAAATGATATTTTCGCTATGCTATCTCACGCTGCGAGAGGCAACGGGTGAACCTCTTTACTCAGAATACAAACTTAAGGGATAGCCATTATCTGTTTACTTCTGTATAAAAGCAATAGTCGCATCCTCAACTCCAAGAGCACGAAATTCAATTTTGTATCCATGATAACCTGCTATCAAATTCTTCGCCTTCTTCTCAAGCTCTGCCAGATTGATCCTGCTTTTGTTGGCCTTGATCTCAGCGATGACCATTTCTTTCTTGATGTCGTTGATCGCAACCATGTCAATCTCGTTTTTGTTGCCACGTTCCCAGTATGATCCGATCCGGTTGTAATTGCCGCTGGCAGCATAGATTTCGTGGAAGAACCGCTCAAGTATTCTGCCTGACCAGGTGGCATAATCACGATCAACAATCTCACGGATATAAGCAAAATTACCGGTCTCGACAGCGGACAGGTTACGGTATATGAACCGGAACCAGAAATTCAGGAAATTATCCCGAATAAAGTATTTCTGCAACCTGCCGCCAGGCTTGGCATCGATAGGCTTGTAACGGTCTATAAGGGCGTATTCGCCTTCAAGCTTACTGAGATATGCGCCGGTATGGATCTCCAGTACAGATTCGATTTCGCTGCGGGCGGTCTTACCTGCTGCAATCAATTCCAGAATAGAGAAATAAGTTCCATAATCCCTGCCGAATTCTTCAATCAGAAGATTCTTCCCTTCAGTCAGAAAGGGTGAATACTGCCTGATAATGAAGTCCATCATTTGCTGCCTGGACAGGGCATTATTCTCTGCCAGCAATTCAAGGTATTTGGGCAGACCTCCGGTAACAGCATAGGCATCGAACAGAGCCTTCATATCATTACTGCCATAGTCATTTATTACCGCAAATATGGATTTTATACTGAACGGCTTCAGGAACATGATCCGGTCGGCCCTGCCGAATAAAGGTTCTTTAGCATCCTGGAAGATACGGTACATGAGAGAATGGACTGAGCCTATGAAGATCAGATTCAGTTTGCTGGTGCCCTTGTTACGATCCCAGATCCCCTGAAGTTCGGAATAGACAGCAGGGTTGATGCTGAAGAATTCCTGGAATTCGTCAACGATCAAGGTAAATTTCTCAGTGCGTGAAAGCTCTATCAGGAGATTGAAGATGTCACGGAAATGGCGAATCTCACCAATAACGGGAATGGTAAAGATACGGCGGATCTCTTCAATGTATTCCTGACAAAGAAGAGTTTCCGCCTTTTTTGAAACAAACAGGTAGAGGTGCTTGTGATTTTTTGCTGATTCAAGCGCAAGCAGTGTCTTGCCAACACGGCGACGGCCA
>JBGSQD010000210.1:0-22606 GCA_041738275.1 Geobacterales bacterium
TTCTTTCACGGCAGGTGCCGTCATCAGCTGCCATAGAATCTGCGTTGTCGCACTATTCAGGCCAGAAGGCGGTTGTTCAGCAGTTCATTGAGCGCGCCATATCGCTCCCTCCGGAAGATCTCACAAAAATAGGCATGGCAAACGCTGAACTTGGCGTGACCGCCCTTTGCGGCTCGCAGGTTTGGGAAAATATGTCGAAATTCAGAATTGAGCTGGGTCCAATGGACAGTGCTGTTTTCGGGAAATTTATGCCTGGAGGCGGGACTCTTCGATCGATGTTTGCCTTGGTGAGATTCATGGTGGGGATTGAGTACGAATTCGAGATTCGATTGATACTGAAACGGGACCAGATAGCCCCGTGCAGCCTTGGCGGGGTGGGGTCGGCTTTTTCGCCAATGCTCGGCTGGTCTACCTGGATCAAGGCTCAGGATGCCGTTCTTATGGAAGATCCCTGCGTAACGTTCCAGGACTTTGATACGGTTGCCAGGAAGGCAGCGTAGCTAAACAATTTAATCAAGTACAGGAGGGTTCAATGCCAAAAACCAATCTGAAGTCGCTCATCGGCAAGCTCAATGACACCTGCCGCATAGCACTGGAGCAGGCAGCCGGACTATGCCTGTCACAGACCCATTATGAAGTTGATGTAGAACACTTCTTCCTTAAACTGCTGGACTCTCCAGATACCGACCTCCATAAGATTCTCAGACAGTTCGAAATCAATGAATCCCGTCTGCGGAGCGATCTTACCCAGGCCATGGAGAGCTTCAAGACCGGCAACGCCCGCAACCCGGCGCTTTCCCCGCGTATTCCGAAGATCATCCAGGACGCATGGATGATCGCTTCAGTCGATTACCAGGCAACAGCGGTCCGTTCCGGTCACATAGTCTTAGGCATCCTTTCCGATGACGAGATGGCCCGGATGATGATCAACAGTTCTGCCGCCTTCAAGAAGATATCGCTGGAAACTCTTTCCCAGAGTCTGTGCGACCTGACTGCGGGGTCTGCCGAAGACAAGGAGACATCATCCCGGCAGACTGCGCCCGGAAGTGAAGATCGCGGAGCTGCCCCTCCAGCGGCTGGTACCAAAGCCCTGGATCTGTACACCATCAACCTGACCGAAAAGGCGCGCAAGGGCGAGATCGATCCGGTACTAGGCCGCGATTTTGAGGTCCGGCAGATGGCCGACATACTGATCCGTCGTCGCCAGAACAACCCGATCCTCACCGGTGAGGCAGGGGTCGGCAAGACCGCGGTTGTTGAAGGTTTCGCACTCAAGATCGTCGAAGGTGATGTACCGCCGCCACTCCGCGGGGTGGAGATCAGGAGCCTGGACCTGGGCTTGCTGCAGGCAGGGGCCGGGATCAAGGGTGAGTTCGAGAACCGTCTCAAATCGGTGATCAACGAGATTAAATCTTCGCCTGTGCCGATAATCCTTTTCATCGATGAGGCCCATACGCTCATCGGTGCAGGTGGAGCGGCCGGAACCAGCGATGCGGCAAACATGCTCAAACCGGCGCTGGCCCGTGGCGATCTGAGGACTATCGCTGCCACCACCTGGGCTGAATACAAGAAGTACTTCGAGAAGGATGCCGCGCTGACCCGCCGTTTCCAGGTGGTAAAGGTGGAAGAGCCGGACGAGGAGAAGGCGGTTATGATGATGCGGGCAGTGGCCCCTTTCCTTGAGAAACACCACAAGGTGATGATCACCGACGAGGCGCTGATTGATGCTGTCAGGCTTTCGCACCGTTTCATTCCGGCACGTCAGCTCCCGGACAAGTCGGTCAGTGTTCTTGACACTGCCTGTGCGCGGGTCGCCATAGGGATGACCACGATCCCCCCATCCATTGATGACCTGAACCGGCGACTGACGCAGATTGACCGCGAAGTAAAAATCCTCGAACGTGAGACTCTTATCGGCCGGGATCACGCAGAGCGGCTGGAAGGGCTGTCCAAGCAGAAGGAGGTTGCCCGGATACGCCTTGAAGAGCTGAATGCTGCGTGGGTGAAGGAAAAGGAGATTGCCGAGAAGATCACTGCTCTGCAGGTGCAGATTCGTGAACTGCACGAGATTAACCCGGAAGATGGCACGATTTCAGCCAGGCAGGAGGAGCTGAAGTCACTGGAGGTCGAGTTGAAGGGAATTCAGGGGAACAGTCCGCTCGTACAGACCGAGGTTGATGCCCAGACCATCTCTGAAGTTATTTCCGGATGGACTGGCATCCCCACCGGAAGGATGCTGGTGGATGAGATCCAGACGGTCCTCAATATGGAGAAACTGCTTGGTGAACGGATCATTGGTCAGGATCACGCCCTGGCAGCCATCGCCCAGATGATCCAAACCGCCCATGCAGGGATCGAAGACCCTTCAAAGCCGACAGCTGTGCTTATGTTTGCCGGCCCCAGCGGCGTCGGCAAGACCGAGACCGCTCTGGCTCTTTCCGAGCTGCTCTATGGCGGAGAAGACAACCTGATCACCATCAACATGTCGGAATACCAGGAGGCCCATACGGTGTCGTCACTGAAAGGTTCCCCTCCGGGCTATGTCGGGTATGGCGAGGGCGGCGTGCTGACCGAGGCGGTTCGCAAACGCCCCTACAGTGTTGTGCTGCTGGACGAGGTGGAAAAGGCGCATCCGGATGTCATGGAGCTGTTCTTCCAGGTGTTCGACAAGGGGATGCTTGAGGATGGGGAAGGGAGGAAGATTGATTTCAAGAACACCCTGATTATCCTGACCACCAACCTGGGCACCGACCTGATCATGAAGGCGTGTGCCGATGAGGAGACCAAGCCAACCTGGCAGGGACTTTCCGAGATGCTGCGACCTGACCTGACCAAGCATTTCAAGCCGGCCTTCCTTGGGCGTATGAAGGTGGTGCCGTACTACCCGATTTCCGACCAGATCATGCGGCTGATCGTCAAGCTGAAGATCAACAAGATCGCTAAGCGGCTCAAAGAGAACCGCAACGTCGCCTTCAGCTACGACGAAGCGATCATCGACCACATTGCCAGCCGGTGCACCGAAGTGGACAGCGGTGCTCGCAATGTCGATCATATCCTCACCAACACGCTGCTGCCACAGATGTCGAAGGAAATTCTTTCCCGTATGACTACAGGGGAGCAGTTCAAGGAAATCAAGGTGACGCTCTCCGGGGAGGGGTTCGGGTTTGAGATAGTGTAGGTTTGTCTGGAGTCGGGTGAACTGCAAGATGTGTAGAATCTTGACCTGACCCATTTTGCAGCCTTCGGGTATGTTTCGGATCGTAATACGTTATTACAACCCCTGAAACCATAAGGAGGAAAATCGTGATCGAACATTATTTCAGAGCCGGAGTCAGATTTTTGTGGAACAAACCGCCCGATGCTAACGGCCCCCTGAATGGTGCCATTGTGGGCAATTTGGGAATGGCCACACCAATGACCTATGATGGGTTGGACGGCCACCCGGAAGTACTCGACCCAGTCTTCCTGGGAATTCATGTGGCCAATGTACTTGGTCTGGCAAAAGGGGCAAACGTTCCGTATACCTGGCTCGACTATGCCCCCGGCCGCATCGCCCGGCTGCCTATTGGCGTCAACGACATAATGTCGGGCTACATGAGCGGATGTCTGATTGCACGGGGAACATACAATGGGGTGATGAGTGCCTTTCACGTTGGGACCATAGACAACAACCCCGGTGTCAACCGTACGGTAAAACAGGCATTCGCTCAAGCCCTGCCGGCTGATGCAACCGGGTTTTATCCTGCCGCTGCCTGGCCACCTGGTGAGGTAACACTGATACAGAATCGTCTCGGCGGTACTGGAGACGCGGGGCACATTTTTGCCTTGATGACAGCTGCTGGCGCATTTTATTCGATTCTTATGTTTAATGTGCTTGAAAATCGCCAGTGGATCAACCCCGCAGGACGGAGATATTGGTGCGTGGGAGGTGTCAAAGCGGTGCCGGCATTAAATCGCGTCAGACTTATGGCCAGCTTACTGCAGTAAAATCACTTACCAAAAGATTTATTTGGGATTATTGCGGCCGGTTCTCAATTCAGTACATTGTAAAGGACTTACTCCCAATGCCAAAATCCATCTCCTTCGGAACGCTTGATATGAACCTTGTTTCGTCACTGGGCGACACACGGGGTGTGGCTGAGGAAGGTTCCCCTTTCAGGATACTGGTCATGGGGGATTTCAGTGGCCGTGTCAGTCGCGGCGTTTTCGACCCGCGCGCAGCCATCTCGGCCAGGAGGTTGCACCCGGTGGACAGGGACGATCTTGAGGATGTCATGGCCCAGTTGGGTGTAAAACTCCGGTTGCCGTTGTCTGACAATGGTGATGACCCAATGGAACTCAGTTTTGCTGAACTGGACGACTTCCATCCTGACCGGCTTTACGAGAAAATTAATCTCTTCAGGGATATCGACAGAACAATTGCGCAACAGCGGCAATCGCTACCTCCCGTTACAGAACCGATGCACGTCGAGGCACTTCCGGATGGTTTACTCTGCCGGGCTGTTGATCAGACTGCCGGCAATCTGTTGGACCAGATTCTTGAGGGGGATGCGACCGGCAATGATGAAATCGGGAAAAGTACCCCTGCTACGCACTGGGACAAGTTTCTCAACCGGGTTGTCTCGCCGCACCTTGTTGCCGGAGACAACAGTGAAGACCGGAAAGTACGGGAGCTGGTTGATGGAGCTGCGGGCGACCTGATGAGGGCGATTCTCCAGCATCCTGAATTCAAGGAACTGGAAGCTGCCTGGCGAGGGGTGAAATTTCTTGTTTCCAGGCTGGAAACCGGTGAAAATCTGCACATCGTGCTTATGGACGTCTCAAAAGATGAAGTAAGGCATGACCTGTGTGCTGATAATGCTCTGGCCGACTCAGCGCTTTTCCACCTGCTCGTGGAGGAGCGCGAAGAGGAACCGTGGGGTCTGATTGCCGGTAATTACACGTTTGACAAGTCGAATGACGACATTGCCCTCCTGGGGAGGCTCGCTAAAGTGGCCTGCTCAGCTGGTGCTCCTTTTGTCGCTGCTGCAGGCAACGGTTTCCTCACAGGAAGATCAGCGGATGATCCGCTTTGGGAACAGTTGAGACATCTTCGCGAGGCGGCGTACCTCGGGCTGGCAACTCCGGGTTTCCTGCTGAGACTTCCCTTCGGCAAGCGGACCGACCCGGTGGAGAGCTTTGATTTTGAAGAAATGTCACCGATTCCCGACCTAGCAGAATACCTCTGGAGTAATCCTGTCTTTGCTGTGGCGCTTCTTCTGGGGGAGTCCTTTATTGATAGTGAATGGGAGATGGTTCCAGGAATGAAGCAGGAACTGGGTGGTCTGCCAATTCACAGCTACCGGGTGGCAAATGAGGTGCGCATCTCGCAATGTCTAGAAAAGGTGTTTAATCTGCAACAGGTGGAGTCGCTTCTGGATGATGGCCTGATTCCACTCCTCGCATTCAAGGAGCGGGATATGGTTAGGGTGGCTCGCTTTCAGTCGATTGCTGATCCCCCCGCACTTTTGGCTGGCAGATGGAAGATGAACGGTTAATGGATAAGTATTTAAATGGCAGGCATCTGATCCCTTAAGGCGTGAATGAAAAGGGTCCGCTTATGCAAACAGCCGATAACATCACACCACTCAATCTTGAAGGGAAAAACCAGGACGGCAGTTTCTGGGTGATTCCCATCGAACATTCTCCTTTCACCATCGGGCGAAGGGAGGGCTCAAATCTTTTTCTCGCGGCGGATGGGGTGTCAAGGAAGCATGCCGAGATCTTCGAGTCCGATGATGGCTGGCGGGTCAAGGATCTCGGCAGTACCAACGGTACCTATGTCAACGGCAGAAGATTGATTGAGGAACATCTTCTTGGGCATGGTGACTACATAACGATCGCTGAAATCAGGTTCGACGTTGTGGAGCAGGCAGACGCTTCGGAATGCACCCAGATCATCAACCCGTATGCCGAACATTTCGAGCGGATGCTCGACCAGAAAGCGGTCTTGCCGCACTTCCAGCCCTTGGTCTCCCTCCCTGGTGGTAACCTGATCGGATACGAAACCCTTGGTCGTATAAATTACCCGGGGCTTCCCAACAATCCAGGCCAGCTGTTTCAGATTTCCCGGCGGCTCGGCAGGCAGATAGAATTGAGTGAGCTTTTCAGGAATACGGCGCTCGAATACGCCGCACGAATCGGGGTAAATAAGCTGATCCTGTTTAATACTCTTCCGGAAGAGATGAACCTCGATTCCCTTGGCCGGTCACTGAAAAAACTCAGGGAATCGGTGCCCGACCTGAAGCTTGGGATGGAACTGCATGAGAACACGATAACCGATGTTGCAATGATGAAGAATCTTAGAGCAATGCTGAATGATCTGGATATGCTGCTGGTCTATGATGATTTCGGCGCCGGCCAGTCCAGGCTCATCGAACTGCTTGATTCGGTCCCCGATATCCTGAAGTTTGATATTGCCCTCATTCAGAACATCCAGCAACGTTCGGAGATATCGCGTTCCATTGTGGAGACTCTGGTGAAGATGGCACGTGATGCCGGTATCCGTACCCTTGCTGAGGGTGTCGACAGACCTGAGGAGGCGGAAGTCTGCTGCGCCATAGGCTTTGACCTCGCCCAAGGTTTTTATTTCGGCCGCCCGGCCACCCTTTAAATGGTGTCGCAGTTCCTTCTGAACGAATTAAATAATCTGATGAACACAGTAACAGACTGATGGCACAAGCCATCGAAACAGGTGATACCATGGCTAGATTTACTCAGGAAAACAGACATGTCAAAATCACTTCCCCATTGGGTGTCGACAAACTGTTGATTTCGGGGATGCAGGGGAACGAGGGTATTTCTCGGCTCTTCAACTTCGAGCTGTCGCTGGTCTCGGAGGATAAGGGGATACCGTTTGCCGATATCATCGGCAAGGGGGTGACGGTTTCCATCGAACTTCCGTCAGGGGATTGGCGCTATTTCAACGGGATCATCTCTTCGTTTTCCCAGGTATCGGGAGATACCACGAGTGGTGACGACACCACTCGTGCGGCGTTTTACCGGGCAACCCTGGTGCCGAAGTTATGGCTCCTGACCCGGAGTGCCGAACTGCGTATTTTTCAAAACCTGTCTGTACCGGAAATCATAGAAAAAGTGCTCAAGAAATTCGAGATTACCGACTACGAGCTCAAACTCCAGGGAGACTTCAAAAAGCGGGATTACTGCGTGCAGTACCGGGAGACTCATTTTAACTTCATTTCCCGCCTTCTGGAGGAAGAAGGGATATTTTACTTCTTCGAGCACAATGCCGACAACCACAAGCTGATCATTGCCAATTCTTCCCAGGCAAACGTCCCCTGCCCTGGGCAGAAGAGTGCAAGCTACCAGGTTGAAAACACATCCGACGATGACACGATCTCCTCCCTGGAGAAGATGCAGATGATATTGCCCGGAAAGTACATGCTGAGGGATTTCGACTTCGAGAAACCGAACAATTCTCTCAATGTGGATAGCCCCGGCAGATACAAACTCGGAACTGGAGACCGGGAGGTTTACGACTACCCCGGCGGTTATACTGCCAATGACGCTGGCAACACATTGGTCAAGGTACGGATGGAAGAGAAGGAGGCGCAGGTAACCACGATCCGGGGTGGAGGCAAGTGCCGGGCGTTCACTACCGGATACCGCTTTACGCTGTTAAATACCGATCTAAATGATATGAATAACAAGGAGTTCATACTGACTGCCGTTGCGCATAACCTTTCCCAATCTGTTCGAGGGGGCGGGGAGTTCGATTATGGAAACAGTTTTTGCTGCATCCCGGCCGATGTTCCGTTCCGTCCTCCCCGTGTGACCCCGAAGCCGGTGGTGCAGGGAACCCAGACCGCGATAGTTGTGGGGCCAACGGGTAAGGATGAGATCTATACCGACAAGCATGGACGGATAAAGGTCCAGTTTCATTGGGACAGGGAAGGGAAGGGGGACCAGAACAGCTCATGCTGGATCCGGGTGAGTCAGATATGGGCCGGAACCGGGTGGGGGGGCTTGTTTATCCCACGGATCGGGCACGAGGTGATCGTGGATTTCCTGGAAGGAGACCCGGACTGCCCGATTGTCATCGGAAGGGTCTACAACGGTATAAACGTCCCGCCCACGTCTCTTCCGGAAAATAAAACCTACAGTGTTATCAAGTCCAATTCCACACCCGGCGGTGGCGGTTTTAACGGCATCAACTTTATTGATTCCAAGGACAAGGAACAGTTTGACATCCATGCACAACGGATGATGTGCACCAGGGTTTTGAAAGACTGCATCGACTGGATCGGAAATGACCGGCATATGCTTGTCAAGAACGATCAGATTGAAAAGGTCGAAAAGGACAAACACCTCACCGTGACAGGTGACCAGAATGAAAAGGTGGATGGCGCAGTTTCCCTCACAGCCGGGGAAGTTCACATGAAATCCGGGGGAATATTTGCTGTTGAAGCCGGGGAGATACATCTGAAGGCCGGCTCGAAGATTGTTATCGAAGCTCCCCAGGTTTCTATTAAAGGGGGGGGAAGTTACATCGATATCCAGGGCTCCGGGGTTACCATTTCTGGTCCGAAGGTGCATGTCGGAGGTTCGGGGTCGGTCACCATTGATGGAGGCATGGTAAAAATCAACTGCGGCGGTTCGGGAAGTTCAGCTACCTCCGGATCCGGTGCTTCGCCTGATCCCCCTTTGGAACCTCAGGATCTGAAAGCGGAATCAGGCGGAACAGGAACCCAACCGGCCCCGTCTTCAAGCTCTGCCCCACCTGGCCCCCAGGCCACTGCGCTGAAACAGGCGGCACAGAGTGGGGCACCTTTCTGCAGCACCTGACCGCACTAACTTTTCCGGCCCGTGCGGCTGGTATGACAAGAAGCAGAATTCGCAATAAACTAAAGGATCAAGGACATACGACAGGATACTATCATGGCCGATGAAAAAACTGTTCAATCGCTCAAAATGCAACTCTTCTCCCAGCAGGGGTTCAAGGTGTTTGCCATACTGGATGGCGCCTCCATTCCGTTACTTCAGCAGAACCTTTCCTCCTTTGCCGCTGAAAATGTATGTCTTTACCGGGGAGAACTTCAACCGGACATGGCAGAGGTGGCGCCCTATCTGGTGATGCTCGAACGTGATGCGGAACTAACCAAATGGGTTCTCTCCAAGGGGTGGGGTGAACACTGGGGGATATTTGGCGTCACCCATGCTGACATATGGACTCTGCGCAGGCATTTCCGGAAGTTCCTCATGGTGTACGACGAGTCCAGGAAATCCCTCTATTTCCGCTATTACGATCCTAGGGTGCTGCGGGTCTACCTGCCGACCTGCAATGCCTTGGAGCTGAAGACGATCTTTGGACCGGTGTTGTCTTATCTGGTTGAGGATGAGGATACTAAGTCCTGCAGGAAGTTCATGTTTATTGGGGATACGCTTCAGGAAGACAAGGTGATGCTTGGGTAAAGTTTGACTGCTGAGCAGTTGGGACATATTACCAAGCCGACTCTTGCAAGGATGCATATGCTGAAAATTCGACAGCAACAGTTTGATCAACTGGCAAAAGACCTTCTGAAAAGTGATGAAGAGAGCCTTGTAGTTCAGGTGATTGAAACACCTGAATCGGCCGTAACAATCGGAGAAGGACCTCTGGTTATTCGCAAGGAGCAGGAAGTCAGCCTGTCAAAGGTCTCTCTGGCAGTATTCGAGAACAGTATGATTCAGCATCTCAACGAATTTTTCCCGCAGATATGCAGCAGTGTCGGGGAGAAACCGTTGCGCCCCGTGATCCGGCAGAGCATTGCCAGTGCCGCAACCTACGGAATTACCAGCGAGATCGACGTCGCCAGGTACATTGATCTAAGCTTCGTGCTGGGTCTTGACTTTGATTCGGGAAAACAGCATCCGCAGGTTGCTGAAATTATCAAGGACCAGAACCTTCAACCCGGTGTAAGAATGCAATTGATCTTCGACTACGTGAAGAGTTTGCATAAAGAACGGAAAAATGTGCATACGCAACGAGATAATCGCACCACTGCCTGAATTAAAGTACCATGCCATTCGCTTGAACGAAACAATCCGGACTATGGTGAAATCCTGTGGGAATACTTGACGATGTTGGTAAAGCGATCGGAGAGGCAATTGGCGCAATCGGAGACGCGATTGTCGGCACGCTGGAGGCTGCGTGGGACGCTCTTGATTCTTTGTTCGGCGGCAATCCCGTAGGCGGCACATCGGCTCCATGCCCAAACGCGCTGAATAAATCGATGACCGAGGCCGAGGCCCAGGCGTTCATGGATCAATTCAAAAATACGGACATTCCATTTGATTATCCACCAGACTGTTGTTACGCCCGCGCTCGTATCATGTGCGATATGATGGAAAAACAGGGGTTTGCGAGTGATAAACTCTGGTCAGAGGGTAATCTGGCCGCCCAGAAACCCGATGGCTCTGCGGTCACGTTTCCCGACAGCAGTGGGAACCCAAATGCTGTCACTTGGCATTACCATGTGGCACCCATAGTAAATGTCGAGCAACCTGGCGGCGGTGTGGAACCACGCATTCTGGACCCTTCACTCTCTGATAAACCGCTCACGGTGGATGAGTGGAAGGCACTGTGCGGCGCAGCGCCATCCGATACGGTCGACAAGATTACTCCGTCAAACGAAAACTATCCATTTCATCCCAGTACGGCAAATAAGGATTTTCCGGTTAGTGAGGCGGAGAGCAGTCTCCAGGACCATAGAGATACCCGGGATTTCAATCGTGCGGCAGCAGCGATGAAAAAGCCATAAATCATGCGAATTCGACCTGTAATGTTTGTTCTGTTTATCATGCTGACGTTCTTCGTAACTGTAGCATCAGCCATGAGCAGGAATAAGGAGTATTTGAGAATGAACGAAGTCTATGAATTTACCAAGGTGAATACCTTGTCCGCGGATCCTGTCAGTCATACAGTCTCATTTATTACGGATTCCGGTGAGAAATGCCGGATTCAGGATGAGGGGCTGGGAAAGCATAATATCCAGTTTGTCAGACGTGCAGTGGCAGAGGGTAAAGTGATATTCGTCGCCTACGACCCCACCACCGGCGCCCTGAATTTTGCAGCACCTTTTAACAAGGATCACATCAACTCACTTCAATTAGTTCAGGAACCTAAGCCTGGTTTGAAAGTCAGCCTGGTACTCCGGCCTTCCTTTCTTTTTCTAGCGCAATCAAATCCGCGTTTCGAGCTGCTGCAGAAAATTCTTTATAACGCCCAGGAAAAGAATCAGATCGTTTGGGTTGGTACATTTCCCGGCGACAGTGAGATTTTAGATGTGCGTATGCCGGCTCCATAACATGTGATGCGTTGCTGATTGGCTTAAAAGTATTTGTGAAGATCAATGTAATCCACCAAGTAGAGAATTAACCCTTCACCACAGGGGGGAGATTGATGCTGGTTATCAGAAAAAATCAGATGTCTGCCTTCAGCCAATATATGGTTCGGCAGTTTGAAAGCAGTGTCATGGTCTATCTCCATGCTGCATATCCTCAGTACGCAAAGGAGAGGGGAACTCCGTATCTGCAATCTCTGATACAATCCGGCATAGAGAAAGCCGCCGGATATGCCATAAAAGTCGAAGATGATGTACGTTGTTTCATCGACTGCATGATCTTTTTTGGTCCGGATTTCGACGTCAATCCCTCCTTTGCATGGGCAGGGGAGATTCTCTGTGATATGAGCATCGCCGGGGATGAGAAGACCAGGCGCCTGAAAAAGCATCTCATTCAAAGCATGGAGGTGCAATAATGGGAGGCAATGACGTCGGCAGCCCTGTTCAGCCCTGCGCCAAAAGGCTCTTCAATGCCCGCTGGAGCAGTACGCCGGTAAAATGCGGTGATCCGGCAACAATGCTGGCTGACACCGAAAATATTGCCGCAGGTTCCAGTGCCACGTTTACCGTAAAGAAAACAACCGACAGCAGCGCCGTTGCGAGCCCGACCAGTTCTTCGACCGCTTCATCGGTCGAGGGGAGATGGGTCAGTAAGAAAACCTCCAGCAACTGGAATGGGGCAGAGGCTAAGTTCACCGTTGTCTGCGATGGACTTACCGCTGAATCTCAAGATCCTCAGCTCTCCTTCCACAGGTACCCCGATGTAGCCCAGGCATCGTTAACCGGTCGTCTCCAGAGTCCTCCCGCGCCTGCCGCTGTGAGATACGGCTGGGACAAAAAGGTTCTAATCGAGTTTACCGACCGCAAACTCACCCTGACCGTAAAGGTGCATTTGACCAATAAGTCGGCACCCAAGCCTGAACAAGGAAAAAAGGAATCCTACGGAGATTACGTAACACGCTGTGATGCCATACCAAATGGCGGGGTGGTGCCTGAAGCCGCCAAGCAGTCAATCATCTCCACCGTGGAAGGTGTGTACCGAGACCAGTGGCTGCTGCACCGCAGAGGATGTGGCCGCAGTACCGGCTGCACCTGTGATCGTACCTACAAATGCTGCAAATTTGATCTGGAGGTGCGCCTCCTGTTGGTGGATGCGCCAGGCGCCATGGTGAATGAAGTGAATTTTTGGCCGGGAACCGCAAGGGCTGATTCCGCGAACTGGTTCCGTATCGAATCACGACCCGGAAAAACCTGGGCACATGAAGTGGGCCACCTGATGGGATTCTATGACGAGTACCCGGAAGGGGCCACCGGAAGTCATCCCTGGGTGCCTGATCTCCCCAACAGCATTATGGGTAACGGGACAAAGGTGTATAATTATCACATCGAAGAGTTTCGTGCGTGGTTCTCATCCCAGGCTGGAGAAGAATTTGATCTGATTGAGGTCGTATGAAGAATCTGCTGCTTGTGCCCATATTGTTAAGCCTGTTGATGATGAGCTGCCAAGGAGGCAAATCGATGAACCAGGGACCTTTTACCATAACCGCATCATTTGACGCTGATGAAGGGGGTTTGCGCCATCTCCTGCGCCTCGATCATACCGGCCGTGCCGATCTCGTCATCGAGAGTAATGTCCTGGAACCTGCCACGGAAGCAATCGGTGTGTACCGTGCTGAAATCGGCAAAGAGCGTGCACAGGAATTCAGGGGTATCTGGGCTGCGCTGAGCAGCAGGTCCCTGCCCGAATCCCAGCTGGTGCCGCCCGGCTCCACAATGGTTCTGGTTTCTCTGGAAGAAGCGGGGAGCACTAGAAAATGGATGATCGAGCCCAGTTCGTCACCACCCGCCATGTGCAAGGCTGCGGAACGTTTTCGTGAAGTCGGCAAGGAGGCAGAGAAGAATCCTGTCCGGGAAATCAAATTGCATGTCAGCCTCGACAAAACTGATATTGAAAGGTCAACAACGGTCAGGTTGACGATCAAGCTTACTGCTGAAGGACTGGAACATGTGAGCGTGGTTAATCCGTTGACAGCTCCCAGAAAAAGAACAGGCGGGTTCACACTTTGGGGAGTGCGCTCGGATCTGCCGCCAGCCGATATCTGGCCTCAACACTCCATCCACAAGGTGCTGACGCCCGAGTTGCTTTCTGCGCCGCAGGCCATTGTTAAAGATGATTTCCTTATGCTTCCCCCTGGCCACACGTCGGTATATGAATTCAATGTCCCCATTGCATGGGAGCCGGGAGAATATGCGGTCAAGGTCATTTTCGAAAGCTTGTACAGTGCTGACAAGGTACTGAAGGGCAAGATTGTATCAATGCCGGTCAAGGTAAGGGTTCAGTAAAGAATTTACGCATACGGAGGAAAACAGTATGCCTAATCAGGTGGTTGCAACTGCGGAACTGAAGTGCACTTTCGGGATGTCACCGGGCAAGCTTATGGTTTTGCCCCTTAACAGGGTCATGGTAGATAACAAGCCTGCCGCCAATATTATGGACTTTGCACCGATAATGAACATACTTCCCTTTGGTATGTGTCAGGCGCCGGCCAACCCGATGTTTATAGCGGCGACTGCTGCGGCCATGGGCACTCCGACACCGGTGCCCTGCATTCCGGTAACCACCGCCCCCTGGACGCCCGGTGCTGCAAATGTGATGATTGGCAATATGCCTGCCCTGGATAATACATCCACCTGCATGTGTACTTGGGCCGGGGTGATCACAATTGTTGATGCGGCTCAGAGTACTACTCAGATACCCTGATGTCGTCTTTGCCGGTCAAGTGCATCCAGTAACATCATGAGGTGAATACATGCCTGGAGAAGAGTACGGTATACTTGGAGGAGCCCGTGGCGGTTTGGATGAGAACGGGGTGATTGTCGCGGAAACCGGTTCAATCGGAATGCTGGCAGTTCATACGCACGCGGATCTGCCTCGCCCGGCTAACACGTCCGAGTTCCAATTGAGACGCTTCGGCGACACCGAGATTGGTTTTTGCTGCGACAGTTACACGGCAAATTCCAGCCGTAGCGTCACCGAGATCCGGACGATGATGAAACATTCAGGAGCTAGTGCTTGTGTCCTCGTCGGCTACCAGGTCTCATTTCCTCCCCGTCATCAAGGCTGCAGCAATTTTCAGGCATACTGCAGGCTGACAGTCACCGGTCCATTTCTTCCAAAAGAGGTGGCGGAAAAAAGTGCCCAGGAGCGACCCCGACCGCCCCATGAAAATCCCCCGCCGGCAGACAGGTGGGAAAAGGCCCTGGCACGACTTCTTCAGCACGAGGTAGGACACATTACCAAGGCATGGGCCGATCTTCTTGATGCGAATTTCGAATTTGAACAGAAATTGGATGTTGATAACCTGACCTACGAGGTCTTTTCAAAAGTGGTAAGAGAAAGTGAAAACACCATGAAACTTGTTCTGCCTGCTTCAGCCATATCATGGGACAACAGTGACCTGGCCGACACTGAACAATATATCAAGGATCCCTTGTGGATCTATATGCCCATCAAAAAACAGGGTGAAACCCTGAACTGACGGGAATGCGCATCATCATTAGAGATGCAGGTAACAATAATGGCTTTTGAATCCAGTGTGATCATAAAAGATTTGAGCAATAATGCCACCGGTGAGGAGATGCGTTTTACCGATTCCTTCACCATTGGTCGCAGTAAGGAGTGCGACATTACAATCAGTAATAATGCTGTCAGCCGAAAGCACACACGCATTGAATATGATGGCAACAGATGGCTGGTGATGGATCTTGGCAGCGGCAACGGGACGTTTGTCGATGGTGAAAGGGTTGAGGAAGCTATTCTTCCTGAAATTGCGCTGATTGAACTGGGAAAGGGCGGCCCCCAGCTGTCGCTCAGGGTTACAGCACCTGAAAAGCCTCAGGTTAACGATGAGCCGGTTTTGGAAACAGTACAGCTACACGCTGAGCAGAGTAAACGCGCAGACTTTGCCACTGAAACCCAGGTAATCAGGCATTATCTCTCTGATTCAGAAGATGCCGGCGAGCAGACGATGATGATCCGTCGTGCCTTCAACCGGGCCCACAAGACCAGGTCAAAGAAATACAAATACCTGATCGGCTTGGCAGTGCTGCTGCTGTTTGTGGCGTGTGGTATCATTATTTACCAGAAGAATAAACTGGATAAGATGCGCACCACGGCGCAGAATATTTTCTACCTGATGAAGGAGCAGGACGTTCAGATTGCCAAACTGGAAGATGTCGTACTGTTGAACGCCAATCCGGCGCAGATTGCGGAGCTCCAGGCAAAAAGGAACAAGTCCGAGGGGATGGAAAAAGAGTACGACAAGTTTGTCAAGGAGTTGGGCGTTTATACCAAGCTTTCAGAAGAGGATCGCATCATATTGAAGATTGCCAGGGTGTTCGGAGAGTGCGAACTTGCCATGCCCAAAGACTTCGTGAATGAGGTCAAACGGTACATATCAATCTGGAAATCCACGGACCGTCTGCAGACCTCGCTCCGCAGGGCAGAGGAAAAAGGATATACGACGCTGATAACGCAGATGCTTAAGGAAAATAATCTCCCTTATCAGTATCTTTTCCTTGCCATGCAGGAAAGCAATTTTGATGAACGGGCAGTGGGGCCTCCTACCCGTTTCGGTCATGCAAAGGGGATGTGGCAGTTTATTTCCCTTACAGCAAACGACTACGGGCTCCGAATCGGCCCCAAGTTCGACAAACCGGTA
The DNA here is from genome assembly GCA_041738275.1 of Geobacterales bacterium. Classification (GTDB taxonomy): domain Bacteria; phylum Desulfobacterota; class Desulfuromonadia; order Geobacterales; family Pseudopelobacteraceae; genus JACPFJ01. The sequence continues at coordinate 16,103 of JBGSQD010000210.1, forward strand.
TATGACCGCCTTGACGAGCGATTCGACTATCTGAAGGCAACCAGGGCTGCGGTCCGGTACCTGAAAGACCTGAACAGCACCGATGCACAGGCATCAGGTTTGATGGCCATGGCTTCATATAATTGGGGTGACGGCAACGTCCGCAAGATGATAGGCAGGATGCCGGAAAACCCCCGTGATCGAAATTTCTGGAAGCTGCTGGCGCAGAAAAATATTCCCCAGGAAACCTATGACTACGTGTTCCTGATCTTTTCCGCTGCAGTCATATGCGAGAATCCGCAATTGTTCGGATTCAACCTTGCCGGGGTTTCGCTTCCACTTACTTCGGCGCTGCCTGCGCAACTCCGTTCTCTGCCCATGGGGCAAAGCTCCTGAATCCAGCACAATGAAAGAACAGACCATGATAATTCTCGAAATAGTTGGATTGACAGATATGGGCCTGCGCCGCTCGAACAACGAGGACGCCTTTATTGTCCTGCAGGACAAGTGGGTAACCGCCGTGGCCGACGGTATGGGTGGTGCGGCGGCAGGGGAGGTCGCCAGTAAAATATTCGTCACCGTGGTTCGTGAAAGTTTTGCTGATGCAGCAGTATCATCGGAGGAAGCGGCGTACCAACTTGTCCAACAGGTTTTCAGTGCGGCCAATGAGCGGATTATCGAACATGTTGCCAAAAACCCTGCCGATGCAGGAATGGGGTGCACTGCAGAACTGCTGACTTTTGTCGATGGCCGCTACATTATCGGCCACGTTGGCGACAGCAGGATCTACCTCTTCAGAAATGGCAATCTGCGGCAATTGACAAGGGATCACTCACTGGTGCAGATGCATCTCGATGGAGGCATGATCACTGCAGAAGAGGCCAGGGTTCATCCGAAAAAGAACATCGTGCTAAGAGTTGTCGGCATGGAACAGGATTTCTCACTGGATATCCTGCGCGGCAATTCATTCCCAGGCGACCTGTTTCTCCTCTGTTCCGACGGGTTGTCGGATATGATTGATGATAATGCAATCCTTGAGATTCTTTTGTCCTCATATTCTCTTGAGCAAACGGCTAATAAACTGGTAGAATCGGCCAAAGAAGCGGGCTGTAAAGACAATATCACCGTTGTCCTCTGTCAGGTCAAGCAGACATGAAACCGGTCATTTCCATCGGAATACCCCTGTTGCTGCTCTTTTTTTGTGGCAACATCTTCGGTGAGGGGGTGATCAGCATCGGCAGCTACACCCTCCCTATCGTTGAGACGGAGGCACTGTTTTCCAGATGGTTACAACAGGAGAATTACTCCGTTACTTCAAAAGATCTTGCAAACGGAGAAGTTGTGCTGCAGGGTATTACGGCCGGGAAACAGGTGAAAGTCCTGCTCAGGCCCCATTCTTCCCTGGGTACGGAAATTGATCTGCTGGATGCATCTTCAATGGAGGGCGTGTCTACGCTCAGAAAGTCCTGGGAATCGTTCCTGGCGAGATCAGGGCAGACTCGTGGCATTGAGATCCCCGAACCTGTCAGGTCGCTGGCCGATGCGGTGGTATGTATCAGTGCCCCGCCGGCGGACAGTAAAAAAATAAATTTTACCGGATTTCTCATCGATCAGAGGGGTACCGTTCTCACCATAGCTCATGACTTCGATGAACTTCGGGATTTCAAATTAAGCTTCTCCGGAGAGGGAGGGGTAGAAGGGCGTGTGGTTAAAAGCAATGCAGCCAAAGATCTTTCGATCATAGAGTCCAATTACAGGGGAAATAGCAGGTTCTTTTCCCTGAAAGAGGGGCGCACCAGGTTGAACCTGGGTGATCGTATCTTCATGTTATGCTGCAGCAGCACCGGAAGCGTACAGATTCAGTCAGGCACTGTCGACAAGCCGAAGGCAACGGTTAGCGGCCAGACGTTGTTGCAGGTCAAGCTGGAGCAGGTATTTTTCGGCAGCAGCGGCAGTCCGGTAGTTGATGCAAACGGCAGGCTTGTCGGGGTGGTGAAGGGTCGATTCAGGGGTGCGAATTCACGGGGATTCCTGGTGCCGCTTGACACAGTTCGTTCTTTCGTGGGATTGGGGAAAAAGTGAAAATAGGAAGATACCAGATAAACGGAGAAATCGGCAGGGGGGCAATGGGCGTTGTGTATAATGCCCATGACCCGAACCTCGATATCGTCCTTGCGTTGAAAGTCCTCAGGAAGGACAGGCTGACCAACGAGCCTTTCGTTCGCAGGTTCATGGCTGAGGCCCGTGCGCTCGGCCGCCTTGACCACCCTGAAGTCGTCAGGGTGTACAATGTCGACCGGGACGGCGAGGAGGTCTATATTGCCATGGAATTCATCCAGGGCGAGCCGATCTCTTCGCTGATGAAAAAGCAGGAGTTCAGCCCTGAAGCAATAGCTGATTTCGGTGCGCGTATGGCTGAAGCACTGGACTACGCGCACAAAAAGGGGATCATCCACAGGGATGTCAAGCCCAGCAATATTCTCTGCACTCCGGATGGAAAACTCAAAATCACCGATTTCGGGATTGCCCATATAGAGGACCCATCAGGGGTTGAGGAAACACAGGCTGGTGAGATTCTCGGCACACCGGCCTACATGTCGCCTGAGCAGGTGCTCGGCCGGCCGGTGGATGGCAGATCAGACCTCTTTTCCCTGGGCATCATTCTGTACGAAATGGCGACCGGCTCACGCCCGTTTCAGGGGCAGGGAATGAATGCCATCTTCAACGCCATAACCAGCGAAGAGCCCCCACCGATTCACACCGTCAACCAGAAGATTCCCAGGCCTTTGTCCGATGTTATAATGAAATGTCTCTGCAAGTCTCCGGACGGGCGATATGCCGATGGCAGGGCACTTTCTGCCGCCTTGCGCTCAACTGTTGCAGTTGCAGCACCGATTGCCCCGGTAAATCCGGTTTCAGCAGAAAAATCCAAAAGCAGCGCTCCGGTGATGATCATAGCCGGCTCCCTTGTTGTGGTGTCTATTATTGTTTTCCTGTTTATCGGGCGTTCTTCGTCACCTCCGGTTCCAAATGCGGTAACCGGTGGTCAGCCGCAGGCGCAACAGGCCGCTGTTGAGCAGAAATCCGCCCGGCTGAAAGCCGAGAGTACACCTTCCGGCGCGACACTCTACGTGGACGGCATCCACATGGGATTTACTCCCAATACAGTTTCGCTTGAGCCGGGTAAACATGAACTTATTATGAGCCTTCCCAATCACGACAAGTGGGAAGCGCAGGTTGAATTGGAAAAGGACACGGAAACCCCGGTTTCAGGTACTCTCACACCAACAGGAAAGAATTGAGGGAAATGGCTATGAAGAAAATCATCGTTTGTTTCATGGCGGCATTGACCGTCTGTCTGCTTACTTCTTCCAATGGTTTTGCCGAGGTTAAAACCGGGGCGGTTGCCCCTGCGTTTGAGCTGAAGGATGTCAACGGCAAGTTGTACTCACTTTCCCAAATGAAAGGTTCTCCGCTGACAGTAGTCTATTTCTTCGATGTGGATTCAAGATCGAGTCAGGAAGGTCTCCTGAGCATCAACAATCTTGTGGCCTCGACGAAGTCCAGCCTCAAGGTTATTGCCATAACCGGGTCTCCGAGGGAGAAAGTTGCTCAATTCGCCAAGAACAACAAACTATCGTTTCCGGTACTTCTCGATTCCGGACCGGTCAGAACTGAATACAAGGCCCGGCAGATCCTTCCGGTCATCTGTACCTTGGGACCAGGTCTGATGGTTTTTGATTATTTCCAGGGGGGTGGAAAGACGACGGAAAAAATGCTTGCCCGTCTTGCCGAGCGTGAGCTTCAGAGGAAAAACACCGTTGTGGCAAAGGCGATCAGCAAGGAAGTAGCAAGGAAGCACCCAAAGAATCTGGAGGCCAGGAAGGTTGTCGCGGCTGTCTCGACCAGGAGTGGTAATCTGAAGGAAGCCGAGGCAGAGTGCCGGAATATCATGGATGATGGAGCAGAAGGGGAGGCGCAGGGCAAGGAATGCCTGGCTCAGGTATATCTGAAGAAAGGCAAGTATGACGACGCCCTGAAGTTGGCCAGAGAAGTGGAAAAGCTGGCTCCGGATCGGTCATTTGCCAATGTCATCAAGGGTGATGCCCTGTATGCAAAGAATAAAAAGGCAGAGGCCAAGATAGAGTATGAGAAGGCAACGAAGAAAAAAACAGCTGCTCCGTACCAGGAGGCAGTGGCATACAACCGACTCGGCCGAATGAATGATGCGGCAGGCAAGAAGAAAGAGGCTCAGGCTCTGTTTGACAAGGCTGTGGCCATTGATCCCTATTATGTCGAGGTTACCACGAACAAGGGTTTGAGTTATGAATCAGAGGGCAAGTGGGACCAGGCTCTGAAGACATACCGTCAGGCGCTGGAAATCGACAAAAACGATACCTATGCAAGCGCCCTGGCGAGAAGGGCCCAGGAAATGCTGGATTTGCAGAAAGATTCCGACCGTTCGAAAAGGATCGACCAACTGGTCAAGGATCTGGCCGCACGCTACAAAAGCCAGAAAACAGACACCAAGCATGATGATGACTGGACCTCGCGGCCAATGGTTATTACATTCCTCGATTTCGAGGAAAAGGGGGGAATGGTTGAGCGGAGCGGCATGTCAGCAGTATTTTCAGCCGAGTTGACCAGATATCTCAACGCGTCTGGAAGGGTCAAGGTTGTGGAGCGCGCACTTATGGACCGTTTGCTTAGCGAGTTGAACATAGGAAGTTCCGAACTGGCGGATCCTGCTACAGCACTGAAACTTGGAAAGGTCCTTGCGGCAAAGCTGATTGTTACCGGTTCGCTGGTTCATCAGCCGCAGGCTTCGGCGATTTCCTTCAGGCTTATCGATACCGAGACGTCGGACATTCCTCAGACAACCATCAAGCAGCTTGGCCCCACGTCTGTATTTGATCAGGAGCTTTTCCAGTTCAACCGGGACATCCTGAAGACCGTTATCACCAAGTATCCTCTGCGCGGCTATATCGTCAAGACTGCCGACAATGAGGCTGTAATCAATATCGGCTCCAGTCAGGGTGTTGTAACCGGGACCGCTTTCGATCTGCTGGAGGATACGAAGCCTATCGAATATAAGGGGAAAATCCTGCGCTCTGCACCCAAGGTCATCGGGCAGCTCGAGGTGGTACGTGTAGAACAGGATCTGGCTTATGTCAAGCCAATCAACAAACAGACGCACCTGACTGCTGATGCCAGAATACAGGAACGCCTGGTCGAATCGGCTGGTCGTTGATATGAGGCTGTTTGGATTGATACTGCTCCTCGTTGTGCTGCTGCTGAATGCCGGGTGTTCCGGTATGCAGCCTGTCAGCAAAGGACCGCCCGGCGTTGCTGTCTGGGAACTGGAAGATATCTCCGCCGAGGGACCGCTTGCCAATGCCGGTGAGCTGCTGGCCGCGCAGATAGCGGTTACACTTGCTAATCAGGGCAGATACGTCGTTGTGGAACGCTACAGGCTTGTCAGGATACTCGAAGAACAGCATTTGTCAGCAACATCGCTCACAGACCGTCAGACACAGCTGAGGCTCGGCGAATTGATTGGAGCCAGGTTCATGGTATTCGGAGGTTATCAGGTTCTTGGCGACAAGGTGAGGCTTGACATTCGACTGGTGAATGTTGAAACCGGGAAAATCAGCAAGGCTGTCAAGAAGGTTGTTGCCTCCTCAGACCTTCAGACCCTGCTTGATGCAGCAAAATCAGCAGCAGAAGAGTTGTAGCGATTGCTCTCATGCCATTGATGACGTAATTCGTGTTAATCAATGGCATGAGAGCATAATTTTGTGAAACCGACAACACGCTCAAATGATATTAATCAGAATATGAAGAATTAAACCTGCGACGATTATTTCCCCGGCCCACCGCAAGAAGATTTACTCCATTTCCCCCCGGTTGCCTTTGTGACCCTCGATGTACAATCAGATCAAAATTATCGTTTCAAGGCATCACTTCAATCCGTTTAAGGGAAACTGCATAACAACACCGAAGCGGTTGCTTTTTGATTTGATTGCAGACGCATTGGAACGAGTCTGCAATTGCGGTGTAGAATACTCGACCATAATCGTGGACTTTATCCCAAACATCTTTTCAAATCCCAAACTGAGGACGCCGACCGGGTCGGTGACAATGAGTATCGCGTGGTCGTACCACCTCAGCACCTGCTTGCCCTTGATCGCCTCACGCCAGGGTTCAAAGACAAAGGCCCCGAAAAACGAACCAATGACAGGAGTAACAATCAGGTCCTGGATGGACGGCTTTTCAAAAAAACTCTCAACTCCAAACTCGTACATTGCCGATATCAGCGTAGAGTAAACAAGCGAAGGGACTTTATCCAGACCGCGGTCTCTGGCACGGATATAGTACGTGGCTCCCCAGTATGGATGCAGGATGTAATTGATATAGAATTTGTCGATATCTATGCCGGGATTGACAACATTTTCAGAATACTTCTTGAAACTGTTCTTTTTTTGCTCGGAGCTCCAGTTAGAAACACTCTCCGGCATCATATAG
>JBGSQD010000252.1:0-3062 GCA_041738275.1 Geobacterales bacterium
CACCCGGATAGTGGTCGTGCTTTCCTTTCTACGCACCGCCATGGGAACCCAGCAGGCACCCTCCAATCAGATAATCCTGGCGCTCGCCATGTTTCTGACCTTTTTTATCATGAATCCGGTTTGGCAGCAGATCAATAAGGAGGCCTACCAACCATGGAAGGCCCAGCAGATATCTCAGGAACTGGCCATGGAGCGTGCTGTAAAGCCGGTCCGAAAGTTCATGCTTTCTCAGACCAGGGAAAAGGATCTGGGGCTTTTCGTGAGCCTTTCCAAGCTTCCCCGGCCAAAGAACGCCGACGATATCCCGACCCTGACCATAATTCCGGCCTTCTTGATATCGGAGCTGCGTACCGCTTTCCAGATCGGATTTCTGATCTACATCCCCTTCATCGTTGTGGATATGGTGGTGGCCTCGGTACTGATGTCGATGGGTATGATGATGCTGCCACCCGTCATGATCTCCCTGCCATTCAAGATACTGTTGTTTGTGCTGGTGGATGGTTGGGGTTTGGTGATTGAATCATTGGTTAAAAGTTTCGGCTAGTGGCTGAAGCAGGAGATTTATTATGACCCCTGAACTGGTTGTACAGCTTGCCCGGCGCAGCTTTGAGGCCACACTTCTTCTGGCGGCACCTTTGCTCATCTTCAGCTTGGTAGTGGGACTGCTGATCAGCGTGTTTCAGGCTGTGACGTCCATCAACGAGGCTACCCTGGCCTTTGCCCCCAAAATTGTTGCCGTAATGGTTGCCATGATCATTTTTTTTCCATGGATGATGACCTATATGAGCGACTTTACTCGGGAAATATACTCCTTCATTGCTCTCATGAGACGCTGAACCCATGTTTCCGTTGCTACCCTTCCCCTCTCCGGGGGCAGTGATCACCTTTGCCCTTGTACTAAGTCGGGTGGCTGGGATTTTTGCCGCCCTGCCGGTCTTCGGAGGTCAGCGGTTGCCGTTGCGTATCAAGGCTGTTACCGTGCTGATGATCACGTTGGCCTGTTTTCCCGCTCTTGCCATTACCCCGCTTGCCATGCCGACGGATGTCTTTACCCTGGGACTATTGCTGTTTCGCGAGATGGCGGTCGGTTTGATGCTGTCATTCATAACCCAGGTTCTCTTTGCAGCGGTTGAGTTCAGTGGTCAGATCATCGGCCTGCAGATGGGTTTCACCATGTCATCCATCATAGATCCGTCATTGGGCAAACAAACCCAGATCATGTCGGTCATGCAGACCCTGCTGGCGACCCTGCTGTTCCTCTCTTTGAATGTCCATCATCTCTTTATCCGGACGATCGTTGACAGCTTTAATGTAATCCCCATCGGTGGCTGGCATCTGAACGGTGAAATTGTTACCTTTCTTATCAGGCGTACTACGGATGTCTTTGTGATCGGAGTGCGGCTGGCTGCGCCAGTCATGGTTTCACTACTGCTTGCTTCTGTTGCCCTTGGTGTTATGGCGCGGGCCTTTCCCCAGATGAACGTCTTCATGATCAGTATGCCTCTCAACATCGGAATCGGTTTTATCGTTTTGGGCATAACCCTGACGATATTTTTTCATGTCCTGGAGGTTTCGTTCGGTCATGTGAAAGAGCAGATTGATACCCTGTTCAGGTTGATGGCGAAGGGGGGATGATCTCTGGCTGAAGACGACGACAAACATTCCAAGACCGAACAGCCGACCGGGAAAAAGCTGGAAAAAGCCCGTGAAAAAGGCCCTCCGCCGCAAAGTCAGATGCTTACATCCTCCCTGACCTTGATGGCCGGTATCGTCAGCCTTTACATCTTCGGCGGCTATATGATGGATGGTCTCAAGAAGCATGCGGTGTTCATCTTCAGCGGCGTTGGAAGTTTTGAACTGACCGAGGCAAATGCATACACTCTTGCACTCAAACTGTTCGGCCTGATTATCCTGTTGCTGGCCCCGCTGGTATTATCCATCATCCTGACATCGGTAGTCTCTAAACTGGCCCAGGATGGTGGGCAGCTGGAATTCAACCTGTCGAGACTCACGTTTAATTTTAAAAAGCTCAGTCCTGTTGCCGGATTCAGCAAGATTCTTAACAAAGATTCCATCGTGGAGATGCTCAAGTCGTTTTTGAAAATTCTGGTGGTCGGCTATATTGCCTACCGGGTGATGAAGGACGAAACCGAGAACATCACCTTTTTGGCAGAGGCTGATATAGAGACCATTATCAATTATGTCGGCCATATTGCCTTCAAGATTGTTACCCATACCTGCGGTATTCTGATTATTCTGGGTATCTTCGACATGATGTACGTCAAGTGGCGTTACATCGAAGATCTCAAGATGACCAAGCAGGAAGTAAAAGATGAGAGCAAGGAACAGGAAAACCCGGAAATAAAAGGCAGGATCAAGAAGTTGCAGTTCCAGAGTGCCCGGCGTCGGATGACCAAGATTATCCCGACGGCCGATGTGGTCATCACCAACCCGACTCACTTTGCCGTGGCTCTAAAATATGACCGGGAGCGGATGATCGCCCCGCTGGTGATCGCCAAGGGAGCGGACCTGATGGCACAAGCCATCAAGAAAATTGCACGTGAACATCATGTAACCCTTGTGGAGAACCGCTTTCTTGCTCGTGAGCTCTATGACCAGGTCAAAGAGAACGAGGCCATACCTGAAACACTGTACGCTGCTGTGGCCGAAGTATTGGCCTATGTTTACCGCCTGAAGGGTAAGGTCTGATCAGTATTTCTGCCGACTCCAAATCAAGTCTCTATTTCCTCTGTCTGTCTTCCAACACTAAATGTCTTTGTTTGACAACCATGTCAAAATGCCGACATGGTTCAAGAGTTTGACGATGTATAGCGTTTCGGGTGCTGTCGGAATCGTGTCAGAAGGTACTGAAAAGTGCGCGGTTTGTGAATGCCTGCTGCCGGCCTTGTAACGGGGCAGCGAATCTGACGGCGGCATGATAAATGCATGTTATCATCGGATTTTTAAGTTTTTGCAGCGAGAGGAATAACGGCAAGTCAATGGCAAACGGCGCGGTTGAGGCAATAGAGTTAAGCGGTTTTCGCAAAAACTCGGATATATAT
>JBGSQD010000262.1:0-12934 GCA_041738275.1 Geobacterales bacterium
CTAGAGAATCGCTCCAGGGTATCGGCGAAAAACTGATGCAGTTGGAGAAGGATCCGGCCAGCACTGTGCTGATGACCGAGTTGTTCCGCTTTGTCCATACCTTGAAAGGCAATAGCGGCCTGTTCGATCTTCCCGAATTAACACGGGTTCTGCATGCTGGCGAGGATCTGATGGATGCCGTTCGCAATGGCGACGTTGCCTATTCTCCCCTGCTCGCCGACCGCTTGCTGGATGCCATGGATTTCGTCGGCTTGCTCTGTGACGAAATCGAGACACACGGGGGTTCGGACGCCAAACATGCTAAAAATTCCGTCCGGCTGGCGGAGGAATTGCGTCAGTTGATTGTTGTGGTGATACAACCTCTCGACGGCACCACGTGCGTAGCCGCAGAAGCTTTACCAACACCACAGCCGGGTGATAAAAGGCTGCTACCACTGGCTGAGCTTTCGGAAGAGCTCAGAATGACAGCATACCGTGCGATTGTCTCAGGCGGACCCCTGTACTGGATTGAATATATTCCCATAGAAGAGTGCTTTTTTCAGGGGGACGATCCATTCTTCCAGGCACGTCACACGCCGGGGATACTTGGGGGGGGAATAGCGACACGCAGGCCATTGCCAACACTGGTCGAACTCGATCCTTACTGCTGTATTCTTACTTTCTCCGTTCTCAGCACGGGTTCCTTGGAGGAACTTCAAGAGTATTACCGCTATGTGCCTGATCAGGTCCGCATCATACCAATTCCCGGTCGATTTCTGATTCTGCCACAGGGCGATGCCAGTTGCGGCCCGATGTATGAAGACTTCGTGAGCGATGCGCTGGGGTTAATACAAACTGGCAACCGGGCGGGGTTATCACAGTTAGTGCAAAGCATGCAGGAGTTGTCGAGCCCGGACCTGTGGGTTTCTTCTGCCATGCGCTGGTTGACTCTGGTGACAGAACTTGAACCGGACGACGTCATTGTGCCGGAGGGTATCATCCTTTCACTTCGCACCCTGACCGCTCCAGTTTGGCAAGAACCTGCCGAATCTGCGAAGACACAAGAAAAGGAATCGGCAAAGCTTGGCCCGGGACAGGTTAAACTGCCCCCGGAGGTGACCACGCTTCTTGCCGCTCAACGTGAAATACTCTCTTTGCCCGACGATGTCTCCTGGCTAACCGGACGGATCAAGTCGGTAGCTGCTTCCTTGTTCGGCTGCCTGCAGGCAATCGGGGCAACAGAATGTATGGCAAGCCTGGGAGTAGCGCTGGAGGATTCTCTTGCATCAGGCGCATCTGCACCGCTATTGCACTGGCTCAACAGTCATTTTGCTGACAGTTTCACATGTGACAACCCGGACCAACTAGAGCAGGTGAAAACAGCAGCTGCGCAACAGGCAGATTCCGGAGTCAAGTACGGGCGGCGCGCTGAGGATAATTATGCAGGCCAGAAAAGCATCAAGGTTGAGCAGACCAAGATAGATCGTCTGATGAACCTGATCGGCGAAATGATAGTTGCAAAGAATGCCCTGCCGTATCTGGCCGGACGAGCCGAAACTGTGTTCGGGGTGCGGGATCTCTCCCGTGAAATCAAATCGCAATACGCAGTCATCAACCGTATCGCCGAAGAAATGCAAGATTCCATCATGCAAGTCCGCATGATGCCGGTTTCCTTCGTTTTCCAGCGTTTTCCCCGTCTGGTGCGTGACACATCGAGTAAATTGGGGAAGGAGGTCAACCTTATCCTTGAAGGTGAGGGCACCGAAGCTGACAAAAATGTTATCGAAGCCCTGGGCGATCCTCTGGTGCATATTGTCAGGAATAGTCTCGATCACGGCATTGAAATGCCTGACGTCCGCCGCAGTCTCGGTAAACCTGCCGCTGGTACGATCACCATCCGCGCAACCCAGGAAGCAGACCGGGTAGTTATTGAAATTAAAGACGACGGCAAGGGTATCGATTCGGATGTCATCAAGCGTCTGGCACACGATAAAGGTCTTATCGACACTGAACGACTGGAACGACTCACCGACCAGGAAGCAGTAAATCTGGTCTTTGCCGCCGGTTTTTCAACAAGTGAAGTAGTTTCCGATCTTTCCGGCCGCGGCGTCGGCATGGATGTCGTCAAAACTGCCATCGAGAAGGTTAACGGGAGCATCCATCTTGAAAGTGAAAAGGGCAAAGGCACACGAATAAGCTTGTCACTGCCGCTTTCCATGGCGGTGACCAACATTATGATTGTCGAGTCCAATAATCAGATCTTCGGTGTACCGATGGGCAGTGTTGTCGAAACAGTGCGGATACCGCGAGCCGATATCCGTGCCATCAAGAATCGCCAAGTGACAGTTCTGCGTGGACGGATCGTACCGCTCAAACCTCTGAACTCGCTACTGGGCCAACACACTCCGCAAAAAGCCAATGACGAAGATGAATTAGCCGTTCTGGTTGTCAGTCTGGGTGGAGAACTCCTGGGAATTTTGGTCGATGCCTTTCATGAAACCGTCGATATCATCTTGAAGCCGATGACCGGGGTGTTGGCAGGTCTCTCCGTATATTCGGGGTCCGCCCTTCTTGGAGATGGCTCGGTGCTGATGGTACTCAATATAAAGGAAATTCTATAATGTCGATAAATTACAAGAAGGACCGTGTGGTATTCTGCGAAATGGCAGAGGGAGAAGATGCAGAAAGTCTTCTGGAATGGCTTCATAAATACCCGAAGGGAACAATTGACTTGTCTGCATGCACTCACCTGCATCCGGCAACTTTGCAGGTATTGATGGCTTCGAAATGTTTGATTATTGCCAAGCCGAATGACAAACTCTTGGCCGACTGGATCGATTCGGCATTACAACTGAATTAAGGGGACATAATGGCAAAAATTATCATGGTGATAGATGACTCGGCAACCATGCGACTGAGTCTCAAGTCTACACTTGAGTTAAGTGGATACAAGGTCGAATGTGCTGGGGATGGTGTTCTGGCGCTTAATCAGCTTAAGGTTGGCAGTAAACCGGATCTGATAATAACAGATATTAATATGCCGAATATGGGCGGCCTGGAGTTCATAAAAAAACTCCGAGCCCTGCCTGGGTTCCGCTTTATTCCAGTTTTGGCGCTGACAACGGAGAGCAAGCAGGACAAAAGAGATGAGGCAAAAAAAAATGGTGCGACAGGTTGGTTGGTGAAACCGGTTGCAGGACCTGATTTGGTCAAGGTTATCAAACAGGTTCTGCCGGGCGCATAATATACGCGGAGCATCAGGATGAAACTCGATCTCAACTATCCCGGTAAGTTATTTGATCCCCCAGAACTCCCGACACTGCTCATCCAAAAGCTTGTGGCCACCATCTTCTTTGTCTCTCTCTTTGCCTTTGCGGTTTATCCATGGCTGCACAAATGGATAGGGCTTCCAAGTCGACTTGAAATTGCCCTTACAGGGGCTGTGGCATCTACCCAGGTTCTCGCAGCTGCGGTGTACATATTTAGAAAACATCTCTCCATTGCATTTGCTGCCCTAGCTACGCATAACCAATGTTCCGCTCAGGCAAAAAACATAAGAGAAAACTACCACCAGACTGTCTTAGATCTTGCAAAATATAACGCCGTACTCGGCAGTCAGTTGCAGGAGGCGATCCTGCAGACTGAAACAGCTGTGCTGGGGGTAATCGGCAGAATGGCCAATATCCATCATCAAACCTGCTCGCAGATTGACCGGATAGGTTCGTCCTCTGAAAAAAGCATGGAACTGATAGCCGTAACCCAAGATCATATACACAAAAATCAAGAAGTCATTGAGGCGTTGAATGTCTACTCAGTCAATCAGGCCGACCATTTGACAGATAATCTCATGCGGATTGAAAAACTCTCGGCAGGGATGGAACAGATGCGTCCTATGGTGGACGATATTTCAGCTATTGCCGATAGAACCAAGCTGCTGGCTCTTAACGCAAAGATAGAAGCGGCTCGTGCCGGAGATGCTGGCAGGGGATTCTCGGTTGTCGCCGAGGAGGTTCGTGACCTTTCCGATCAAACCCATACATTGGCACGGGAAATTGCTGACAGAATAACGTGGATTACCGGACAGGCGATGACTGAAACCGAAAATGCCCGGCAAGAGATGGCGAGCAATGAAGATGCACGGAAGCTCAAAAGCATGGCAGGTAATATGTCACTCGTTGAAGGACGTTTCAAAGCTGCCGCTACTCACCTTGAGGAGATTATTCAAGGTGTTGACGGGGCTAACAAGGTCATAGTTGAAGAGGTTTCAATCGTTCTTGGCGAAATACAATTTCAAGATGTGTTACGTCAACGCTTGGAGCATGTAAGCGCTGGTTTGAAAATACAGAGTGTATTTGCAGGGGAAACTCTCCTCTGGCTGGAAGGTGAAGGAGAATCGCCATCCAAGAGGCTGGATTCACATCTCGACGAGTTGAAAGAAAAGTATGTTATGCAGGAACAACGGACGACTCACAGTGCGGCATTGGGTGTCAATGGTCATGACGCTGGTTTTTCCAACCTTAAGATAGAGCTTTTCTAATGAATAAGTCAGCTAAATTTAATATTTTAACCAACATAACAGGTTTTAATATAAAAAATAACAACTTCAGTCAATAGTGACGCATAAATTGCAGCAATTGGCATACCAAAAGGATACCCAGGGCCTTTGCATTTTAGGACTTGGTATTGTCCCGGCAAAGGATGCTCCGACTGCTTGATGAAGAAAAGGCCTGAACACTTGAAGCTCTATGACGAATTGTCCGGAATCATACCCTTTATATCCTCCTATTTAGATACCTCCGCCATAGTCCACCTCGCTCTTCTGAGCCCCGATGGCCGGATACGGCTAGTGAATCCGACGCTTGCCGACTGCCTCAAGGCAAGACCGGAGGACCTGGCAGACCAGGATTTTCTGGGTTTTATGACCATCCCGGACGGAGAGACTTTGACCCGTCGGCTTGCGTCGCCGGACGCCTCGTGCAACGAAACATTCCTCTTGAATTTAGTCGACACCGCTCAGGTTCCGCATTCTCTGCACTTTCGGATTACGGCTATGGGGGATGGCTTTCTCCTGTTGGGCGAGCCCCCACGGCTCGACAATCAGAACTTGCAGGAAGAGTTGCTCCAACTGAACAATCAGTTGTCGGTTCTTTCCCGCGAGAATGTCCGCAAGGGAAGAGAGCTTGAAAGAACGTTGGCCGACCTGAAGAAGACCCAAGCTCTGCTGGTTCACCGGGAAAAAATTGCCTCTCTGGGCCAGATGACGGCTGGCATCGCCCATGAAATCAACAACCCTCTGGCCTTTGTGCTTGGCAATGTGCAAGTGCTTCAGCGGGATTTTGACGATCTACTGGCTTTTATCAATACTATCGGTGACGCACTACCAGAGATCGAAGCACTTGAGCCTCGCCTCCACGCTGATATCCTCGCCAAGGCGGCTGAAATTGACCTTGAATACCTGGCAGAAACTCTGCCGCATAAGATTGCGGCCAATATCGAGGGCCTTGAGAGGGTGAAAAATATTATTCTCGATCTTCGAAATTTCTCGAGGCTGGACGAGGCTGAGCGAAAACTCTGCTGCCTGGCGGAAGGTATAGATGCAACGCTCCGGTTTCTGGGTCCCCTGCTGCACGAGCACGGGGTAAGCGTAACGACCGATTTTGCCAACCTGCCACAGTTGCTCTGCATGCCTGGCCCCCTCAATCAGGCAGTCAGCAATATTGTGGCCAATGCCGTCCAGGCAAGTGTTCCGGGCCAGACGGTTCAGGTGTCGACCCGTCTTGAGGGAGAAGATTACTGCATCGAGGTGGCAGATCAGGGTTCAGGTATTTCTCCTGAACACCTAAACAAGGTCTTTGATCCCTTTTTCACCACCAAACCGGTTGGATCAGGGACCGGATTGGGCCTCAGTATCACACACCAGATAGTGGCCGCCCAGGGTGGGCGAATCGAAATCGAGAGCCTTCCCGGGAAAGGAACCACCGTTCGCATTCTCCTGCCCGGCAGGCGGCAGGACGGTTCAAGTAGCACAAAGGAAGAAAAACATGGCTCTCAGTAAAGGATTTTCAACGTCCAGGCGCTCATATACCACAACAGGGATGAAGGGCTCACATACCACAGCAGGGACGGAGGCAGCAGCCCTGCCGATTCTGCTTATCGTCGATGACGAGAAGGAGATCACCACTTCCCTGGCAGACCAGTTCCGCCGCGATTATCGTGTTAAGGTCGCCGGCGGTGCCGATGAGGCCCTGGCGATCTTAAAGCATCACGATGTCTCCGTCATTGTCTCGGACCAGCGCATGCCCAAGAAGACCGGATCAGAACTGCTGGCTGAGGCCTGCCTAATCAACCCGGATGCGGTCCGCATCCTTCTGACCGGCTATGCCGATCTTGACGCGGTAGTTCAGGCTGTC
Source organism: Geobacterales bacterium (assembly GCA_041738275.1). Classification (GTDB taxonomy): domain Bacteria; phylum Desulfobacterota; class Desulfuromonadia; order Geobacterales; family Pseudopelobacteraceae; genus JACPFJ01. The sequence continues at coordinate 6,390 of JBGSQD010000262.1, forward strand.
AACGAGGGGAAGATCTTTTTCTATCTGACCAAACCCTGGAACGCCAAGGAGATTGAGACGATTGTCGCCAAGGCTGTGGAACACAATCTCCTGCTGCGCGACAACCGCAGGCTGGTCGAAGAACTGCGCCGGACCAATGCCGAACTTGAGGAGAGAGTAAAGGAGCGAACACGGCAATTGGAACAGCGGGCTATGGAGTTGGAGGAGGCCAATCGAAAAATCTCCGATCTGGTCTTTCTCGACCCCTTGACCGGTGTGGCCAATCGGCGGAGCCTTGACGCCACCCTGACTAGAGAGATCGAGCGGGTATCCCGTCTAGGCCTGCCGCTGACCATCATCATGGTGGATGTGGACCACTTTAAAGCGGTCAACGACACCTTCGGCCACGCCATGGGGGACAAGGTGCTACAGGCCATAGGCGTCACCCTCCCCGGTCTGCTCCGGCCATACGATCTTGTCGCTCGCTACGGTGGCGAAGAGTTTCTGATCATGTTGCCGGGCACCACCTTGAGAAACGGGGCGCTGGCGGCCGAACGTTTTCGGGCAGCGGTCAGCAAAATTGCCATTGAAGGCCTACCGCAGCTCATTACTGCCAGTTTCGGCGTGGCAACACTTCTGCCTGGGCATCCTGCGGACTCTCTCGTTGAAAGTGCGGACAAGGCGATGTACCTGGCAAAGCTGAAGGGCCGGAACCGTGTGGAAACGGTCGCAGAAAACGGAAATGGAGAGGGGTAATGATAGAGATCGGCAACCGGGAAAAACCAAAGATACTCATCGTCGATGACGAAACTGAGGTCCTCAGCAGCATTGCTGACCTCCTGCGCAAGGACTTTCACATTTTCACCACCTGCGATGTCCAGGAAGCACTGGACCTGTTGGCTTCCGAGACGGTCTTTTCGTTGGTCATTTCCGATCAACGGATGCCGCAGATGACCGGAGCGGAGCTTCTCGCCAAGGTTGCCTCAATCAGCCCCGATACTGCCCGCGTCCTGCTCACAGGTTATGCCGATATCGAAGCGGTTATCGAGGCGGTCAACCAGGGGCAGATCGTTCACTATATCACCAAGCCCTGGGATGCGGACAGATTACTTTCCCTGCTCAAACCCATCGCCGAGAGGCATGCTCTGCAGCAGGAAAACCGGAGACTTATTCGGCAGCTAGCCCAAATCAATACCCTGTCAAAGGATTCGGCGGCAAGGATTGAAAGCCTGGAAAAGGCATATTCAACCATCGAGCGTGAAAACCGAACCCTTAAGGTCACCTACGAGCAGTTGGATTCATCGTTCTGGCACCTGCGTAAGATCCAGGAGGTGCTTCCCATCTGCATGGGATGCGGCAAGGTCAAGACTGCAGATGCATCCTGGGAGGATGTCGTCAGCTTTCTCAAGAACAACTCCATGTTTTTGAGCCATGGGTATTGTCCGGACTGTGAAAAAGAAATACTAGAATAGCGCCGCTTCTCGAAATACGTCCGGTTGAAAAAGGAGGATTCCATGCCAACAAAACCTGTGAATCAGGCAAGAAACGCGCCGCCGAAAACGGCGACTGCAAAGGATACGGACCTTGCAGAAGCCCTGTGCCGAGAATACCTGCAGGAGATCCTGGCCGGCAGACGCAAGACAGCCCTGGCTATTATCATGGACGCCTACCGCGACGGCTATCCGATTCCAGGCATCTATATGGATATTTTTCAGGAGGCCCTCTACGAGATCGGTAGGCTCTGGGAGAGCAATCTCATCAGCGTGGCTGACGAGCACTTAGGAACCGCCATCACTCAGTATGTCATGTCGAATCTCTATCAGCATCTGGAGATAAGCGACGTGAGACGGGGCAAGTTTGTTGTAACGGGGGTCCAGGGTGAACTGCACCAGGTGGGGGCCAATATGGTGGCAGATGTCCTGGATGCTGACGGCTGGGATACCGTCTTTTTGGGAACCAATGCTCCGGAGGAAGAGATCATCCAAACTCTAAGCCAGCACCAGGCTACCCTTTTCGGGATCTCAGCGACGATGCTGTTCAATATTCCCAAGGTCATAGGGTTAGTCGAGGCGGTCCGCAGGGAGCACGGCAATTCGGTGCATATCATTCTTGGCGGAAGCGCTTTCAAGACCTTGGATGCACTGCCCACGGAGCTTGAAGGATGCACTATTGCCCTAAATATTCGTGAGGCCCTCGACCAGGCGCGTAAATTCAGCCCCCCGTAACGATGTGATGGCGAGGATTTTTCAGAGAAGCTTTTTTATACGTGGTCCCCTTTCCCCGGAGGTCAGGCACGAAGATGAAACACACCCAACACCCTACCCTGATGGATTCTTTGAAAGCGGCGATTTCCGAGCAGCATGCCCGCATGGAGGCCACCCCCTTCATCGTGGCGCTCACCGATGGCCATCTCCCTATTGAAAGCTACGTCGGGCTCTTACGAGCCATGGCGGTGATCCAGGGGACCCTGGATCACGAGCTGGCCAATATCGATGCCGGCACAATCAGGGACATTATGCTGGACAAGCCCTCCCGCTTGGTCCATCTCAGGAAGGATCTCAGCATCTTCGACGGGCAATTCGTTCCCGACATTGAGGGGGCAGTCACGCTAAGCCGCAGGATCGCAGAACAAATCCGGCTCTTCCGGGTCGAACAACCTACCAATCTGCTGGGAATCCTCTACGTCCTTGAGGGGACGACGTTGGGCAATACTGTGCATCTGAATGATGTCCTCAAGACCGTGGGCGCCAACACCGCTGGACAGGCGCACTACTACAACGGCTATGGCAAGGAAACGTCCAGGTATTGGCGGGAGTTCTCCGTCGCGATGAACGCCCTGCCTATCGACCAGGAGTGCCGTAGGCGTATTATTACGGCGGCCCTTGAATTTTTTGACCAGCTGGAACTCCTCTTCTCAGCCCTCTATCCTCTCGATAACGTCGTTAAAGTTTATTCCGCAAGCATTCTGAACCCAGAGGCCGGCGATCACACCGTCCCGGAGACCACCGAGGAATTGGCGGCAGCGGTAGCCGCTGCGAAACAATGCCGCGACGAATTCCCCTATTTCGATGAGCGGTACAGTCAACGGGGCCGAAGCTTTGCCAAAAGCGACGCAGCCTGGCTGGCCTCCCTTGCGGGCTTGCCGGAAGTCCACCTTGTTTCCCAGGTGGAGTGGTTGGGGCGGGTACTTTCCAATCGAGGGATGCCGCGCATAACCCTGGAACGCCAGCTTGAGCTCTTGTATCAGGAATTGTCTGCAACTAAACCGGCAAAGTTCGAGCAGTACAAAGGTCTGCTGAAGGCAGCGGAAAAACTGAAAGCTGAGCGGCTGAACATCATCTCCGAGCCGGTTTTCAACCGGTTGACTGACGAATTCCACCTGGAAACAAGGGGTGAGCTGCAGGGCAGGTTAAAGAGATGCGGGGACCTAATCGTTTCAGCCGTCTGTGACCAGTCGGCCGGGATAAGCGAGGCCGTGGGCAGCCTGCTTCCCTGGCTCTCAGATCCGGAACGCTTCTCCCCGGAATGGATTTTGGCAGTGAAAAAGACCCTCAAGCAGGCCGACAATAGTGTAGAGAGATGAAATACCCTTGGTGTGAACTTTGCACATGCAGAAGAAAGCCGTGAGTTCCATATATCAGGTCAAACAGACGGGTCGGAATCAGTCTCAGCTGTATAACAAGGTTCATAGACATGATACACTCGCACCCACCTCCTTAGACGAAAAAATAATCAGATGTGTTGCTTCAGGGGAGGGAAACGTGCATCGCACTGTCGCTCAAAATCTAACATATGACAAAGAAGTAGCGGAGCGGCAAATGCAGGAAAACCTCACCTTAACGGCTCAGAACGAATGGGAACGAACACTGAAGGCGCTGCAGGATATGATTGTGATTGTTGACCGTAACCACCGGATCACTTTCGTTAATCAATCAATGCAGGAGAAGCTTGAGAGACTCCCTGCAGAGATGATCGGTCAGGTTTATCCGATGTGCAAAGATGTATTTCCCTGCTTTCACCAGGAATTGATGGCGGATAGAAAGTCGCGTACGGTGGAAATGTATAATCGAGATTTAGACACAAACTATTCCATTAATATCATTCCTAATTATTCAGCAGCTGGTGACATGATCGGCTCCGTGTGTGTTTTACACGACATAATAGAAGTAAAGAAGCGGAACCTGGCTGGGATTGTCCATCTCTTACGACATTGTGACCAGAAAACATAGAGGGAACCTGACCTTTGCTTCCATACTGGAGAAGGTACTACTTTCACCATTAGGCTCCCGGTCAAGTGGGCACGTAGCATTGACCTCGTTGAGCGATATACAATATGAGAACACAAACCAAATTAACTTCCTCAAAACCACGGATTATCATCGTAGATGATGAGTTGTCAGGTCTCAAGATGCTGGAGTCTATGTTATTGAAGTGGGAGAATGATGTTTTTCCATTCACCAATGGCGTTGCGGCTCTTGAAGCTGTCCCGATTATAATGCCTGATATTATTTTGCTCGATGCTTCCATGCCGGAAATGGATGGTTTTCAAGTATGTGAAAAAATTAAGCAGAACCCAATAATTCAGAACATTCCGATCATTTTTTTAAGTGGTTTGCACACGCTGGACAACAGGTTAAGAGGGTTCCAGGTAGGCGGGGTGGATTATATCACCAAGCCCTATCAATCTGCTGAAATTCGGGCCAGAGTCAACGCTCAAATCAAAATGAGCAGGAAAGATTCGCTCTTGCGGAATCAGAATGAGCTGCTTGAACAGTCTGTGCGGGAAAGGACCTCTGAACTGCAAATTGACATTGAAAAAAGGAAACTTGTGGAGGCCAATTTGGCGGCACAAATTGACGCCACTGAAGAAGCATTTATCTACACCGTCTACGCTCTTGCGAGGGCTGCTGAAGCCAATGATGAGGATACTGGTAACCACATAATCAGGGTAGGTGAATTTTCCTCGATAATTGCATCGGCACTTGGACTTGATGATGAATTTGTTCGAGCCATACAGATTCAGGCCATACTGCATGACGTCGGCAAAATACATACTCATCCAGATATATTTAGAAAAACAGGAAAATTGACGGATGAGGAATTCAAGAAGATGAAAGAACACCCGTATTCCGGATCAATGATTATTGGAAATAATAAAAAGCTTAATATAGGGCGCAGCATAGCATTAACCCACCATGAAAAATGGGATGGAAGCGGCTATCCTCTTGGTATTGCGGGAGAAAAAATACCGATAGAAGGGCGAATAACAACTATTGCCGATATTTACGATGCGCTCAGGAGTTCTCGTCCTTACAAACCGGCATTTGATCATGATAGGGCATGCACCATAATTACTGCGGGAGACGGAAGGACCATGCCTGAACATTTTGATCCTGCAGTGTTGAGTGCCTTTAAAAAAGCTAGCGCCCAGTTTGAGGAAACATACGAGAGATTAAAAGGTTAGGAGCTGCTACTAACATCCCGGTTTTTACCTTTCTACCTGACACCTATAGGTTTGTTGGCAGTGATGAACGGAGAACGAATATATGAATGAGACAATTTCCATCCTAGTTGTCGGAGATAACCCGAATATCCTTCTCGCCACCGCCACGCTGCTGCGGTCAGTTGGATATTTTGTCTTGGTGGCACGATCCGGTGCGGCGTGCCTGAGAGTTGTCCGTAAAAGTGACCCTGATCTTATTCTTTTGGATGTTCAACTTCCCGACATCTGTGGCTGTGAGATAAGCCGACAGATAAGGACAATTAAGGGGATACGCCAGCCGCATGTGGTCCTACTTTCAGCGTCCAGGATTACTCCAGAAAAACAGGTGGAAAGTCTGGAGAGCGGCGCCGACTGCTGTCTGGTCAGGCCGATCTCCAACCGGGAACTGCTGGCCCAAATTCAGGCTATTGTACGGATCATCTGGACCGAGCGCGATCGTGACTTCCTTATCGAAAACCTTGAAAAGGCGCTGGCCGCCATCAAGACACTGAGCGGGATCGTCCCGATCTGCGCCACCTGCAAGAAAATCAGGGATAACCATGGATATTGGGAAGAAATTGAATTGTACGTCGAAAAGCACTCAACTGCAGAATTCACCCACGGGATATGCCCTGATTGTGTCAATAAACTTTATGGTAATTTTTCCACTGAGGAGGAAGTGAATAAAATCAATGACCCAGGAACTATTAACTTAAAAAGAAATTTATCTACTACTTCATAGAGGAGAAGTGGCGCCGAAAAATTGGACACGCCATTGAGTGGAAAATCTGCTACCAATAACGCCCAAGAAAGGGCCAAACCAAGGAGCAGGCAATGGGAAAAGGAACGAGACGGAAACACTCAGCGACCTTCAAGGCGAAAGTGGCAATAGCGGCATTGGCCGGGGTGAAGACGCTGGCCGAACTCGCGCAGCAGTTTGAAATGCACCCCAGTCAGATAACCGATTGGAAACGACAGCTCAGTGACCGAGCCGCTGATATTTTCGGCAAGAGCAGCGAGTCGAGTCCGCCTGTCGATGTGAAAGCAATGCACGCCAAGATCGGGCAATTGACGTTGGAGAACG
>JBGSQD010000314.1:0-4238 GCA_041738275.1 Geobacterales bacterium
CGCAGGGCATCCATGATCGAGGTCAGATCAACCTTGTTGGGGCAGCGGGTGGTGCAGGTCTCGCAGGAGGCGCAGTACCAGATGGAGCGGCCGGCAAGGATGCGCTGCCATTGACCTAGTTGCAGCAGGCGCACCACGCGATTGGGGGGATGTTCCATGAAGGTCGCCATGGGACAGCCGGCCGAACATTTGCCGCACTGGAAACAGCGTCTGACGGATGTCCCAGAGAGAGCCTCGACCTTGCGAACAAAATTGATGTCCATCGTCTCGGACGAGAGAAGCATTTTTTTCTTTTTCACGGGAGGCGCCTTTTACTATTGCTAAATATGGTGAGACACGCACGGTAACAGGGTAGGAGGTGGAGGCGGGGCGTACTCATAGCCTATAAACATGGTATTTGTATTATTATTTATTACACAACAGCTGATAAAAATGCAAGATTTAAAACAAACCTGTACTCTTTTTGGCATTTTTTTTAGTATTAATAAAATATTGTTGCTGGTCATAAATGTGGTTGAAACCAGTTTTGTCTCCAACCTTTTTGGGTTGAGATTAGATAAAGGACTTGGGCTCGGTTGTACGCACTCAGGAGTTTCCCGTTATTTAACCTGCTACTTCCAGATTTTATTTCTTTAAACTATCACAACTGTCAAGAAAGTTGTACAGAATTGTTGAGCTGAGCGTGCTTATTGATGTGACAAAAATGTTTTTGGATATCTCCAGGACCAGCTGTGTGTCCAGGTTTCATACCCTGTAAGCAGCTGTACTTTATAGCTTGGTAAATCGACATATTGTGTTATGCAATGCATGCAAATACATCCTGTGCTTGATACAGGGGATGAAATTTATTGTCTGTATATCAAACCAAATTTGCCGGCACACTTTTTTATTATTGACATGGAAGAGAGCCTTGTGATAATTATCCTCTGCTTTTCACGGATAGTAATTCACTGGATTCTTCGATAACTTCAAAGTGTCTGCATCCTGAGAGAAGATATTCCCCATTAGCTCAGTCGGTAGAGCAGGTGACTGTTAATCACCTTGTCCGTGGTTCGAGTCCGCGATGGGGAGCCAACAATTCAAGGGCTTAGCCGATAAGGTTAAGCCCTTTTTGTATAATTAGAATTACCGTTGTACTTTCGTTGTACTTTTCTTCCTGCTACCTATTCAACAATCCCAAAACGCTCCTCGAATAAAGGAATAACCATTAACAGCAGATGTCCGGCACCGAACAACTGGGCAGTATTACACAATAAAAATATCAAGTTTATGATTGTAATCCTTGTTTTATACCGTAAACTCATTACACGTTGACTGTATGACCAGGATATTAAATGTCAGCACCACCAATCGCAAATATCGCCATAGCAAATAAATTCAACCGTCCACTTCTATTCTCCCTTACCTCCGCCTGATATATGCCCAGGAGGGGCTACATGCCTGCCCTATCAAAGTCTATCAAAAGACATGCCATTATATCGAGTTCTATTTGGACTGTTGTAGTTGTCTGTTCATTTGCCTGGTCCTATTCACAGCAGAAGATCAATGTCCTTGAAATAGCCAAGTCAGAAGCCAGGATCGCCTTTCAGAAAGATACCCTCTACCGCAAATGGGCTGCCAAGCATGGCGGTGTTTATGTCCCTGTAACTCCTGAATCACAACCAAACCCCTATCTTTCAGCCGATCTCGAACGTAACATCAGTACTCCTTTGGGCAAAGTACTTACTTTGATTAATCCTGCTTATATGACTCGCCAGGTTTTCGAGCTTGCCGTCGAGGAACATATGTTTGTTCGTGGCCACATTACCAGTCTCAACCCGATCAGACCGGAAAACGCTCCTGATCAGTGGGAGCGTACTGCCCTTGCGGCATTTGAAAAAGGGGTAGAGGAGGTGAGTAATGTTCAACCAATTGATGGGCAACAATATCTGAGGCTCATGCGGCCTTTCAAAGTCGAACAACCATGCCTGAAATGCCACGCTGCCCAAGGGTACAAAGAAGGCGATATTCGCGGAGGCATCAGCGTATCTGTTCCACTGAAGGCGCTTTCAGCCAACTCGGAGAGAATCATCGCAGGCACGGGTACGGCTCATGGCCTGATATGGTTGATCGGTATAGGTGTGATTGGTCTTGGTTCGCGGAAATTATCCAGGAACGAACTTGCCCTGCATGAAAAGAACCTGCAGCTTGCAGCGGAGATAACTGACCGGCAGTTCGCGCAGGAAGCCCTTCAGGAGCAGGCGGTCATGCTGGAAGAAGAGATTGCCGAGCGTACCCGGGCAGAAGCAGACATCATTCTGAGTGAGGAAAAGTTTTCCAAGACCTTCCAGAACGCCCCGCTGATGATGGCAATTACTATAATCGAAGATGGCACCTTTCTGGAAATCAACAACAAGTTTGTCGAATTATCCGGTTACAGCCGTGTAGAGCTTATCGGAAAGACATCTCTGGAGCTCGGATGGATCAGGCATTCAGACTGGGATTGCATTGTTGCGGAGAGTCAACGGCATGGAAGGGTTTCCGGCATGGACCTGAATGTCTGTACCAAGGATGGCAGACAACTCATCACCCAGTATTATGGGGAATTATTTCCAATAGAAAACCAGACGAGGTTGCTCTCGGTATTTGTGGATGTTACTGAACAGCGCAAGGTTGAAGACCAGCTTATCCATTCCCAGAAAATGGAGACAATAGGGGCACTTGCCGGGGGGGTGGCCCATGATTTCAACAACGTACTCACGGTTATTGCGGGATATGCCTCGCTACTGTCAATGCGACTGGAAAAAGGGAGTGAAAACTCTGCAATGGCAGGCGAGATCTCCGCATCGGTTGAGCGAGCTGCTGAAATGACGCGGAGCCTTCTTGCTTTCAGTAGAAAAGAGCCGATGAAAACCAAGCCGGAGGATGTCAACACGATTATTACAGCGCTTGAAAAAAGCCTGAAAAGACTTATTCGAGAGGACATTGAATTCAGGTCCGTGCTTTCTGACCAGCCCACCCCCGTCATGGCCGACAAAGGGCAGCTTGAACAGGTATTAATCAACCTGGTGGTGAACGCGAGGGATGCCATGCCCTCTGGCGGAACTCTGTCGATCAGTACGTCTATAATAGAGTTTAATGCTGGTGAGTCCGAACTGGATGATGGAATGATGCCGGGCAAGTACTGCTTGATATCTGTATCTGACAGCGGCATGGGGATGAACAGGGATACCCTGGATCATATCTTCGAACCGTTTTTCACAACCAAGGAAACCAACAAAGGTACGGGACTGGGACTCTCCATCGTTCACGGCATAGTCGCCAAACACAATGGAAAAATCAACGTCAACAGCGAAAAAGGGCAAGGGACTTTGTTCAGGATTTATCTGCCGCTTTTGAACAAGTCAAAGAAGAGTGAACAGCCTCAACAGTCAAGAGATTATTTTCCTCGAGGGGATGAAACCATACTTCTTGCCGACGATGATGCCGCTGTCCGCAATGTTACAACCATGCTGCTGGAAGATTCAGGCTACAAAGTGCTTGTTGCCGATAATGGCGAAACCGCTTTGTCGATATACCAAAAAAGACATGAAGAGATCCGGTTACTGATAACTGATGTCATCATGCCAAAGATGAACGGGATAGAGCTTTTAGAGGAAGTTTACAAAATAAATGCGAATGCCAGAGTAATAGTAATGAGCGGCTACACTGATCAAATTATGAATGAGAAGTTACTCACCCTTGAAAACGCCCTTGTTCTTTCCAAACCACTGAAGTCATCCATGCTTATGCTTTCAGTTCGCCAGCTACTTGATGCCGGTGCAATCCACTGAAATTTATCACAACCGCACGCCGGTCATTAAGCCATTATCAAAACTCATTTGATGCCTTAATGACTATTTCATTTCCGGCATTATGTTGTTTTTGGATGGTCCTCTTTTTATATCAGTAGGGTCTGGGCGGATCACTTAACTTGCATTGAGGATTGCGGCTCAGATGCTTGAAATGTGCCGCACAGCTGTCTCCGGCATTGTAAGGTCGAACGGATTTTCCACATGCAATGCACTCAAATTCCAAAGACATTCTTCTTTCAGCCGGTGTGGCGTCTCTGATTGCCAGCGCTTTTTCTACCGTAATGAAATGTCCGAAAAATTTACACTGGTTTGCTATAGTCATCCAACAGCCCTCCATCTTGCGAATGGTTTTGCTGATCACGAGGATACCTTCCTGCGCATCCGCTGATCAGTCATACTATTCTA
>JBGSQD010000138.1:0-13196 GCA_041738275.1 Geobacterales bacterium
GCATCCAGCCGACGACATTGCCTGGGCCCTCCAGGTTTGGATCGTTGAGCGTATAATCCAAATCCCCGTATAACAACTGAGCACCCACAGTGAGCTGATTGCCTTGCAGGCGGGTCATGCCGGCTGGGTTGTTGGCAATCACCGAAGCATCTTGGGCACGGGCCGCACTACCCGCATTGGCCAGGCCAAGATCCTCGGTACCGAGTTCATACATGTACAGACCACCGGCTTGGGCCTGTACGGTCAGCCCCAGGCACATCAGGGCAATAGCCCATTTCACGCTTCTCTTTTCCATCTGTTTTCTCCCTCCATATATTATTATTTGCACGACAGTGAACTGCAGTACAGGTTGACGCAGTCGTGTCTACTCATAGCGCATCCAACGGATCGCTTCCTCAATCATTTTGTGGAGCAGGAACAACGCAATAGACAGTGTCGTCATCATCGCAGGGTTGATAATATACGCCGTTGTCATCCACATAGTATGTTTGTCCGTCCACGATCACCGTGTTTGCCAAATTGGGCACCTCATTGTATCGAGTGCCCACAGCGACATTGCCTCGCGGCCCCTCTACCGCGGTATCTCCCATTGGGCCTCGCATGACTTCACCGCCTCGTGGCCCTCCCATTTCCCTTCCTTCGGCAATCATGGCCTGACTTGAACACAGCAGTATTATGACCATGGACGCGATCAGTGTCTGCAGGCGATGTGCGGTTGTTTGCATGGTTGACCTCTTCTGGCAGCGCCTTCTGCGCTTTTCTTTATTTTTCGAGGGCTTGGTGCCGTTCTTATGGGTTAATGGAAATGGCCAACGGACCCTTGAGGGCCTCCATCACCAGGCTGACCGGTAGTCCGTTTTCAAGCAATTGGGTCATAATACCCAGATACTTGGGGGTATGGCGGAAGAATTTCTGGTACCCGGCACATAAGTATTGCAGACCAGGTTCGTTATCAAAGGTTTGGATGAAACGATGCTTGGGGCACCCTCCCTGACAGGCGGCCAGGACATCGCACTCCCTGCACCAGCGGGGCAATGCGGTTTCCTTGCTGATGCCGAATTGGGTTTGCAGCGATTTCTCCACCAGCACCGGCAGGGTGTCGGTCAGGATATTTCCCAATCGATATTGGGGATAGACGCAATGATCGCAGGCATACAGGCTGCCATCATGCTCGATCACCAACGAGCGTCCGCATTGCTTGGCGTGCACGCAAACCGGAGAAGGATTGCCGATCCAGGCATTGATGGCCCATTCGAAGTTCATGACAAAGACCGAGCCCACATCGTGCCGGACCCATTCCTCGAAGATGGCGATCAGGAAGTCGCCGTATTCATCAGGAACTACCGACCATTCGGTAACTGCGGTCTGAGACTCCGGCCGGTCCAGAGTGGCGGGAGGGGCAAGTCGGAGTCCGAGCTGCGCTGTTTGTTCGTCGGCCAGACGCTCGACAACCGGAGCGAATTGAATGAACTCGACCCCGGCGTCCCTGAAAAAGCGGTAGACCTCCAGCGGCTGGGCAGCGGTCTCACGGGCGACGCTGGCCATGACGTTGTACTCGACCCCATGGTGCTGCAGCAGTTGAAGCCCGCGCATGGTTCGTTCAAAGGAACCCTGTCCCTTGCGGTCGCGGCGATATCGGTCGTGGATCGACTGCGGCCCGTCCAGGCTGATCCCGACCATGAAACCATGATCTTTGAGAAACCGGCACCATTCGTCATCAAGCAGGGTCCCGTTGGTCTGAAGCGAGTTGCTGATTGTTTTGTTGCTGGCAAAGGGCTGCTGTAGGGCGACAACCCGGCGGAAAAAATCGAGGCCAAGCAGCGTCGGTTCTCCGCCCTGCCAGACGAAAGCAACCTCGGGTGTCGGCTGGGACTCGATATACTGTCGGATGAAAGCAGCAAGCACCGCATCCGGCATGCGAAAATCTTCATGTGGATCGTACAAGGCACTTTTTTCCAGATAAAAACAGTAGGCGCAGTCCAAGTTACAAGCCGATCCGATCGGCTTGGCGACGACATGAAGCCCCTGTATTCCACAACCCGTCTCTTCCATGTGCGTATCACTCATCATGAGGTGTGCTGGGTGCCCTTCTCCTCTCGAGGCGGATGTCGGGATCTCATTTTTGCTTTATAATTCCTGGCCCCAGCGGTACTGCCAAAGAATGAGAATGCCGGTCAGGTCAAAATCGCACTCTGTTCGGGTGGAGACAACACTGCAGGATTAAAGTCTCACCGAGTTGTTCCGGTTCTTCAGCAAGCAACAGCTCGAACCGTTGCAAAGCGGTCACATACCGAAAAACTCCATAAAATACAGGCAACCTCGGTTAATACGCACCTTCTTTTCCACAACCATGCAAAGGGAAACCGAAGCAGAAAGGCGCTCGTGTTACTTCGGAAACATAAACTGCACCTGGAATCGTAACTGCCAGTCGGCCGCCTCGTCCGGATGCTCCACATTATAATACGCTGACAGCTGTGTGTTGACGGGAAGCCGGCCGAGGTGAAAGATCTTACCGATTCCCCCGCCCAGCGGAATCGTCCACTGCTGTCCGCTTTCAGCTTTCCAATTGACTGTGGCAACAGGCGAACTGGTGAGATAAAGGCCTTCCGAAAAATTATAGTTCAGGAACGGCTGAATCAGGCCATTGTTGTAGGAGCCACCTGTCTCACGACCCGAAAACGACCAAACATTGTTGACCAACACCCCATAAACCCAAGGATTACCCTTTTCCAGGCGCAGCACTACCCCAGTCGGGCCTAGACCCCAGTTGTCATTGCCCAGTTTGGCGTCGGAATTGGTCGGAAGTTGGGCAATACCGCCTATGCCCCAGATCCATTTTCCAGGGTCGGCGGGCGACAGGAAGGAACTGAACTGGACATCGCCGAGGCCGTTAGTGCGATCGTCGGCGTCGCTGAACGCCGGCATCGAGATAACCGGCACGATGGTCCGGGTAATGATATTCCAGTCCTGATTGACCGAAATTGGAAACACCGGCTGGATATTGAGGATGTTCTGGGTGCCGTCCCTCGGTCCGACGTTGAAGTTGGTGTTGTTCTGGATTGGCAGACTGATCAAGTTGCCGACCGGGTTCTGGGCAATCTTGGCCAGTTCCTCGGCGGTCATTGCTGCCTGTGCTGGGGTGGTTGCGGCCAGCATCCAGCCCAGAGCCGCGAGGATTGTTGCTACTTTTATACACACAGTCATCGTCTTGCCTTCCTAAGGTGCTCATTTGGTATTCTTCTTTCATGGATTCGTAAAAAATGCAAGAAACCAAGCTTAATAAATTCAGTATGTTACGGTGAACAAAATGGCATTTTGAAGACTTTGACGAGATCGTCATCTTTTACATTGTCGAAAATGGTTCTGTGTCAAACTCAGCCTAATGTTGTATATCCCATTACAAGAACAAGTTTATAAATCTAATGATTCAAGCTAGATCCGGCACAGGGTAATAAAATGCCGGATCTAGCATTCGCGGATTAAAAATTTCGCTGCTCCTTACTTCATACCGCACTGCTGCTTGATTTCGGCAATCTTCTTATCAATCATCGTGTTATATTCACCAGTAGCGACTTTAAAATGATCTCCTTCTTTACCGGTGGCAGTGTTGACAACCAAACCGACCGGGACAATGGCAGTAACTCCAGCGGCAATCTCCCTGGCGACATTTACCTTTTCAGAATTCAAGGCCCGAATATCACCTTCAGCCGTAGCGCAATTGATTGGCTTCGCCAAATCCTGCTTTGCCTGCTTGGAGACAGGGGAACATGCTGCCATAATAAAGATCAAACCGACGAGAAGAGCTGCGTTTTTCATTTGATTTTTCCTCTATTTTTTTATTTAGCAGGGCCGCCCCGGAGAGCGGCCCGCGCGGTCTGTGCAGGATGAATGAACCGCGTTCCGCACAGTTGCCGACCGAACAGACTTATTTCGCATCGGCGGCTTGTTGCATGCCCTCTTCAAGCTTTTTGATATCCTCGGGCGACAGCTTCGGCCGATCCACCTTGATGGTCAGCTTATTAAGCTTGGCGGTCAATGGGAACGGCGGCAGATAATCGGCATCGTTGACACCGGTCAGCGTGTCGGACCCGATATCGAAGCTCTCGTCCCACTGCAGGATCATCGGCAGCGTGTGCGGCATGGCGATGGTCTGCACTTCCTTGCCGTCAACTTTCAGCGTGCCGGTTCCTGGACGGCCAAGACCGCTCATATTGTTGAAGGCAAGCGTGCCAGCGCCAAGGCCATCGTATTTGAAGTCAAACTCGAGGGTGTGTTTGCCGGGTGTGAGCGCGTCCGGCCCTTCCCACTTAATACGTTTCAGATCAATGAGGTTCCAGAGGAACACCGGCTTGCCCTTGAGCAGATAGAAGCCATAGCCGGCAAAGCGGCCACCCGAGGTCAGGATCATGCCTTCCGCACCGCTTGCCGGCACGTCGATGTCGGCAGTGATGGTGTACGAACTGTTTAGCAGCATCGGCGAGTCACCCTGTGGCAGGTCGACCATCGGACGGGTGTACACAAACTCGGTACGGCCAGCGGTGATGTTGGGACGCGGAGCCACAATTCGCCCGGCCACCGAGGCGTCCATCGGGAAAACCTGATACTTCTTTGCTTCCTCGATGAACATTGTCTTCATTTGCTTCACTTTTTCCGGATACTTGTCGGCGATGTTCTGGGACTGGCTGAAGTCTTTATTCAGGTCGTAAAGTTCAAGAACCTGATTGTTGAGTGGGTCAGGATTGGCGGCGCCGAAGGCTTCCCACGGTGCGCGGTTCACCTTGGTGCTTAACATCCATCCCTCGTGATAGAGTGCCCACTGGCCCATCATTTCGAAGTACTGGGTTTTGTGTCGCGACGGCTCTTTGGCGTTCTTCGTCTCAAATGTGTAGGCAAAACTCGTGCCTTCGATGGGGGCCTGCT
Organism: Geobacterales bacterium; assembly: GCA_041738275.1. Lineage (GTDB taxonomy): Bacteria > Desulfobacterota > Desulfuromonadia > Geobacterales > Pseudopelobacteraceae > JACPFJ01. Next base: position 4,921 of record JBGSQD010000138.1, read on the forward strand.
TGATACCGTCAACAAGCTCGGGGGCGGGAATACCGGAAACCTCGAGAAGGGTCGGGACCACGTCAATGACGTGCATGAACTGATCACGGAGACCGCCCTTGTCTTTGATGCGATCCCCCCAAGAGACGACCATGCACTGGCGAATACCGCCGAGTTTCGAGGCGTTCTGTTTGAACCAGGTAAACGGCGTGTCAAACGCCCAAGACCAGCCAGCCGACATGTGGTTATAGGTCTGCTCCGTACCCCATGTGTCGTACCACTTCATTTGTTCGGCAACAGGCATCTTGTTGACACCGTTGAAGAACGCAACTTCGTTGGGCGTGCCTAGCGGACCACCTTCGGCGCTGGTGCCGTTGTCACCGTTGATGTAGATGATGATCGTGTTGTCGAGCTTGCCCATATCCTCAACGGCTTGGATGACGCGCCCTATCTCGTGGTCGTTATACGCTTCAAAGGCAGCAAAGATTTCCGCTTGTTTGATGAAGAGCTTCTTTTCTTCCGGCGTGCAGTCGTCCCAGTTCTTGATTACATCCTTCGGCCAGGGTTCAAGTTTGGTGTCTGCCGGGATCACCCCTAACCGCTTTTGGTTCTCAAAAATTCGCTCACGCAGCTTGTTCCAGCCGTCGTCGAAGAGGCGCATGTCGTGAATTTTGTCCACCCATTCCTTGGTGGGATGATGCGGTGCATGCGTAGCACCGGGAACGTAGTATACGAAGAACGGTTTGTTCGGATCGATCTGGTTGATTTGAGCCATGTAATCAATGGCATCATCGGCCATGGCTGTAACCAGGTTCCATTCCGGTTTGCCCTGGAAGGGGTAGATCTGGGTGGTGTTGCGGAACAGGTTCGGTTGCCACTGGTTGGCATCGCCGCCGACAAATCCGTAGAAATAATCGAAGCCCTGTCCGATGGGCCAATTGTCAAACGGCCCGACCTTGCTTGCCGCGAAGGCTGGCACGTTGTGATCCTTGCCGAACCACGAGGTGGCGTAGCCGTTTTCCTTCAGGATACGGCCGATAGTTGCCTTGTCCTTGGCGATGATGCTGTTGTAACCTGGAAAACCCGTGGACTGTTCGGAGATCACACCGAAACCGGCAGAGTGATGGTTGCGCCCGGTGATGAGGGCGGCGCGCGTCGGCGAACTCAGCGCGGTGGAGTGGATGTTATTGTACCTGAGGCCGTTTTGGGCGAGACGATCCATCGTGGGCGTCGGGATGACGCCGCCGAAGGTGCTCGGTACGCCGAAGCCTGAGTCGTCGGTCATGATGAGCAGGATGTTGGGCGCTTGTTTGGGCGGCACGATGCGTGGCCCCCACCATGCTTTCGATTGAAGGGCGCCCTCCTTTATGACGCCATCGAACTTCGGATCAGGCGCCGGCAGTTGTTGGCCGCTGATGGTGGTGGTCGCGTCGGGGGCTCCGGGTGCGCCCGTAGTTTCCACCGCCAGCGACGGAAAGGCCGCCAGCAGGGGCAGAAACGCCCCAATGGATGCGACCGGCAGGGCGGTCTTCATACTTAATCTCGTCAGATTTCTGGTCATAATACCTCCTTCTCGATGAGCGGTTGCCCGCGATTATTGCGGTGGCAGGGTTGGTACCCAGCCCCTGTTTTGAAAAACGGTGTTAATCTGCTTCGCAATCTGCTCGGCGGTCCGTTTGGCATCGGCCTCGACGTTGTCGCTGAACTTCTCGCTGGCCACGTTGAGTCCAACCCCGACGGCCAGCCCCATCGCCCAGTGTCCGGCCGCGGCGCTGGCCCCTTCGGTCTCGGCCATTCCAGGCTTGTAGCCGCTACGGGCATCGGTGGTGAACTGTTCTAAGAGCCGCCGGCCGCGGTGCTGAAGGTCATAGATCTGGGTGTAGGTCTTGACGTCCGAATGTCCGGCGCCAAGGCCGACCACCACCCGGGCCGCCTTACTTCCCTGATCGACCGAGGTGATCTGGCCTTCAATTACAAGGACATTGTCGCCGCGATATGGGGGCACGCCCGAGACCCGTTCCGCCGGATAGCCCATCTTGCGGAGTTCAGCCACCAGTTTCGCGGCTAGGGAGTTGGCCACGGTTCGACCGACTTGAATTTCCTTCTCGGTCCAAGGGGGTTGAGGATTGCCGGCCATGGTCTGCACCTCGGCAGAGACGCCCTGATCGAGTTTAACCTCATCGGGCGATACAGCGAAATTGTAGACGAGAATCCGGTTAGGTTGTGGGAGGTTGCCGGTGTATTGGCTGACCACGTTCACGGTGGTTGGGGCACAACCGGTGATGGTCAGGATTGCTGCCGCGATCAGCAGTCCAAAACTGATGAATGGTTGCATGAGTCTCTCCTCTTTTCAATGTTGTTTTTGACAAAAAAAACGAATAGATAAGCCGTTAAAATCATGTTTTGCGACGAATTTTTTTGAGGATCTCGATCCCTTCCCAGCAGTTTTCCGCACCGATCCTAACCCGCACTTTTTCACCAAGCAGATCAATTGCTCCCAGAATGGCACTCCCGCCCCCGGACCGCACGTACCGCTCAAGAGCGGCGGTGTCTTTCCACTCTATCCATAGAAAAATAATCCCATCATCCTCCATATCCCTGAAGATGCGACTGTCTTTGCAATCATCCTCCCTGCGTATTGCGGGAACGAGAGCCAAGAGAACCTGCCGGAGTTCCTGGGATTTTTCTATTCTGGCGCGTAGTTCAATAGTGAGATCCATAATTTCTTCCATTGGGGTGCAAATTCTGGGAAGAGGTTTTCTCCATTGCGAGAGCGTTACGGAATAACGGCTCAGGGGGTATTGTCCTGTGGAGTTTCAAGGTATCTGATAAGATGTACTCAAATATCGTTCCATGTAGAATGGAGACGGCTAATAAACGGTAACGACTCGGTATCCAATAGAAAAATGTTCTACGGAAAGGATGCGGGGGAGAGTGCGGACCCTCAATATACTGAGGAAACCACAAAATATTGAGGGGTAATCGTTGTGGGCGAGAGGTTCAGGGACGCTTGATCCCTAATTTTTTGATGCGAAAACGCAGAGTGCTTGGATGTAGACCGAGGGTTTCGGCGGCCCCACCTTTCCCTTCGATCCTCCAGTTGGTTTTGTGCAGGACATGAAGGAAATGGGTTCGGGCAATGGTGTCGAACTCCTCTTCCAGTGACTCCTCTGCGATAGTTTTAGCAGCTTGACCTTCAAGTGGCTCAGCCAATCGAAATTTGGACCCCTGGCTGGTGATAGTGCCTCGTTCGATGATGTGTTCCAGTTCTCGTACATTGCCCGGCCACTGATAGGAAACGAGCATCTGCATGGTTTCCTCGGCAATCGTTTCAAAATGCTTTGAGAATTTTTGAGAGTATCGCTTGATAAAGTACTGAGCAAGTTGAGGAATGTCTTCAGTTCGAATTCTCAACGGCGGCAGAGAGCAAGGAAAAACGTTGAGACGATAATACAGATCCTCCCGAAATCTTCCGCCGGCGATGTCGGCCTTTAAGTCTCGGCTGGTCGCGGCGATTACCCGCACATCGACCTTGGTGGTTCTGGAGCCACCAAGCCGTTCAAATTCGCCGTCCTGCAGAACTCGCAAGAGTTTCACCTGGAGTTCGATGGGCATTTCTCCGATTTCATCGAGAAAAATTGTGCCTCCGTCGGCAAGCTCGAAACGTCCAATCTGGCGTGAGTGGGCGCCGGTGAATGCACCTTTTTCCCGTCCAAAAAGTTCGCTTTCAATGAGATTGCCTGGCAAGGCGGCGCAATTGACCGTAATCATCGGTTTCTTCTGCCGCCGGCTCATATCGTGGATGGCGCTGGCCACCAAACCTTTGCCGGTCCCGGTCTCTCCAAGGATCAGCACCGTGGCATCGGTTGGGGCAACCTGCTTAGCCCTGAATAGGACATATTGGAGCACGTCACTGGAACCGATAATCGTGCCGAAACCTCGTTCCGTTTTCACCTCTTCACGGAGATACCTGTTCTCTTCTTCCAGCCGGAGCTTCAGCTTGCTAATCTCTTTGAATTGCTCCTTGATTCGGGACTCCATGGCCTTGCGGTCGGTAATGTCGATAGACACACCCATCAGAGCAGGAGAGTCCCCCTGCGTTTTGGCATATGATTGGCCACGACTGACGATCCAGCGGATGCTACCGTCGGGTCGTACTATACGATACTCAATTGTTTCAATCTTCCCAGTCTCCAGAGCCTTTCCTATCAGTGCTTGCACGGTTGAGCGGTCATCCGGGTGAACAATCGCCAGGAAATTGTCCACTTTCAAGTTTCCCTGTTTGGGTAGGTCAAAAAGTTCTCGGACCATTTGCGTTACCCAGATATACCCCGTCTCGGTATTCAACCTCCATAGACCGGCTTCCGCAGCAGAAGACGCCAGGAGTAAATACTCTTCGCTCGCACGCAGATCCTGGTCCGCTTTGCTCCTTTTGAGGGCATTGACGAAAACTTCCCCAAGGAGCTGCAGCTTTGGCACCAATTCCTGCGGCCAGAAACATTCTCTATTCACTGCGTTTATGGAGATTACATGATCAACAGGGCCGCTGGTGGTAAGCGGGATGCTCAGCTGGGACCGAATCCCCAATTCCTCCCAAGTGCGCTTGTCAGTGCTTGCCTCAGGCGGCAGTTCATCATGGTTTGAATAAAAAACCACCTGCCCCTGTCGGACCATTAAGTCATATGCCCATGGGTTGCGTGAAACTGGCAGTTCAGTGTTCATGGGCACCGAAGAAACGTTGTCAGCAAAAGCTGCGTGAGTGACCTGCCAGGTCTCGTTGTCATGCATGATCTGCACGAGCCCACAGCGGTCTACTTGAAAAAAATCAAGAAGTTGCTGGAGCGCTTTCTGGATTTCAATATCGACCTGATCGGAAGGTAGATTGACAAATCGCGCAGAAAGACTAGACAGCAGCTCCTCGAAATGCAGGCGCTCCTTCAGAGCTTCATCGGCCCGCTTCCGGTCGGTGATGTCTTCCATCAGAGCGAGAAAGTGTTGAATGGTCCCGGAAGCGTCCTTGATCGGAATAATGCGGTTCAATTGCCAATAAAAATGGCCTTTTTGATGAGCAACATACAATTCCCCTCGCCACTCCTGGCCCTGCGAAAGGGACTTCCAGCATTCCTGAGGAAATGCCAGGGGATGATGGGGATCTGCTCTGAAAGCGAGTAAATTCTGGCCGACGACATCCTTTTTGATACAGCCCGTCAGTTCGACAAAGGTCGGATTGACATATTCGATCTGAGCTTGAGCGTTAAAAACTGCCGCCATCCCAAAACCCTGTTCGAGGATAGTTGCTATCGTCATCCGAAAGTCTTTTTCGTTAAAAAATGAGATATCCATCAGGTATGCCTTGAATAGGGTTCGTATTCCTGCAGGTATAAATTTTTAACCTCCTCAGAACAGAGGTGCTTCAAGCCAAACGACTGTACAAGATCGTGGCAGGGGGCTGCGGCCCGGGGTCTCAGTAGTGACACAACGCAATGTGACCATCTCAACCCCGCTGGTTAGCGTCCACCAGCAGGGCCACTGGAAAGGAGCGGAAGAGGTCAGCCGCAAGCAGTCGCTCCCCCTGCCTTGGCTCGGTCTTGACGACCTCCCCACTCAACTGGTCGACAAAACGATTGTTCATGAATTGATGGGGCAAGAGCAAGGCTGTTTCCCGCCAGACCTCGCGGCCCAGCGGCCAGCGGGTTGGATCTTTGTGAAGCAGCGTGGCGGTGAGCCTGGGGACTGCGGCAATTACCACCTGTCCGCCATGGCTACGGATAAAGGCACAGAGATGTTCCTTGGCGGGCCCGACCGCATCAAGGGGCAGATAGGCTCCGTGCAGGAAAACCTTTGACTGTTCCCGGCGAAAGCTCAGGGTCCGCCACAAAACATACATCTTGATCCGGCCGTCCTGGGCATTGTCCAAAAGATTCCGCAAACGGGAGGCCATGGGCGTGCTCTCATCTTCCAGCAACCGCTGCAGGGAACTCAGCATCTCCTTGCGCCGGGTATAATCCACCGGCCGTCTGTTGTCCGGATCGACTAGGCAGAAACGCCAGATCTCGTTGCCCTGATAAGTGTCCGGAATCCCCGGCGACGTCAGCTTGAGCAGCAACTGGCTCAGGCTGTTGAGCATGCCGAATCGGGCAGTGCGCTGCTCGAACGCTTTGAAATCGTCTTGAAAAGAGCAGTCTTCTCCATTGAGCAATCGCTCGATAAACACGGTCAGTGCTTCCTCATAGGCTTGATTCCGGTTCAACCAACTGGTATGCACCTTGGCCTCGCGCGCCGATTTGAGCATGGCAGCGGTGAAACGTTCCTGGAACAGGGCGCTGTCCGCTTCGGCCGTGGTTTCGAGGGGCCAGGCCCCCAACAGTTGCTGATAGAGCGCATACTCATCGTTGTTCGATGGCGTCCCCTCCTGGCCAACCATTGTTTTCTTCTCCATGTTCATGGTGTGCCACCTATCCACGGCCTGTCCCCACTCCACAGCCATCTCCGACAGCACATTGATCCGCGCCCTGACATCTTCGCTGCGTTTGCTGTCGTGGGTGGAGGTGTTGAGCATGGCATGGGGCCAGTTGGCGGCCCGGGTTTGGTTGGCTGCATGAAAAGAAGCCACCGTTTGCCCGAAGCGGTTGGGATCGTCTCCGACCTCGTTGAGCGAAACAAGGCGGTTGTAGATAAAGAAGGCGGTATCTTCCACCCCTTTGGCCATCACTGGCCCAGTATACTGCTGAAATTTCTTGACGAAATCAACGAGGGTCTGGTCGATCCCTGCTGGCTTCACTTCAGCTTCCAGGAGCAGTACTGATCGGACGAAATCATAAATACTCGTGTCTTCCGCCTGCCACCTTGCTTTGGCCTGATCGACGGCCTGTTGCACATAACACCTGTCCAGAGGGTCGAAACATTTCTCAGTGCAATAGGTGCGATAAACCGGGAAACAGGCGACAATCTCGCTCAGAGCCTCGCGCAGGTTGTTGAGGGTATAATCGCGGGTGGCACGGTTGCGCTTGGCCAGGCGATGGAGTTGATTGCTGAGAACATTGATCTCTCCGGCCATGGCGGTCTTGATGATCAGGCGCTTGCAATTATGGACCAACAGGGCGTAATCGATCTCGCGACCGATGAAGCGATGATAGATAGCCGTCATCTCCTCTTGTGCGGTCTGATCGATAAAAATCCCGTTCAGCATGCTGGAAAAATCGTAGCCGGTGGTGCCATGCACCGACCAATGCTCGGGCAGCTGCTCTGCATCGGTGAGTATTTTCTCAACCACCACATACAGGGGCAGTGCCGCCCGCCTATTGCCGGTGCCAGCTTCTTCGTTGATCGGAATTGCAGAAGGCAAGGGTTCACCACTGACCGCTGCTTGCAGGGTCTGAAAATACTGTTCAGGATCGTAGAGGCCATCGGGATGGTCTATGCGCAGCCCATCGATCTTGCCGGTGGCGATCAGGTCGAGGACCAGCCGGTGGGTTTGTTCGAAAACCTCCTTGCGGTCCATGCGCAGACCTGCCAGTTCATTGATGTCGAAAAATCGACGATAGTTGATCTCGTCGGATGCAACCCGCCAATAGGCCAGGCGATAAGCCTGCCGGGAAAGCAGCGCTTCCAGTGCATCGAAGCTCTCCGTCTTGCCGGGTTCGCCATTGTAGAGAAGGACGTTTTCCTCGATGAACACTCCAATCTCTGGCACCTCGCGGCACAGCCTCGCCAACAGTCGCTTCAGCACCTCCTTGTTGCGGTTGCGCATTTCCATTTGCTCTGGACTGCTTTCCTCCCGTCCCGGGAGTCCGGCAAAGGAGGCGATCAGGTTCTGCAATTCAAGAAACCCTTCATTTTGGCTGCCCAGCCGGGCCTCCAGGCGCTGGAGATCATGGCCGAGAATGTCGGGATACGATCTCGGGGCGATGGGATAGCGATGCTGGTAATAGGCGATAGAGAAGCTACCGTGATCTGCCAGGAAAACAAGATGCAGTTCGCCCGCCTCGAGAACCGTCCCGAAATGATCCCCCAGCACGGGTAGAAGGATTCGGTTTTTCAGCTCCTCCTCCTGGGATTGCCAGTTAATGTCGAAGAACGAAGCATACGAAGAAGATTGGCCGTTTTCCAGCACATCAACCCACCAGCGGTTATCCGATCCCACCCCCATGTGATTGGGCACCATGTCAAGTATCTGCGCCATAGAGTTGCGCTCCATGGCGGCGACAAACTCTTCGTATTCTTCCCTGGTGCCGATTTCGGGATTAAGCCGGGTGTGGTCAATGATATCGTAGCCATGGGTACTGCCGGGACGAGCC